>JANQIA010000253.1 GCA_028282405.1 Rhodovibrionaceae bacterium
GGCCAAGGTGATCATCGTCGACCCGCGGCGGACGGTCACCGTCAACGCCTGCGAGATCGAAGCCGGCAAGGACAACGTCCTGCACCTGGCTTTGAAGCCTGGCACCGACCTCGTGCTGCTCAACGCCCTCATGACCGAGGTGGTCGCACAAGGCTGGCACGCGAAAGACTTCATCGCTCAGAACACTAGCGGCTTCGACGATGCCCTGGCCGCCAACAAGACCAGCCTGGAAGATGCCGCCAGCCTGACCGGCCTCTCCGTCGCCGACATCAAGAAGGCAGCAGAGTGGATCGCCAAACCCAAAGCGGGCGGCAAGCCGCGGCGCAGCATGCTGTGCTACGAGAAGGGCCTGATCTGGGGCAACGACAACTACCGCACCAACGCGGCGATCGCCAATCTCTGCTTCGCCACCCACAACGTCGGCCGGGAAGGCACCGGCTGCGTGCGTCTGGGCGGCCATCAGGAAGGCTACATGCGGCCCTCGGATGCCTTCATCGGGCGGCCGGCTCCCTATGTCGACCAACTGCTGATCTCCGGCCAGGGCGGCATTCACCACATCTGGGCGGTCGATCATTTCAAGTCGACCTTGAACGCCGAGGAGTTCCGGCGCGTCTACCGTCGGCGCACCAACATCGTGAAGGAGGCCATGTCGGCCATCCCCTATGGCGACCGCGAAGCGCAACTGGATGCGATCATCAATGCGATCCGCCGCGGCGGCCTGTTCAGTGTCGACGTCGACATCCTGCCGACCCAGATCGGCGAGTGCGCACATGTCATGCTGCCCGCGGCGACGGCGGGCGAGATGAACTTGACCTCCATGAACGGTGAGCGGCGGCTACGCCTGACCGAGAAGTACATGGACGCCCCCGGTGAGGCGCTGCCCGATTGTCTGATCGCGGCGCGGCTTGCCAACCACCTCGAGAAAAGCTTCCGGGATGTCGGCAACGACGCCCAGGCCGACAAGTTCAAAGGCTATGACTGGCAGACCGAAGAAGACGCCTTCATGGACGGCTATCACAAGCACGCCAACGGCGGCGAGTTCGTCACCTATGAACGGCTGCGCGCCATGGGCACGAACGGCGTGCAGGAGCCCTGCGTCGGTTTCGAGAATGGCAAGCTTGTCGGCACGCCGCGGCTCTACAGCGACGGCAAGTTCGGCACCTCCGACGGCAAGGCGCACTTCTTGTCCGCCGCCTGGCGTGGCCTGCAGGCAAAAGGGCGCGAGGCCGAAGAGGCCAAGTACCCCTTCCTGATCAACAACGGCCGCAAGAACATGATTTGGCAGAACGCCTTCTATGACGTCCGAACGCCCTTCGTGCGCGAGCGCTTCCCGGTACCTCCGATCGAGATGAACCCGGACGACATGACGGAGTTGGGGCTGAAAGCCGGTGACCTGGTCGAGGTCTACAACGAAGTCGGCTCGACCCAGGCCATGGCCTACCCCATCGCCTCAGCCGCGCGCGGCCAGAGCTTCATGCTGTTCTGCTCGCCGCTCGGCCAGGTCGGCAATGTGGTGAGCAAGTACACCAACGAGTTCATCATTCCGAACTATAAGAACGTGTGGGGCAACATCCGGCGGATCGGCCGCGCGCCCCAAGCGGACGGCATAAGCTTCAAGGCGCTGGAGTACCCGCAAGACATCTAGCGTTCGGCATCTCTCCAATCGGCAGGCGGCGGCCATTTGGCCGCCGCCGCTTCTTTTCGGCGGCTGCAGACCGTCCGCGGAGCAACAGCATTTTAGTGGTAATAGTCGTTGCAGATCGGCATCTTGACCGTCGAAACTGAGCGGTCTTAGCTGCGAACAGCCCAATCAGGCCGAGGACATGACGATCGACGACTATATCAGGGAGTTCGTGACCGTTTGGGTCGTGGTCGACCCCATCGGCACGGTTCCCGTCTTCATCGCCGTGACCGCCGCCATGTCGAGCAAGGAACGGCGCGGCGTCGCGTTTCGTGCAGCCCTCATCTCGGCGCTCATCCTGCTTGCCTTCATCGTCGGCGGGCAGCTTCTGCTGGAAGCGCTGGAAATCTCGCTGGTCTCCTTCCAGATCGCCGGCGGCATCGTCCTTTTCCTCTTCGCACTGCAAATGATCTTCGGCCCGGGCAAGCCCGAGAGCGAGCTGTCCGAGAACCGGCCAAGCAAGGAGGATGTGGCGGTCTTTCCGCTGGCGGTACCCTCCTTGGCGTCGCCCGGCGCCATGCTGGCGGTGGTCGTGCTGACCGACAACAATCGCTACAGCATGACCGAGCAGGTCATCACGACCGGAGTCGTGATGCTGGTCATTCTCTGCGCCTTGATCCTCATGCTCGCGGCGGGCTTCATCAACCGGGTGATCGGCATCTCCGGCGCCAGCATCCTGAGCCGGGTGATGGGGCTGATCCTTGCCGCCGTCGCCGTCGACAACGTGCGCGACGCCTTG
>JANQIA010000271.1 GCA_028282405.1 Rhodovibrionaceae bacterium
CCCGGTAACCCTTGAGTTCGGAGAGGTCGAGCGTCTCGGGCACCAGGCCCTGGCCGGCGAAAGCGGCGTCGCCATGCATCAGGAGGGGCATCACCTGGCTGCGTTCCGTATCGCCGATCTGGGTTTGCTTGGCACGGACCTTGCCGATCACCACGGGGTTCACGGCTTCCAGATGAGAGGGGTTGGCGGTCAGCGAGAGGTGGATGCTGTTGCCGTCGAACTCGCGATCCGAAGACGTGCCGAGGTGGTACTTCACGTCGCCCGAGCCGCCGACCTCTTCAGGGTGCGCGGCACCCCCCTGGAACTCGCTGAAGATCGCGGTGAAGGGCTTGCCCATGAAATTGGCCAGCACGTTCAAGCGGCCGCGGTGCGGCATGCCGACGGCAACTTCCTTGAGACCGAGCTGCCCGCCGCGCTTTAGGATCTGCTCAAGCGCGGGGATCATGGACTCGCCGCCGTCGAGACCGAAGCGCTTGGTGCCGGTGTACTTCTTATCGAGGAACTGCTCGAAGGTTTCGGCCGCGGTCAGCCGCTCCAGGATGGCGCGCTTGCCGGGAATGGTGAACTCGGTGCGGTTCTTGATGTTCTCGATGCGCTCCTGGATCCAGCGCTTCTGGTCTGGGTCCTGGATGTGCATGAACTCGACACCGATCTTGCCGCAATAGGTCTCGCGGCAGATCTGCACGATCTCGCGCAGGGTCGCGGTTTCACGGCCCAGCACGTTGTTGATGAAGATCGGCCGGTCCATGTCGGCTTCGGTGAAGCCATAGCTTCTCGGGTCGAGTTCCGGATGGGAGAGCGTCGGCGTCAGGCCGAGGGGATCGAGGTCTGCTTCCAGATGGCCGCGCACGCGGTAGGCGCGCACCATCATAAGCGCCTGGATTGAATCGCGGGTGGCTTGACGCACGTGGCTGGCGTCAATCTCCGCACCGCCGCTATAGGAAAAGGCGACGGCCGCCATGCTCTCGCCGTTCGCGCGCGGGCCGGACGGGGCTTCCGACGGTGCAGACATCGGCGCCGGCGCTGGCACCGGCGGTGACGCCGTCAATGGTGCGGGCAGTCCGATCGCGGATGCGAGCAGCTCTTGTGCCGGTGCGTCCAGGTCCTCGAAGACCGTACGCCACTCCTCGGAGACTTGGCCGGGGTCGACCTGGTATCGGGCGAACTGCTCTAACAGCAGGGCCCCGTTCGGCCCCATCAGCGCGGCACTGGACTCGGTCTCTTGCGCCATCCTTTTACATCGGCCGGGTCGCCGATGGGCAGCAACCCTTGCCGCCTCCTTTCTCTGGTCAGTTCTCGCAGCGGTCCCCGCGCTCAGCGGCCCATGGCAGCCACCATCGTCTCGCCAAGGCTAGCAGGCGAGTCGGCGACGTGAATGCCTGCATCCTTGAGCGCGGCAATCTTGTGATCGGCGGTGTCCTTGCCACCCGAGATGACGGCGCCGGCATGCCCCATGCGGCGCCCCGGAGGCGCCGTCCTTCCGGCGATGAAGCCGACGACGGGTTTCTTGACGCTATGGTTGGCGATGAACTCGGCACCTTTGACTTCGGCGTCTCCACCGATCTCGCCGATCATAATGATCCCTTCGGTTTCCGGATCGTTAAGAAACAGATCCAGACAGTCCACGAAATTGAGGCCGTGCACGGGGTCGCCGCCGATGCCGATGCAGCTCGATTGGCCGAGGCCGGTCGAGGTCGTTTGCGCCACCGCTTCGTAGGTAAGCGTTCCTGAGCGCGAAACAATGCCGATCTTGCCGCGCTGATGAATATGGCCGGGCATGATTCCGATCTTGCATTCGTCGGGCGTGATGACCCCCGGACAGTTCGGGCCGACCAGACGTGTCGAGGAGTTCTCCAGCGCGCGTTTGACCTTGACCATGTCCAGAACCGGAATGCCCTCCGTGATGCAGACCACCAGCGCGATGTCGGCATCGACGGCTTCCAGAATAGCGTCCGCGGCGAAGGGCGGCGGGACATAGATCACGCTGGCGTTGGCGCCCGTCTCGGCGACCGCATCGGCGACGGTGTCGAAGACCGGCAGGTCGAGGTGCTTGGTGCCGCCTTTGCCGGGCGTCACGCCGCCGACCATCTGGGTGCCGTAGGCGATGGCCTGCTCGGAATGGAAGGTGCCCTGCGCGCCGGTAAAGCCCTGGCAGATCACCTTGGTGCTGTTGTCGACCAATACGGCCATGGTTCTTAGGCTCCCTGCACGGCTTTGACGATCTTCTCGGCAGCGTCGGCCAAGTTGTCGGCGGAGACGATGGGCAGGCCGGACTCGGCCAGGATCTTCTTGCCGAGCTCGACGTTGGTGCCTTCCAGCCGCACCACCAGGGGCACGTGCAGCGACACCTCGCGGGCTGCCGCCACGACGCCCTCGGCAATCACGTCGCAACGCATGATGCCGCCGAAGATGTTGACCAGGATCCCCTCCACGTTGGGGTCGGAGAGGATGATCTTGAAGGCGGCCGTCAC
>JANQIA010000274.1 GCA_028282405.1 Rhodovibrionaceae bacterium
TGACCTTCCTGGTGGTCCACGGCCTCTACAAGGCCTCGCTGTTCCTGGTCGTCGGCTCGGTCGACTTCGCCACCGGCAGCCGCGACGTCGACCGCCTGAGCGGGCTGATGCGCGCCATGCCCCTAGTCGCCTTCGCCGCCTTCGCCTCGGGCTTCTCCATGGCCGGCTTTCCGCCCTTTCTCGGCTTCATCGGCAAGGAGCTGAAGTACGAAGGCGCGCTGGCCATCGCCTCGGAACCCATGTTCGTCGTCGCCGTCGCCGTTACCGCCAACGCCCTGATGGTCGCGGCCGCCGGCATCATTGCGCTGCGTCCCTTCCTCGGACGGCCGCAGCCCGGCGTCACGCCCGAGGTGAAGCGCCGCGTGCCCTGGCAGCTTTGGAGCGGCCCCTTGCTGCTCGCCGTGCTCGGCCTCGCCTTCGGGCTCTCCCCCTCGCTGATCGACGAGAGCCTGATTCAGCCGGCGGTGACCGCCATCCTGGGCCGGCCGGAAGTGATCAAGCTCAAGCTCTGGCACGGCGTGAACCTGCCGCTGATGCTGAGCATCCTGACGGTCGTTCTCGGCGTCGTTCTCTACCTGCTCAGCCGCCGCCTGCGCGCGGCCATGGCGCGCTTCCAAGAGGCCTATCCCTTCACTGCGGACCGCGCCTGGGACTCCCTGCTTGCCGGCCTGATCAAGCTGGCCGAGTGGCAGACCCGCATTTTGCAGAGCGGCGTGCTGCGTTATTACGCCTTGACGATTCTTGCGACCCTGGGCCTCGTCGGCGGAGCCACGCTCGTCGTCTTCGACATCCTGGTCCTGCCGGGCGACCTGCGCGGCCTGCTGTTCAAGGAGTGGGTCATTCTCGGCCTGATGGCCGGCGGCGGTATCCTGGCCGCCATGACCCGCTCCCGCCTCACCGCCATCTGCGGTCTGAGCGCGGTCGGTGTCGGTGTCGCCCTGGTCTTCCTGACCTTCGGCGCGCCGGACGTCGCCATCACCCAGCTTCTGGTCGAGACCCTGACCGTGGTGCTGGTCGCCGCCGCCATGCTGCGCCTGCCGCGCTGGACGACCCGCAGCCCCTTCACCTGGCGCTGGCAGTCGCTGCGTCTGATCACCGCCGGACTGGCCGGCGTCGTCACCTCGGTCACCCTGCTCGCGGTCCTGAGCCAGCCATTGGATCGCCGGCTGAGCGACTTCTTCGAGGTCGCCAGCGTGCCGGAGGCCTTCGGCCGCAACATCGTCAATGTCATCCTGGTCGACTTCCGCGCGCTCGACACCTTCGGTGAGATCGCCGTGGTCGCCATCGCCGCCATTGCGGCCTACGCCCTCATCCGCCGGTCGGCCGGCACGGACAGCGGGGGGGAGCCGACGCGATGAACTCTCTCATCCTCAATGCGGCCACGCGCATCCTCGTCGCCCTGATGCTGCTGTTCTCGGTTTTCATGCTGCTGCGCGGCCACAACGAGCCGGGGGGCGGCTTCATCGGCGGCCTGGTCGCGGCCATCGGCCTGACACTCTATGCCATCGGCCACGGCACGCGGGAAGCGCGCCGCGCCTTGCGCGCCGACCCGCGCGCCATCGCCATGGTCGGCCTCGCCTTGGCCATCCTCGCCGCCGCGCTCGCCGTCATCGGCGGCGACTCCTTCTTCACCGGGCAGTGGCTGTTCATCGGCGGCAGCGAGGGTGAGAAGGGTCTGCCGATCAGCAGCGTGCTGCTGTTCGACATCGGCGTCTATCTGGTGGTGATCGGCGCGGTGCTGGCCATCGTCTTCGCGCTGGAGGACGAGGTCTAGGCCATGGAGGTCGCGCTCGCCCTTATCGTCGGCCTGCTGGTCGCCTGCAGCATCTACCTGATGCTCTCGCGCAACGTGCTGCGCTTCATCTTCGGCCTGGTGCTGCTGAGCAATTCGGCGAACCTGACGATCTTCACCGCCGGGCGCCTGACCCGCGCCGAGCCGCCGCTCATCCCCACGGGGATGCCCGCCCCGCCCGAGCTGGTCGCCAACGCCCTGCCGCAAGCTCTGATCCTGACGGCCATCGTCATCGGCTTTGGCCTCTTCGCCTTCTCGCTCTCGCTGGTGTTCCGCACCTACCGCGAGCTCGGCACCCTGAACAGCGACGCCATGCGCCTGGCCGAGCCGAGGACCGACGGGAAGGACGTGGTCGACGATTCTAAAACCCAGCGGGGAGAGGCTTCATGAGCTGGCTTCTCGTCGCCCCCATCATGCTGCCGATCTCCTTCGCCATCCTGGTCTTCCTGGTGCGGGAGAAGGGGGGCTGGGGCCGCTGGCTGAGCGTCGTCGGCTGCGTGCTGCACCTCGCGGTCTCCGTCGCGCTGCTCGTCGAGGTCTGGAACCAGGGCGTGATCGCCTCCCAGATGGGCGGCTGGCCAGCGCCCTTCGGCATTACCTTGGTGGCCGATCTCTTCAGCGCCGTGATGGTGCTGATCGCCGCCATCACCGGCTTGGCCGTCTCCGTCTATGCCTTGGCCGACATCGACCGGCGGCGCGAGCTGCTCGGCTACCATGCCCTCTTCCAGTGTCTCTTGGCCGGCGTTTGCGGCGCCTTCCTGACCGGCGACCTCTTCAACCTCTATGTCTGGTTCGAGGTGATGGTCATCGCCTCCTTCGGCCTGCTGGTTCTGGGCGGCGACAAGGAGCAGCTCGACGGCGGCGTCAAGTACGTCACCCTCAACCTGATCTCCACCGTCCTCTTCCTGGCCGCCATCGGCATGCTCTACGGCGTCACCGGCACGCTCAACATGGCCGATCTCCACACGGCGGTGGGCGAGGTGGAGAACCAGGGCGTGGTGGTCATGATCGCCGTGCTCTTCATGATCGCCTTCGGCATCAAGTCGGCGGTCTTTCCGCTGTTCTTCTGGCTGCCGGCCGCCTACCACACACCGCCCGTCGCCGTCTCGGCGGTCTTCGCCGGCCTGCTGACCAAGGTCGGCGTCTACGCCCTCATTCGCGTCTTCACCCTGATCTTCACCCAGGACGTGGACTACACCCACAGCATCCTCTTGGTGGTCGCCGCCTTCACCATGCTGACCGGAGTCTTGGGAGCCGCCGCGCAGACCGAGTTCCGCAAGATCCTCTCCTTCCACATCATCAGCCAGATCGGCTACATGGTCCTGGGCTTGGCGCTCTACACGCCCCTGGCGCTGATCGGCGCCGTCTTCTACCTGGTCCACCACATCGTGGTGAAGGCCAACCTCTTCCTGGTCAGCGGCGTGGCACGGCGGATGACCGGCACGGAAAGCCTGGCGGGCTCCGGCGGCCTCTATGCCGCAAGCCCGCTGCTTGCGGTGCTCTTCTTCATTCCGGCCTTCTCGCTGGCCGGCTTCCCGCCGCTCTCCGGCTTCTGGGCCAAGTACCTTCTGGTCAAGGCCAGCCTGGATATCGGCGACTACGTCATCGCCGCCATAGCGCTGATCACCGGCATCCTCACCGTCTTCTCCATGACCAAGATCTGGGCCGCGGTGTTCTGGAAGCCGCATCCGGAGACCAACGGCAGCGGCGTCGTCCGCCTGCCCAGGCAGGAGTGGCTGAGCCTGGTGCTGCCGATCGGCTTCCTGGCCAGCCTGACCTTGATCATCGGCTTTTTCCCTGAGCCCTTCTATGTTTTCGCCGAGCGGGCGGCGGGCCAGTTGCTGGACCCTTCGGCCTATGTCGCGGCGGTGGCGGGAGCGGACTGATGAACCTCTTGGCGCTGAACATCTTCCTTGCCATCGGCTGGGCCTCGCTGATTGGCAGCTTCTCCCTCGGCAGCCTGGCGACCGGCTTCGTCGTCGGCTACGTGGCGCTCTGGGTCGCCCGCCCCCTGTTTGGCGAGAACACCTATTTCCTGCGCGTCTACCGCGTCGTCCGCCTCGCCGCCCTCTTCCTCTACGAGCTTCTGGTCTCCAGCCTGCGGGTGGCGTGGGACGTGGTGACACCGGCCCACCTGAGCAAGCCGGGCATCATCGCCATGCCGCTGGACGCCAAGGGCGACACCGAGATCCTGCTGGTCGCCAGCCTGATCTCGCTCACGCCGGGCACGCTCAGCCTTGACGTCTCGCCGGACCGCAAGACGCTCTATGTCCACGGCATGTTCGTCGAGGACCCGGAGGCCCTGAAGCGGGAATTGAAGCAGGGCATGGAACGCAGCGTCATCGAGGCAATGGAGTAGCCATGGCAGAGGGCGGCATTCTCGATCTAGCGATCACCGCAGGCTACGTGATCATCAGCCTCTCGTTCCTGATCGGCTTCATTCGGCTGGCTTTGGGGCCGAGCCTGGAGGACCGGGTGGTGGCGCTCGACCTCCTGACGCTCCTAGCCATGGCCTATGCCGCGCTCTATGCGATCGCCTCGGACGAGCAGGCTTTTCTGGACGTCTCGATCGCGCTCGCATTGGTCGCCTTTCTCGCCACCGTGGCCTTCGCCCGCTTTGCCGAGCGGCGCAGCGTTCGCGGGGTCGAGGACAACGCCGAGACGCGCGCCTTGCCGGGCGACCGTGAGAAGGACGGCGAGAGGACGCAGCCATGATCGATTGGATCATCGCCATCCTGATCATTGTCGGGGCGCTCTTCACCCTGGTCGCCGCCGTCGGCGTCCTGCGCCTGCCCGACGTGCTCATCCGCATGCATGCCTCGACCAAGGCCGGAACGCTCGGCTGCGGCCTCATCCTGCTGGCGCTGGCCATCGGGTCGGGTGGCGATACGGGGACCATCGCCCGCGCGCTCGCCGCCTTCATCTTCCTGCTGCTGACCGCGCCGGTGGCGGCGCACATGATCGGCCGGGCCGCCTATCGCACCGGTGTGCCGCTGTGGGAGAAGACCCGCATCGACGAGCTGCGCGACGCCCAGGAGTACGAGGCCCGGGAGCGCGAGCAGCAGGACCGCAGCTAACCGCTTTGGAGCGCCGGGTCAGACGTGGCGCGCGGCTCTCACGATCGATGGATTCACACGCCGCATAAAAGTTGATAGCGTCGGCGCCGATCGAGCCGGTCGGAGGGGGCGTTTTGAAGATCACCGAAAATGCCCGCAAGTGGTGGATACTGACGGCGATGGGGGGCGTCCTGGGGATCGTCGTGTTCGACGAGACCGTGGTCGGCGTCGCCCTCCCGACGATCGTTACCGAGCTTGGCCTGACGCTGAGCGAGTCCCACTGGGTCGTGAACGCCTATCTTCTGGTGTTCGCCGGCCTGGCGGCAGCCGCGGGGCGGCTGGGCGACATCGTCGGGCTGAAGAAGCTGTTCGTCATCGGCGTGCTGATTTTCGGCCTTGCCTCGCTGGCATCGGGCTTCGCCGAGAGCGGCGCCTGGCTGGTCTCGATGCGTGCCGTGCAAGGCATCGGGGCCGCGGTGATCTTTCCCGCCTCGCTGGCCATCATCACCCACGCCTTTCCGCCCGAGCAGCGCGGCATGGCGATCGGAATCTATGGCGCCATCGGCACCTGCTTCCTCTCCCTCGGCCCGATCGCCGGCGGCTTCTTTTCCGAGCTGGTGTCCTGGCGCTGGATCTTCTGGATCAACCCGCCGATCGTGGTGGTGATCGCGCTGATGGTCCTGGCCCTTTGGCGCGATCCGCCCCGGGAGGGGGACGCGATCAAGCTCGACAGGTTCGGCGCGCTGACGCTGGTGGCGGGACTGAGCTTGGTCGTCTTTGCCGTCATGCAAGGGCCCGACTGGGGCTGGCAGACTCTTGCGATCTGGGCGGCGCTGGCGGCCGGGTCCATCGTCCTGGTCCTCTTCGTCATCGTCGAACAGCGGGTGCCGCAGCCCTTGATCGATGTCGTTCTGTTCAAGAACGGCGCCTTCACCGCCTTCAACCTGACCATCTTCGCCGCCCAGTTCAGCAAGATGGCGGTCTTCGTGTTCATCGCGCTCTACCTGCAGAACAGCCTCGGCGTCGGCGCCCTGATCGCCGGCATGATTCTGCTTGCCTCGACCGTGCCGACGATTCTGACCTCCTTGTCGGCCGGCAAGCTGCTCGATCAGGTCGGCCCCCGCGTGCTGGTGCTGGGCGGGGCGGCCGCCTCGGCCCTGGCCATGCTGTGCCTGGTCTTTGCCGTGACCCTGCAGAGCTATGTGCTGCTGCTGCCTGCCTTGGTCGTCTGGGGCGCTTGCATGTCGTTCCTCTTCGTGCCCTCGCTGCGCGAGGTCATGAACACCGTCCCGCCCGACAAGCGCGGCGAGGCCGGCGGCGTCAGCATGACCGCGCAGCTGCTCGGCGGCACGGTTGGCATGACGGCCTGCAGCACGCTCTTTGCCGTGACATCGGTCTACTGGCCGATCTACCTGCTAACGGCCTGCCTGTTCCTGGCTGTGCTGACCCTCGGCTGGCTCACCATTCCGCGGAACCGACCGGCCGCCGCGGAATAGCGGGTCCGCGCCTGGCCGGTCTCAGCCTGGGTAGATCGGGAAGCGCTCGGTCAGTCGCCGCACCTGCTCCTTGACCTCGGTGAGGACGGGCTCTTCGCCGGATGCAGAGCGCTCGGCCCCCAGGACGGCGCCGATCATCTGGCCCACCTCCTCGAACTCGGCCGTGCCGAAGCCGCGAGTGGTGCAGGCCGGTGAGCCGACGCGAATGCCCGAGGTGACCATGGGCTTCTCGGGGTCGAAGGGGATGCCGTTCTTGTTGCAGGTGATGAGATGCCGGCTGAGCGCGGCCTCGGCGGCCTTGCCGGTAACCCCCATTGGCCGAAGATCGACCAAGGCCAGGTGCGTGTCGGTACCGCCGGAGACGATGTCGAGACCGGCGCCTTTCAGCGTCTCGGCCAGCGCCTGCGCATTGCTGACGACCTGCGCCGCATAGTCCTTGAACTCCGGCCGCAGCGCCTCGCCGAAAGCGACCGCCTTGGCGGCGATGACGTGCATCAGCGGCCCGCCCTGCAGGCCGGGGAAGACCGCGGAGTTGATCTTCTTGCCGAGCTCTTCCGAGCGCGAGAGAATCATGCCGCCGCGCGGACCGCGCAGCGTCTTGTGGGTGGTGGTGGTGACCACGTCCGCATGGGGAATCGGGCTCGGATGCGCGCCGCCGGCGACCAGACCGGCGAAGTGCGCCATGTCGACCATGAAATAGGCGCCGACTGCATCGGCGATCTCCCGGAAACGCGGGAAGTCGATGTGCCGGGCATAGGCCGAGCCGCCGGCGATGATCAGCTTCGGCTTATGCTCCTCGGCGAGGCGCGCCACCTCGTCGTAGTCGATCAGGTGCGTGTCGGGATGGACACCATAAGGAATGGCGTTGAACCACTTGCCCGAGATGTTGACCGGGGAGCCGTGGGTCAGGTGCCCGCCGGCAGCGAGGTTGAGGCCGAGGAAGGTGTCGCCCGGCTGCAGCAGGGAGAAGAAGACGGCCTGGTTGGCCTGGGCGCCCGAATGGGGCTGCACGTTGACGAAGTCGCAGCCGAAGAGCTCCCGGGCCCGCTGCCGCGCCAGGTCTTCGGCGACGTCGACGTACTCGCAGCCGCCGTAGTAGCGCCGGCCGGGATAGCCCTCGGCATACTTGTTGGTCAGCACCGAGCCCTGCGCGTCCAAGACGGCTTGCGAGACGATGTTCTCGGAGGCGATCAGCTCGATCTCGGTCTGCTGCCGATGCAGCTCGTCCTTGACGGCTTGGGCCAGCGCCGGGTCGCTCTCGGCAAGGCTGGCCGTGAAGAAGTCCGACTGGCGGTCGTCAGCATAGGCAACGGCGTTCTGCAGCATGATGTCCTCTCAACGTTAGGGTAAGGGTTTAGCCGGTCCAGCCGAGGCCACTGGCAATGCAGTTCATCGACATGAGGAGCGGCACGATCGTTTCTTCGCGCGCCGGATCGTCGGCCGGACGACGGCGCAGGTCGCGCAACAGCTCGACCTGCTGGCGGTTGGTCGCGGCGACCAGCTCGCGCACCCGGTCCATCCTTTGCCGGAAGGAGGGGAAGCGCTCGGCGATCTCGCCGCTGCCGGTCAGCAAGCGGATCTCTTCGCAGGTTCTGTCGTACTCCTGGCGCACGCTGGTCAGGATGTCGCCGGCCGGCACCTCGGCCGGGGCAAGCTCGGCGTAGAGCGCGGCGATCTCCATGTCCGCCTGGTAGAGCGTCTTTTCCGCCTCGTCGATGATCAGCCGGAAGACCGGTGAGTCCGCGAAAAGCGACGCCAGCAGCATGCGACCTTCGCGGCCGCGTACATCGATAAAGGCCTGCAGCGCGCGGCCGATACCGTACCAGCCGGTCAAGAGGTGGCGGTTCTGGGTCCAGGCGAAGACCCAGGGGATGGCGCGCAGGTCGGCCAGGCTGGCGGCCCCAAAGCGCCGCGCCGGGCGCGAGCCGATCTTGAGCAGCGCCAATTCTTCGACCGGACTGGCCGACTGGAAGTAGCCGAGAAAGCCGGGCTGGGCGAGAAGCCGACAGTAGGCGACCTGGGACAGGCCGGAGAGCGCCTCCAGCGCCTCTTCGAACTCCGGCTTGCCGGCGGCGGCGCCGTTCGAGGCCGACCGCAGCGAGTGAGCCAGCACGCTGGCGGACAGCAACTCCATCTGGAACTGCGCCGTCGGGCCGTTGGCGTACTTGGAGGAGACCACCTCGCCTTGCTCGGTGAGGCGCATCATGCCGTTGACGGTGCCGGCCGGCTGGGCGGCCACGGCCCGGCCGGTGGGCGCGCCGCCGCGGCTGACGGACCCGCCCCGGCCATGGAAGAAGCGAACGCCGATACCCAGCGCCTGGCCGGTGGCGACCAATTTCTTCTGGGCCTTGCTGACCTCCCAGGTCGAGCAGAAGAAGCCGCCGTCCTTGTTGGAGTCCGAGTAGCCCAGCATGATCTCCATGGCGTTGCCCTGCGCGCGCAGGGACCGGCGAACCAGGGGCACCTCGAGGAAGCCGCGCAGGATCTCGGGGGCACGGCGCAGGTCGTCGATGGTCTCGAACAGCGGCACCACGCGCAGGGCCAGCGGGCCGGTGGCATCGCCGCCGACGTGCAGGTTGACCATGCGGGCCAGGAGGCAGACGGCCAGCAGATCCTCGGCCGAGGTCGTCATGCTGAGGATGAAAGCACCGACCGCCCGAGGGTCCGTTCCGTTCTCGACATCGCGCAGCAGCGAGAAGAGCGCCAGGGTTTCGCGGCCCATGTCGGAGAGCTCGTCCGGTGGCAGCGGCGCGGGTTCCTGGGCGTTGAGGGCTTGGCGGAGCGCGGCTGACCAGGCAGGCGTTCCCATCTCCAGGCCGTCGTGGCCGTTGTGCCGCAGCACCTCCAACGCCACCTGATTGATCACCGTGGCGTTCTGCCGGATGTCCAGGGAGACGCTGCGAAAGCCGAAGGTCTCGACTTGCCAGCGCAACGGGCGAATGCGCCCGCAGGCCAGGCCGTGCGACCCAAGTTCGAGCAGCGCCCGCTCCATCACCAAGAGATCGTCGGCAAGCTGGCGCGGGCTGCGGTAAGCCAGGCTCTGATCGCTGCCCCGCTCCTGCATCGCCGCGAGCTTCTTGTCGACGGCCATGAGATACTGGCGGAAGAGCTCCGCCGGGTTGCGTTTCGCCAGAGCCTTGCCGCCGTCGCTCTCGGCCTGGAGCTGGGCCAGACGCTCGACGAGGACCGCCGGAATGGCGATCGCGTTGGCGCTGATGCTGATCACACGGACCAGCTCACCGACCTTGTCGCGATAGTGCGCAATGGCCGTCGCTCGATTGCTGGACAGCGCTGCCCGCGTCACCTTCGCGGTCACGTTGGGATTGCCGTCCCGGTCGCCGCCGATCCAGGAGGCGAAACGCATGAAGGCCGGGACCCGCACGCCGCCCTCGGGAAAGTGGCGCACCACCGCCTGCTCCAGCCGCTCGTAGAGCTGCGGCGTGCTGTCGAACAAGACGTCGCGGAAGAAGTGCTGCCCCCAGGCGATCTCCTGGTCCAAGGTCGGCCGCTCGAGCCGCAGCTCGCCGGTCATCCAGAGCAGATCGATCTCGTTGCGCAGGTCGCGCACCAGGCGGTCGCGCTCGCCCGCCGTCCAGCGCTGCGCCTCCAGCTCGGCCAGCTTGCGGTAGATGCGCCGGTGGATTTCCAGCACCGTCACCCGCTTCGCCTCGGTCGGGTGCGCGGTGATCGTCGGCCCGATGTCCAAGCCGCTGAGCGCGCCGGCGATGGCCGAGGGCTCCCGGCCATCGGCCGCCGCCTCCGCCAGGACACGACAGAAGGAGCCCTGCGCGGCGTCCGGGCCGCCACCCATCTCGATGAGCCGGCGTTGCCGCGTCACGTTGCGCTCGTTGGCGATGCTGAGCAGATGAAACCAGATGCCGACGGCCTGCAATGCGGCGAGACGGCCCTCGCCGCGCAGCGCCTGGGCCGCAGCACCACCTTTGAGCACATCGCGCACCGGCGGCGCGTGTTGCTTGATCACGTCCTCCAAGAGGCCGTGCAGCAGATCGATGACCTCTTCGCCATGGCGATCGGTGATCACCTCGATCGGCTGCGCGTCCCTGGCGGCCGACGTCAGGACGTCGGCTTGCGCCGCGAGCATCAGATCACCCGGTCACGCGGCGAGCGGCCAGCGAAGAAGTCCTGCAGGTTCTCGATGACGCGAAAGCCCATGGCCTCCCGCGTCTCGAAGGTGGCGCTGCCAAGATGCGGCAGCAGCACGGCGTTGTCGCAGGCCCGCAGGTCCGGATGCACCGTCGGCTCGCCGTCGTAGACGTCGAGGCCGGCGCCGGCGATGGTCTCGAACCAGAGCGCCTGAGCCAGAGCCTGCTCATCGACCACCTCGCCACGCGCGGTGTTGATCAGGTAGGCCGTCGGCTTCATCTGGTTGAGCCGGCGCGCATCGATCAGATGCCGGTTGTCCGCACCGCCCTGGCAGTGCAGCGAGACGACGTCGCACTGCGGCAGCAGCTCGTCGAGGCTGGCGACCTGCTCGGCGCCGAAGGCTTGGAGCACGGCCGGGTCGACCGGCGAGCGGTTGAAGACCTTCACCGTCATGCCGAAGCCGTGGTGCGCGCGCCGCGCGACCTCGCGGCCGATCCGCCCAAAGCCGACCAAGCCGAGCGTCTTGCCCGAGATCTTGGTGCCCAGAAGATGGGTTGGCCGCCAACCGCTCCACTGGCCGTCACGGACCTCGCGCTCGCCTTCGGACACGCGCCGCGCCGCCATCAGCATCAGCGTCATGGTCAGGTCGGCGGTGCACTCGCTCAAGACGTCCGGCGTGTTGGTCACCACCACGCCGTGGCCCCTGGCGGCGTCCACGTCGATGTGGTTGAAGCCGACACCGTAGTTGGCGAGGATCCGCGTGCGGCTGTCGGCGGCATCGAAGAGCGAGGCACCGATGCGGTCGGTCACCGTCGGCAGGATGGCATCGACCTCCTTGAACGCCAGCTTGAAGTCGTCGTTCGACAGCGGGCGGTCGGACTCGTTGAAGATCGCATCGAAGCGGTTCGCGATAGCCGCTTCCACGGCTTCGGGCCAGCGGCGCGTCACCAATACTCTCGGCTGAGTCATCTCTCGTTTCTCCCTTATGCGGCCTTCTTGAGGACCTGCGAAACTGTGTTGCCAATGTCCGACGGCGTTTCGGCGATTGTGGCGCCGACCTCGCGGAGGATTTCCACCTTCTCCGGCGCGCTCTCGCCAAAAGCCGAGATAATCGCGCCGGCGTGGCCCATTTTTTTGCCTTTCGGAGCGCTGAGGCCTGCGACATAGGCGACGACGGGCTTGGTCATGTGCTTCAGGATGTACTGCGCGGCGGCGGCTTCCTGCGGCCCGCCGATTTCGCCGATCATCACCACGGCGTGCGTCTCGGGGTCTTCCTCGAAGAGCTGCAGGATGTCGCGGAAGGAGCTGCCGTTGATCGGGTCGCCGCCAATGCCGACACTGGTCGAGACACCGATACCGGCCTCCTTCATTTGCGAGGCGGCCTCATATCCCAAGGTGCCGGAACGCCCGACGATGCCGACGTGGCCCGGAACGTAGATGTGGCCCGGCATGATGCCCATCAGCGCCTTGCCCGGGCTGATGATGCCGGCGCAGTTGGGGCCGATCAGGCGCATGCGCCGCTCTTGCCGATAGCGCCACATGTAGCGCTTCACCCGCATCATGTCCTGAGCCGGGATGCCGTCGGTGATGGCGATGCAGAGGCGGATGCCGGAGTCGGCGGCCTCCATGATCGAGTCGGCGGCGTAGGGCGGCGGCACCAGCACGAGGCTTGCCTTCGCACCGGTGGAAGCCACCGCTTCCTTCATGGTGTCGAAGACCGGCAGGCCCTGGGCCGTCTCGCCGCCGCGGCCGGGGACGACGCCGCCGACCACGTTGGTGCCGTACTCCAGCATCTCCTTGGTATGGAAGGAGGCGATGCGCCCGGTGATGCCCTGCACCAGGACGGGCGTGGTTTCATCGATCAGGATGCTCATGACGAGGCCGCCATCTTGACGTCTTGTTCGGTGTTCTGCTTCCAGGCGTAGACGGCCCGCTCGGCCGCCTCCGACAGGGTTGCCGCCCGGATGATCGGCAAGCCGCTCTGAGCCAGGATCTTGCGGCCTTCCTCGACGTGCGTGCCGGAAAGCCGGACCACGACAGGGATCCCGACCGGGTTGTTCTCCAAGGCCTGGACGATGCCTTCGGCCACCCAGTCGCAGCGATTGATGCCGGCGAAGATGTTGACCAGGATGGCCTG
>JANQIA010000278.1 GCA_028282405.1 Rhodovibrionaceae bacterium
TGGGACGGGCTGGTCGACTGGATCACGCTCAATCTGTTCGACGCCTTGCAGGCCGTCCGCGGGTTCATGCTGGTCGAGGTGCTGATCCCCCTGCGCGACGGTTTTCTCTGGCTGCCCTGGGTCGCGGTCGTAGTCTTCGCCGGCGGCCTGGCCTGGAGCTTCGGCGGTCTGCGCGCCGCGGCGACGGTCGCCGGCTTCCTGCTCTTCATCGTCCTCTCCGGCTGGTGGGAGCGGGCGATGATCACCAGCTACATGGTCTTCTCGGCGCTGGTCATCTGCGTCCTGATCGGCATTCCCATCGGCATCTGGGCGGCCAGCCGGGAGTGGCGCTTCAAGACCATGCAGGTGATGTGCGACACCTTCCAGACCTTCCCGTCGTTCATCTACCTCATCCCGGTGATCATGCTGTTCCAGGTCAGCGACCTGACAGTCATCCTGGCCGTGGTCATCTACAGCGTCATTCCCTCCATCCGCTACACCATGATCGGCCTGCGCTCGGTGCCCTCGCAGATCGTCGAGGCCGGCCTGACCTCCGGCTGCACACCGCTCCAGATGCTGTGGAATATCAAGCTGCCGCTGGCCCTGCCGACCATCATGGTCGGCATCAACCAGACCATCCTCTTCTCGCTCTTCATGGTGATCATCGCGGCCTTCATCGGCACCCGCGACCTGGGGCAGGAGATGATGCGGGCGCTCTCGGCTTCCGACACCGGCAAGGGCCTGGTGCTCGGCTTCTGCGTCGCCTTCCTCGGCCTCACCGCCGACCGAATCATCAGCGACTGGTCGGCGCGGCGGAAGCGGCAGCTCGGCCTGGCGTAAGCCGCAACCACCTAGCAACCAATTCCAGACCTATTTGAAAAGGTCCGTTGCGGCCGGTTCAGGGTTGTACTAACGTTTCACATAGAGATCGCTGGGTTCGGGCTGAAGCACATCGCTCGCATCCGCATGCATCTGCGCAGGATCTCGCCGCCACCCAGTCGGAGAATGCCGAAAGGGAAGCGCCGAAAAGCAAGAGCCTCATGCGCATCGCCGCAAGAGGCCATCGAGACGGAAGCAACAAAGCAACACGCAGTGGAGGATTGGGAATCATGGCAGGACGATTTTACAGAAAAGGACTGAGCCGTCGCTCCTTCATGGGGACGACGGCCGCCGGCATGGCCTTGGCCGCCACCGCGGCGCCGCGCAGCACCCTGGCCGCCGACGACACGGTGAAGATCGGCTTTCTCGCGCCCTTGACCGGCGAAGTCGCCGCCTGGGGCGCGCCGGGCCTGTTCGGCTGCGAGATCTGGGCCGAGCGCGTGAACGCGGCCGGCGGCATCAAGGCCGGCAACAAGACCTACAAGGTCGAGATCGTCTCCTACGACAACGAGTATGCGCCGGATAAGGCGCGCGCCGGGGCGCAGAAGCTGATCAACGATGACGGGGTCAAGTTCATCATGATGCTGGGCGGCGATACCATGCCGCCGGTGGTGCAGGTGGCCAACCGCGCCAAGATGCTGGTCTCGACCCTGCTGCCGAGCGACCTGACACCGGACACGCCTTATCTGATCGCGCCCTGCGAGGTGCACCCGATCTATAACGTCACCGGCGTCGACTGGCTGGCCGCCAACAAGCCCGAGCTCAAGACGGCGATGATCTGCGCTCAGGACGATGCGCTGGGCCGTCCCTCGGTCGCGACCTACCTGGCCGCCTTCGAGGCCACCGGCATCGAGGTCTTGGACGACCCGCTGTTCTTCGACATCAGCACCACCGACTTCGCGCCGGTGATGACCGCACTGCTGGCGAAGAACCCCGACATCCTCTGCCTCGACACCTGCTACTCGGACTATGTCCACCCGCTTGCCGAGCAGGCCTATCTGCAGGGCTACAAGGGCCAGATCATCTCCTGCACGGCGGACTTCTACGACCAGATGATCGAGAAGACCTCCAAGGAGTTCATGGACGGCGTTGTCTTCCAGTTCCCGGACTTCGACGACCCGGCGCTGAATGAGCCGCAGATCAACTTCAACGATCCCAACGGCTTCTTCGCCGAGTACAACAAGCGCTGGCCGGGCGAGTGGGGGGCGGTCTCCTGGGAGTACGCCTCGATCATGGACCTCTGGAAGGCCGCGGCCGAGCGGGCCGCCAGCGTCGAGCCCATGGACGTGCTGGTGACCATGAAGTCCGGCGGCACCGGCAAACATGCCTTCGGCGAGGCCCGCTGGTGGGGCAAGGAGCTCTTCGGCATCGACAACGCCCTGGTCGGCGACTGGCCGGTGGTGGTGATCGAGGACGGCAAGGCGGTGATCAAGGAGTACCGCTCCATCCCCGCCTGGTGGGACAAGCACAAGGACCTCATGATCAAGCACTTCGAGGCCATGGGCGAGATGTACTATCAGCGCGCCTAGGGGGCGGCTGAAAAGGTTCTGATTGCCAGCGCGCGGGTCGGCCGAACGCCTTTCGCCGGCCCGCCGCTTGTTCCCATCCCTCGCTGATTGGCCACGAAGGCCGCTGAGGCATGCTCGAGCTTATCCTGCAAACCTCCGTCAACGCGATCTACGCCGCGAGCTTCATGGCCCTGGTCGCCGTCGGCCTGGTGATGATCTTCGGCGTGATGCGGGTGATCAACTTCGCCCACGGCGAGCTTTACATGCTGGGCTCTTACTGCGTGGTCTTCTTCTACGCCGACCAGCAGTTCCCAATTCTGGTCGCCACCTGCATCGGCCTGGTCTTCGTCGGAGTGACCGGCATCCTGATGGAGCGGGCGCTCTTCCGGCCGCTGCGCGACAACCCGCTCGGCGGGCTGATCGCCTCCATCGGCTTCCTGCTCTGCGCCCAGGCGATCATCTCCATGGGCTTCGGCGTGCGAGCCGAGCACGTGCCGCCGACCACCCAGCAGGTCATCAATCTCGGCATCGAAGGCGTCGCCATCCCGCTGCAGCGGCTCTACGTGGTGATCGCCGCGGTGCTACTGCTCGGCGCGCTCTACGTCTTCCTGCGCCACACCCGCTTCGGCTGGGCCCTGCGCGCCTGCGCCCAGGACGCCAAGGCGGCGGCGCTGCAGGGCATCTCCCTCAACCAGACCGCGCGCATCGCCATGTTCATCGGCGCGGCGCTTGCCGGCACCGCCGGCGCACTCACGGCACCCCTGGTGCGGGTCTATCCCTACATGGGCCACTCGGTCATCGTCACCGCCTTCATCATCATCATCGTCGGCGGCATCGGCTCCCTGGAGGGCGCGATCGTCGCCGCCATCCTCTACGCTTTCGTCCACACCTTCGTGACCACCTTCGCCGATGGCGTCATCGCCGACATCGTCGGTCTGCTCTTGATGCTGATGGTCCTGGTGGTGCGGCCCAACGGCCTCTTCGGCACGCGGGAGCGGGCATGACCCGCTGGCTCGGCTTCGCCATCCTCGCGGTGCTGCTGATCGGCGCGCCCTTCGTGCTGAGCTTCTCCCAGCAGGAGATCGCCGTCTTCCTGGTGATCAACGTGCTGATCGTCTGCAGCTACCGCTTGCTCACCCTGACCGGCGAGTGGTCGCTCGGCCACTTCGTCATTGTCGGCGTCGGCGGCTATGCCAGCGCGCTGCTATCCAAGCCCACCTGGCTGCCGCCGGAAACCGCGGCCGCGCTTGGCGGCGGCCTGCCGGTGCCGCTCGCGATGCTGGCCGGCGGCTGCGTCGCGGCGCTCGTGGCCTTCGTGCTGTCCTTCCCGCTGTTTCGCCTCAAGGGCTTCTATTTCCTGATCGGCTCTTTCGCCGCCGGCGAGGTCATCCGCCTCTTGTGGAAGAAGTTCCGCGACCCCTTCGGCGGGCCCAAGGGCCTCAAGTCGGTGGAGGGCTTCCCCGACATTCAGTTGGGCGACATCTCGCTGCCCATGTGGGACGCCACCAACTACTACTATCTCTGCCTGATCGTGGTCGGCGTCTCACTGTGGATCCTCTACCGCATCGAGCGCTCGCGCATCGGGCTGACCTTCCATGCGCTGCACTGGCAGGACAAACTCGCCGAGTCCGTCGGGGTCAACGCCTGGCGCTACCGCATGCTGGCCTTCGTCATCGCCTCCTTCTTCGCCGGCATCGCCGGCGCCCTGATGGCGCACTATCTGGGCACGGTGAACCCCAACATGTTCGACGTGGAGCCCATGGTCTTCGTGCTGATCTGGGTGATCGTCGGCGGGACCGCGACCTTCTACGGTCCCATCCTGGGCGTGGTGACGCTCACCGTCTTGAACGAGATCGTGCTGCGCGAGCTCGGCGTCGCCGACCAGATGCGGCACCTGATCTACGGCTTGCTGCTCATCCTCGCGGTGCTCTTCCTGCCCAAGGGCCTCGAGTCCGGCGTCGAGCGCCTGCGCGCCCGCTTCCGCCGCCGCGAAGAGGGCGACAATCGCGCCGCCCAGCCCGATGCGGCTTAAGCCGGTGCACTGAATGTCACCCCGGCCAAGGGCGAAGGCCGCGAACCGGGGTCCATTTCAAAGCTTGGCACGGGCCGATGGATGGCCCCCGGCTCGCTATCGCGTCCGGGGTGACAGTCCGTGGTTGCTGCATTGCCTTGGGCCGTGCTGCCAGACCACCCCACGGCGGCGAGCCGCCCATCCCAGGCCCATGAGGCCGAGGCCGAAAAGCGCCAGGCTCGCCGGCTCAGGCAGCGCCACGGCAAGCAGCGTCGGACCGAAGACGCCGTCGGAGTTAGGGCCGAAACCGAGTTCCGGGAAGCTAAGGCCGCTGTCCGCGCCAAGGGTGGATTGTCTCCCCTCGACGTAGGTTACCTCAGGGATGGTGGTGAAGAGCGTGTCGGACTGCGCCAAGGGCGTCTCGTCGAAGAGGGTCAAGCCCACCACGTAACGGCCCGGGGTCAAGGTCAAAAGCCCTATGTCCTCGCCGCGCCAGACGCCGTCGCCGTTGGAGTCCTCCGTGGGACTAGCGGCGGTGATCGTCGCCGAAACCAAGAGCGTGCCGGCGTCGGTCCAGAAGCCGGCCTCCACGTCGGGACCGAAGGCTTGCTCGTTCGAGTCCCAGGCGGCGATGCCGCCGACCAGAATTGGGCTGGTGACATTGAAAGCCCAGCCAAAGGTCAGCCCACTTACGTTACCGCAGTCGCCAGGCCCGCAGATGTCAGCATCTCCGCCCGGGCCGACGTCGAGCACCAGGGTCGCCTGGGCCGGCAGCGCGAAGCCGACCATCACCAGGACCAAAGCAACCACCGCTGCTCTCAGGTTCGTCACAGCAATACGAATGAGCATTCTCCGACCTCATAAGCCTGGATGTACCGTAGCAATAGACATCTCTCAGCCCGGCTTTGCCTTATCCCTAGGCTATCCGCCGGCGGCGGGCCGCCAGTCCCAAGCCCAGGAGGCCGAGGCCGAAGACGGCCAGGGTCGTCGGCTCAGGCAGCATCGAGGCGTCGGCGAGCAGCAGGTTTGGGCCGAAGAAGCCCTCAGAGCCGGGGAGAACGAGATCGGGAAAGGTAAGGCCGCTGTCGCCGCCGGCGCTGGTTTGCGTTGGATTCACATAAGTGATCTCGGGGATAGTGGTGAAGGTCGTATCGACCTGCGACAAAGGCGTTTCGTCAAAGAAGGTCAGGCCCAGCACGTAACGGCCCGGGGCCAGGAGCAGTGTCGCGATGCTCTCCACCCGCCAGACGCCGTCGCCGTTGGACGCCTCCGTCGGGCTGCCGGCGGAGATGGTCGTCGAAGCCAGGAGCGTGCCGGCGCCGGTCCAGAGGCCGGCCTCCACATCAGGGCCGAAGGCTTGCTCATTCGAGTCCCAGGCGCCGATGCCGCCCACCTGAATGGTGCTGCTGACATTGAAGGCCCAACCGAAGGTCCGCCCGCTGTCACTGCCGCAATCACCGTCACAAGCAATGGTGTCCCCGCCCGGTCCGACATCGAGCACCAGGGTCGCCTGGGCCGGCAGCGCGGCACCGCCCATCACCAGGACCAAAGCGACCGCCGCCGCCCTGACTTTCGTTACCGCAGTACCAATGAGCATTGCTTGACCTCCCAAGCCTTTGCGTGCACCCGGCTCAGGTGAAACCCCCAAGCCTCGATAAGCCTCGGTAATGTATATCTTTCAGACCCACTTTGCCTTACCCCTAGCCCGTCCGCCGGCGGCGGGCCGCCAGTCCCAAGCCAACGAGGCCGAGGCCAAAGAGGATCAGGGTCGCCGGCTCCGGCAGCGCCAAGGGGTCGGCGAGGACCAGGGTCGGGCCGAAGATGCCGGCGCCGCCAGGAAGCCCAGTGGCAGGTACGTCAGGAAAAGCAAAGCCGGTGTTCTCACCACCGCTGTGGACCCTTGGCCCAGCGTAGGTCACTTCGGGTATGGTCGTGAAGACGGTGCTGAACTGCGCCAGGGGAGTCTCGTCGAAGGAGGTCATGCCCACCACGTAACGGCCTGGGGTCAGGGCCAGTGTTGTGATGCTCTCCACCCGCCAGACGCCGTTGCCGTTGGAGGTTTCCGTCGGGCTGCCGGCGGAGATGGTCGTCGAAGCCAGGAGCGTGCCGGCGCCGGTCCAGAGGCCCGCCTGCACATCCGGGCCAAAGGCGGCAATGTTCGTGTTCCAGGCGCCGATACCACCGACCTGGATGGTGCTGTTGACCTCGAAGACCCAACCGACGGTCGACCCGCTCGTGTTACCGCAAAAGCCGCAAGCACCAGCGTCGCCGCCCGGGCCGACATCAAACACCAGAGTCGCCTGGGCCGGCAGCGCGAGGCCGACCGTGGTCAAGATCAGAGCGATCGCCGCCGCCTTGCGTCTGAACATAGAGATTGAATTAAGCACTCCCCCACCTCCCAAGCACCGAAAGGTTAAGAAATATATATCTTAACCCAGCGAGATCGTCTAGTACTATTTAGAAGAGGGGGATTAGGACGCAGCTCAACCCTCGCTATTGTTGGGCGGCAGCAGATAGGCCGCGGCCATCAACTTGCGGCTGAAGGTCAGTCCTTCCGGGCGCTCTTTCCGCCACTCCGCGAGTCGTAGCGGCCACGCCCGACGCTGCAGCCAGGCGAGGCTGCCGTCACGGCCGGTGGCCAGAAGCGCGGCTTGCCGCGCCTCCACATGGCGGTCGTAGCCGCCGGCGAAACGGCTCTCCAAAGAGAAGTGGTACATGGACGAGCGGGAACGGCGCTCGCCGGCCATCTGCGGCCCAGCGCCGGACGCCGCGCGATCCCAAATCAGCAGCGCCTCGCGCAGTTGTTTTTCGGCAAGCGGGCGCTCTTCCTCGGCGATGCGCACACAGGCCAAAGCCGTCAGCGAGGCGGCAAGACGCGGGTCGTTGGCTCCGAAGTTCTGCCGGGCAAGCAGCAGCGCGTCCGACCAGCCTTTCGCCGCCACCTCTCGCTGGCCGCCGAGCCAGCAGCCGAGCGCTGCTTCGGTCAGCCTTTCCCAGCGGAAGTCCGCTTCATTCCAGTCGCGTTCGAGTAGGAGGCGCGGGTCGGCAGCACCGAAACCGGGCTGGGAGTCGTCACTTGGCATCAGCCGCCCAGGTAGGCGCTCTGGACGTGGGGATTGTCGTGCAGCGTATCGGCCGGGCCCTCCAAGGCAACCGTGCCGGTCTCCAGCACATAGGCGTAGTCGGCGAGGCGCAGGGCCAGCTCCGCGTTCTGCTCGACCAGCACGACCGGCACACCGCGCTTGGCGATCGCGAGGATGATGCGCGCAATCTCCTGCACCATCACCGGCGAGAGACCCATGGAAGGCTCGTCGAGCAGCAGCAGACGCGGCTTGGCCATCAAGGCGCGGCCAATGGCCAGCATCTGCTGCTCGCCGCCGGAGAGCAGCTTGGCCCACTGGCCGCGCCGCTCCTTGAGCCGCGGAAAGTGCGCGAAGACCATCTCCAGATCTTCCTCCACCGCCGCCTTGTCGCGGCGCAGGAAGGCACCGGTGCGCAGGTTCTCCAGCACGGTCAGCTCGGGGAAGACGCGGCGGCCTTCCGGCACCTGGGCGATGCCGGCGGCCACGACCTTCTCGGGCGGCAGGGTGTCGATGCGTTGGTCGTCAAACCAGATCTCGCCCGAAGAGACGGGGAGCAGGGCGGAGACGGCGTGCATGGTCGTGGTCTTGCCGGCGCCGTTGGCGCCGATGATGGTGACGATGCCCTCCTCGGGCACGCCGAGCGAGATGCCCTTCAGGGCGACGACCTTGTTGTAGTGGACGGAGAGGTTCTCAACGCGCAGCAGCATTGAGCAGCTCCTCGTCGATGGACGCCCCGAGATAGGCTGTGATGACCTCGGGATTGTTGCAGATCTCCTCCGGCGTGCCCTCCGCCAAGAGGCTGCCGAAGTTCATCACGGTAATGCGCTCGCAGAGTCCCATCACCGCCTGCATGTCGTGCTCGACCAAGAGCAACGTCACGCCGCGGCCGCGCACCCGCTCCATCAGGCCCATCATGTGTCGCGTCTCTTCCGGGTTCATGCCGGTGAAGGGCTCATCGAGCATCAGGACCCGCGGCTCGGACATCAGCGCGACGGCCATGCCCAGTGCTCGCTGCAAACCGTGGGGCAGGGCGCTGGCCAGCTCGTCCTTCCGGCCCAGCAACCCGAAGAAGTCGAGTACCTCGCAGGCGCGTTCCTCGGCCGCTCGCTGCCGGGCACGATCGCGACCGAGGACGGCGGCGAAAACGTAGCTCTCCGCCTTGAGGTGGGCGCCGACCAGGACGTTCTCGAAGACGCTCAACTCGTGGAACAGGGTGGTGCCCTGAAAGGTGCGCACCAGGCCAAGCGCGGCGATGCTGCTGGTCTTCTTGCCGGAGATATCCTGGCCGTCATAGAGGACCTGTCCGCCGCTCGGCACGTAGTAGCCGCTGATCACGTTGAAGGTCGTGGTCTTGCCGGCGCCGTTCGGCCCGATCAGGCCGTGGATGCTGCCTTCCTCGACCGCAAAGCTGAGGCTGTTGACGGCCGTCAGGCCGCCGAAGCGCATGCTGAGCTGGCGCACTTCGAGAATGGGCATGCTTGCCGGGGCCCCTCCGCCGTTCGCTTGTTCTTGGACCAATCCAAACCAATGAATTGGAATTGGTACGAGATTAGCAGTAACGGCAGGGGCTGGCCAGAACTACGGCGTCAGCACTAGCAGTCGAGGGTATGGGCGCGCTCCCAAGGCGAGATCTCGGCCTTGAAGCTGTTCCACTCCTGCTGCTTCAGCTTGACGTAGGCGTCGACCAGCTCGTCGCCCAAGGCCGCCCGCAAGGTCTTCGACTTGTCGAACAGCCGGATGGCATCCAGCAGGTTGAGCGGCAGGCGCTTGGCGCCGCGTACCTTGTTGCCTTCGGCGTACATGTCGATGTCGAGACGCTTTCCGGGGTCGCGCTTGTTCGCGACGCCGTCGAGGCCGCCGGCCAGGATGCCAGCCTGCATGAGGTAGGGATTGGCCGCGCCGTCCATCAGCCTGAGCTCGAAGCGGCCCGGGTCGGGGATGCGCACCATGTGGGTGCGGTTGTTGCCGCCGTAGGTCACCGTGTTGGGCGACCAACTCGCGCCCGAGAGCGTACGCGGTGCGTTGATGCGCTTATAGCTGTTCACCGTCGGCGCGAAGATGGCGCAGAGGGCATCGGCGTTGTGAATGATACCGCCGAGGAACTGATAGGCCAGCTTGGACAGGCCCATCTCATCCTTCTTGTCGAGGAAGAGGTTCTTCTTGCCGGCCTTGTCCCAGACCGAGACGTGGGCGTGGCAGCCGTTGCCCGTCAGGTTCGAGAAGGGCTTGGGCATGAAGGTCGCCCGCAGTCCGTGGTTCTCGGCCACCGCCTTGACCATGAACTTGAAGAAGGTCTGGCGGTCGGCCTGCACCAGGCAGTCGCTGTAGTGCCAGTTCATCTCGAACTGGCCGTTGGCGTCCTCGTGGTCGTTCTGATATGGGCCCCAGCCGAGCGTCTGCATGTGATCGCAGATTTCGGAGATCACGTCGTAGCGCCGCATCAAGGCCGACTGATCGTAGCAGGGCTTCTCCTGCGTATCGCGCTCGTCCGAGATGGCGCTGCCGTCGGCATTGATCAGGAAGTACTCGTTCTCGGTGCCGGTCATCATGCGGTGGCCGGCCTTTTCGGCGCGCTCGATCTGGCGCTTGAGAGCGACACGCGGCGAGGCCTCGACCGGCTTGCCGTCCATCCAGAGATCGGCCGCCAGCCAGGCGACCTCGGGCTTCCAGGGCAGCACGATCAGGCTGTCGGGATCGGGAATGCCGAACATGTCCGGGTGGGCCGGGGTCATGTCGAGCCAGGCGGCGAAGCCGGCAAAGCCCGCACCCTCCTTCTGCATGTCGCCGATCGCGCTGGCGGGCACCAGCTTGGCCCGCAGAACGCCGAAGAGATCGACAAAGCTGATCAGGAAATACTTGATACCCTTATCTTTTGCGGCCTTGGCCAGGTCGCCCGCCATCTCCCATTCTCCCTCTCACCACGTTGAAACCGTTCTTGCTTCTTGCGAACTCTAGTAGCCGCCTTGTCCCGGTATCCAGCTCGTTCCGGCGAGCGGCACCTTGGCCATGGCCGAGGCCTCGACGGTCAGGGCGACCAGGTCTTCCGGCTCCAGGTTGTGCACGTGACTCTTGCCGCAGGCCCGCGCCAGAGTCTGGCACTCCAGAGTCATGACCCGCAGGTAGTTGGCCAGGCGGTGGCCGGCGACCACCGGGTCGAGGCGCTGCTCAAGCTCCGGGTCCTGGGTCGAGATACCGGCCGGATCGCGGCCCTCGTGCCAGTCGTCGTAATAGCCGGCCGCACTGCCGAGCTTGCGATACTCCTCATCCAGCTCCGGCGCATTGTCGCCCATGGCGATCATGGCGGCGCTGCCGATGGAGGTCGCGTCCGCGCCGAGCGCCAGGGCCTTGGCCACGTCGGCGCCGTTCTTGATGCCGCCGGAGACGATGAGCTGCACCTTGCGGTGCATGTCCAGTTCCTGCAGCGCCTCGACGGCGAGCCGCACGGCGGGGAGGGTGGGGATGCCGACATGCTCGATGAAGACATCCTGCGTGGCGGCCGTTCCGCCCTGCATGCCGTCGACCACGATGACGTCGGCGCCGGCTTTCACGGCGAGCGCCGTGTCGTAGTAGGTGCGGGTGGCACCGACCTTCACGTAGATCGGCTTCTCCCAGTCGGTGATCTCGCGCAGCTCCTGGATCTTGATGGCCAGGTCGTCAGGCCCGGTCCAGTCGGGATGGCGGCAGGCGCTGCGCTGGTCGATGCCCTCCGGCAGGGTGCGCATGTCGGCCACCCGCTCGCTGATCTTCTGGCCCAGCAGCATGCCGCCACCGCCGGGCTTGGCGCCCTGGCCGACGACGATCTCGATGGCGTCGGCCTTGCGCAGGTCGTTCGGGTTCATGCCGTAGCGCGAGGGCAGATATTGATAGACCAGGATCTTGGACTGGCCGCGCTCTTCCGGCGTCATGCCGCCGTCACCGGTGGTGGTGCTGGTGCCAACCTCGCTGGCGCCGCGGCCAAGCCCTTCCTTGGCGTTGGCGGAGAGCGCCCCGAAGGACATGCCGGCGATGGTAATGGGGATCTTGATCTCGATCGGTTTCCTGGCGAATCGCGAGCCCAATACCACCGTCGTGTCGCAGGCCTCCCGATAGCCTTCGAGCGGATAGCGCGACATGGAGGCCCCGAGAAACAGCAGGTCGTCGAAGTCGGGGATGCGCCGTTTGGCGCCGCCACCGCGGATGTCGTAGATGCTGGTGCCGGCGGCGCGCTGGATCTCGGCGACGACCTCGG
>JANQIA010000284.1 GCA_028282405.1 Rhodovibrionaceae bacterium
GCCCTCAAGCACTGTTTTTCCCTGGCCCTCACCTATCACGCCAGGCGAAAGGCAGGTTGGGAAACGCGGGATGAGGACGGACGATAGGTCGCTGCCTGCCGACGTTGCTCAGCTAGGCGTCGTTACCTAGGCACCAGTGATGCGCGCACCGGCGGCTTCGTCTGCTTCGACCAAGCTGCCTTGCCGGGAGCTACTGGGCGGCCGCTCGGCCGTAGAGTGCTTCGAGCGCTTCACCGTAGTTGGCCTTGATCATGTGGCGGCGGATTTTGAGGGTTGGCGTCATCATGCCGTTCTCGACCGTGAAGGGCTCGGCAACGACCTCAAAGCGGCGCAGCTTCTCCAGATTGGACAGGCCGGCGTTAACCCGCTCGACAACGGCACCCATCGCCTTCCGGAGCGCCTCCTGGCCGGCAGGCTCATCGAGCTTGCCGCTCAAGCCCTGCTCCCGTGCCCAGCCCTTCTGCCACTCCTCGTCGGGCACCAGGAGCGCAACCAAGTGCGGGTGCTTATCGCCGTAGACCATGGCCTGATGGATCTCGGGTTGCAGGGTGAGTTGCCCCTCGATGCGCGCCGGCGAGACGTTGTCGCCGCCGGAAAGCACGATGATGTCCTTCTTGCGGTCGGTGATCTTGATGTAGCCGTCCGCGTCGATCTCGCCGATATCGCCCGTGTGCAGCCAGCCGTCGACCACCGTCCGGGCCGTCGCTTCCTCGTCCCCCCAGTAGCCCTTCATCACCATTTCCCCGCGGGCCAGGATCTCTCCGTCCTCGGCGATCTTGACCTCGACGCCACTGATCGGCGGGCCGACCGTATCGATCTTGACCCGTCGCGGCGGGTTGGCGGCGATCACCGGCGCCGCTTCGGTCTGGCCATAGCCCTGGAGGATGTTCAATCCGAGCGCCTGGAAGTACTCGCCGATGTCGGTGTTGAGCGCCGCACCGCCGGACATCATGCCTTTGAGCCGACCGCCGAAACGCTGCCTGATCTTATTGCGCACGAGATGCTCGCAAGGCAGGTCGATCACCTTGTCCAAGAGGCTCAGCGTGCTCGGGTCGCGATAGCGCTTGAGGCCGATCTCCAGCGTCTTGGCGAAGAGCTTGCGCTTGAACGGCTTCTCCTTCTTCAGCCCGCGCTCGATACGCTGGTGAATGCTCTCGTAGAGCCGCGGCACCGCCGTCATGATCGTCGGCCGCACGGTTGCCAGATCGCTCAAGAGCGTTTCAACGCTCTCGGCAAAATAGACCTCCGCACCGATGCTCATGGTGAAGAATTCACCGACCGTGTGCTCGTAGGAGTGAGACAGCGGCAGAAACGAGAGATAGCTCTCGTGCTCGATACCGACTTCCGAAACCAGCTCATAGGCGCCATGGCAGTTGGCCAGGATGTTGCCATGGCCCAACATCACGCCCTTGGGCAGGCCACCGGTGCCCGAGGTGTAGATGAAGCAGCAGACGTCGTCGCGCTGGGCTTGGCCGGCATAATCTTCCACATCGTCCGGCTGTGCCGCACCGCGCTGCCGCAGATCGCTCCAGTCGATCACCTCAAGCGAGGCACCGGGGGCAGAATCGCTCGGCGGTTCCATGGCGACGGTCCAACGGCAGTCGGCCGCCGCCTCGGCCGCCGGCAGCAAGCGCTTCGCCAAGCCCGCCGTGGAGACGATGGCGCCGACGGCCCCGCTATTCTGGAGGATGTGCGTGTGGTCCTCTGGAGTGTTGGTGACATAGGCCGGCACGGTGATGCCGCCGGCCGCCATAATGGCCAGATCGGCGATCACCCATTCGGGGCGGTTCTCCGAGACCAGGACGACACGGTCGCCCCGCAGCAAGCCCAGCTCGCGAAGGCCGCGCGAGAGCTCCTTGACGGCTCGATCGACCTCGGCCCAGGTCCAGGGCTGGAAGCGGCCATCGCGCTTGGCCCAGAGAAAGGGCTTGTCGGCGTTTTGCTTGGCTTGCGCGAAGAAGAGCTCGGTCAGCGACGACCAGGCGCTGTAATCCATCGGTACCTTCCTTTCGCTCCCGGCCCACACAATTTCTAGAAGTCCGACAACAGTCGGCCGACGTTGCGCTTTGCGCGCTTGGACGCATCCCGCGCGGCGCCCATATAGCCGTGGTCGCGATTTGCATCGAAAAGGTAGCTGGTGATGACGCAGCAGGTAAGCAAGCCACAGAAGGAGACCTTGGGGGCCTTGCCCACCTGGGATCTTTCGGATCTCTACCCTTCCGCCGACAGCGATGCCTATCGCGAGGACTGCGAAGCAGTCGACCGGGAGGCCAAGGCTTTCCGCCACGACTACGCCGGACGGCTGGCGAGCCTGGACGGCAAAGACCTCGCCGAGGCCGTAGCCCGTTACGAGGTGATCGAAGAACGCCTGGTGCGCTTGTCGAGCTTCGCCCAGCTCACCTACTCCGCCGACATGAGCGCGCCGGAGAACGGCCGGCTGCTGCAATCGGTCCAGGAGCTGGGGACCGAGGTCAATGCGGAGCTGCTGTTCTTCGCCCTGGAGCTCAACGAGATCGACGAGGAGCGCCTTGAGAGCCTCTACGCCGAGCCCGCGCTGGCGCACTACCGGCCCTGGCTGCGCGACCTGCGCGCCTTCCGCCCCTATCAGCTAAGCGAGGATCTGGAACGGCTGTTCAACGACAAGCAGATCACCGGTCGCGCCGCCTGGACCCGCCTGTTCGATGAGACCATGGCCGCGCTGCGCTTCTCCTATGACGGCGAAATGCTGAGCAGCGCCGAGATCCTGCACAAGATGACCGACCCCTTGGAGGCCGTGCGCAAGGAGGCCGCCCTCTCCTTCTCCAACGGATTGGCGGAGCGCCTGCCGAGCTTCGCGCTGATCACCAACACGCTGGCCCGCGACAAGGCAACCGAAGACGGCTGGCGCGGCTTCGCCCGCCCGGTCTCCTCGCGCAACCTGGCCAACTTCGTCGAGGACGAGGTGGTGGATGCGCTGGTCGGCGCCGTGACCGAGGCCTATCCGCGCCTTGCCCATCGCTACTACCGCAAGAAGGCCGAGTGGCTCGGCCAGGAGCGGCTGCCTTATTGGGACCGCAACGCGCCGCTTCCCGAGGCCGACAACCGGGTCATTCCCTGGGAGGAAGCGTGCGAGACGGTGCTCTCCGCCTATGGCGGCTTCTCGAGCAACCTGGCGGACATCGGCAAGCGCTTCTTCGACAATGCCTGGATCCACGCGCCGGTGGCGCCGGGCAAGGCACCCGGCGCCTTTGCCCATCCGACGGTGCCGAGCGCGCACCCCTACCTGCTGCTGAACTACCAGGGACGGCCGCGGGACGTGACCACCCTGGCGCACGAGCTCGGCCACGGCGTCCACCAGGTGCTGGCCGGTCCGCAAGGGCATCTGATGGCCTCCACGCCGCTGACCTTGGCGGAGACGGCTTCCGTCTTCGGCGAGATGCTGACCTTCCAGGCTTTGCTGGCGCAGACCCAAGACGCGACCCAGCGCAAGGTCATGCTGGCGACCAAGGTCGAGGACATGCTGAACACCGTGGTCCGGCAGATCGCCTTTCATTGCTTCGAGACGGAATTGCACAAGCGCCGTGCCGAAGGCGAGCTGCTACCGGACGAGATCGCCGAGATCTGGATGGCGACGCAGCGGGAAAGCCTCGGCCCGGTCTTCGACTTCGATGAGAGCTACCGGGTCTACTGGGCCTACATCCCGCACTTCATCCATGTGCCCTTCTACGTCTACGCCTATGCCTTCGGCGACTGCCTGGTGAATTCGCTCTACGCGGTCTACCAGGACGCCGATGCGGGCTTTGCTGAGAAGTACATGGAGATGCTGAGCGCCGGCGGAACCCGCCGCCACAAGGAGCTCTTGGCGCCCTTCGGCCTCGATGCCTCCGATCCGGAGTTCTGGGGCAAGGGCCTCGCCGTCATCGAAGGCCTCATCGACGAGCTCGAACAGATCGACAAGACACAGTAGCGGCAAACAAAAAGGGCGCCCGATCGATATCGCGCGCCCTTTCGAAACAAGATCTGCGGAGCCGTTAAGCCGCCTGAGCGGCCTTGTGGTCGACGACCTCGCCGCGCGCCGGGTAGCCGCGGTCGAGCACGAAATCCAAAGCCTTGAGGATGTCGGCGAAGTTCGGCCGGGCGAAGGGCATGGTCTGGACCGTGCCGAAATAGAGCGTGCCGTCCGGGCGCACCAGGAAGAGGCCGGGCTCGGCGAACAGCGCCGGCTCCTCGAAGCCGCTCGAGGTCTTGCCGTTGCTGGACGAAACGTAGAGGCCCCAGGCGCGGGCCGTGTCGAGGTCGAGGCCGTAGCCGACCGTCAGGTTGTCGAGCTTCCAGTCCTCTTTCGCCTGACGGGCGCGGGCCTCCTCATCGCTGCTCAGGACCACCACGTTCACACCGCGCTCGGCGAAATCGCCCAGCTTGCGGTCGAGGTCGCGCAGGTAGTTGCCGCAAATCGGGCAGTGCAGGCCGCGATAGAAGACAACGAGGGTGAAGTTCTCAGGAGTCTGCTCAGACAGGGTCCAGGTGCCGTGGTCGAGAGTCGGCACGGACAGGGCGGGAACGGGTTGACGGGGAACGACGGGCGTCTGGCTGGTCATCGGGCTTGCTCCATAGCTAGCGGTGGCGGGAAAGCGCGTTTGCCCGACTAGATTTGGAACGACTATTCTATAATTCAAGAAGCAGGCTGTGTCCTGCGTGGGACAAGGGCGCCCTAGTTCACCCCAGGCTGGAGAACCAGAAGACTGGTGTCGACCAGATCGCGCAGCACACCTTCGTCCGCGCCGCCCCTGGCCAGGACGCGCAGCCCGGTCATGCTGCCGATCAGGAAGTGGGCCATCGCTTCGGCATCCTGCCGGCTGCTGATCTCGCCCGAACTCTGCCCCTCGCGCAGCTTGTCGACGAAGCGCTGTTCTATGCCTTGCAGATTGCTGGCGAACTTGTGATCGACCTCGGCATCGCGCGGCCCCCGCTCGACCACCGAGTTGGTCAGCAGGCAGCCGAGCCGGCGGCCCGGTCCCAGGGAGAAGTCCAAAAGATCGTAAAAGTAGGCTTCGATCGCCGCGCGTGGCGACCCCTTGACCTCCAGCAAGGCCGCCCGCTTGGAGGTCACGGTCTCGAGGTAGCGGTCGACGGCGGCCACGAAGAGCCCGTGCTTGTCGCCGAAGGCATTGTACATGCTGGCGCGATTGATGCCGGTGATGTCGACAAGGTCCTGGACGCTGGTCGACTCGTAGCCTTTGCGCCAGAACAGGGACATGGCCCTATCCAGGACGTCTTGGCGGTCGAATTCGCAAGGTCTAGCCATAGCTTTTAGATAGTGTCGCTCATTCCGTTCATACAGCGCTATTCAACAATCGCGCGAACCCCCTTCAATTTATAGTTAACAAAGAGTTAAGAACCATGAATAACGCTGTGAGAAGACTGTGATCGCCAGCGAGAGTGACGGACGCGCAGAGCGGGCGAAGGATGAGCGCTAAGGTGCCGCAAACGATGCCAAATGCCCTGGACAAGGGCCCGTGCCACACCATGTGTCAGCCATGACAGACGGTCAGGCAGACTCCCCTTTCACGCGCGAGGATTCGCGTTTCGGCCAACGCCTGAAGCGCTACACTCAGGTCGGGACGCAGGTCGGCGGACTGGCGGCACAGCTTGCCGGCGCCCGCGTACTCGGCCTTTCGCTCGATAAAGGCAAGCATTCCGCTGAGCTGAAGGCCGCTCTTGGCGGTCTCAAGGGCCCGCTGATGAAGGCGGCCCAGATCCTAGCCACCATTCCCGATGCCCTGCCGCGGGAGTACGCAGAGGAGCTGCGGCAGCTACAGTCCAACGCCCCGCCCATGGGCTGGTCCTTCGTCAAGCGCCGCATGCGGACGGAGCTCGGCCCCGGCTGGCGCAACCAGTTCACGGAGTTCGGCCACGACGCCGCGGCGGCCGCCTCGCTGGGCCAGGTTCATATCGCCAAGCAGGAAGACGGCCGCGAGCTGGCCTGCAAGCTGCAGTATCCGGATATGGCTTCGACCGTCGAAGCCGACGTGCAGCAGCTCCGCTTCGCCTTCTCGGTCTATCGCCGCTACGACAGCGCAATCGACCCCTCGGAGATCTACAAAGAGCTGTCCGAGCGGCTGCGCGAGGAGTTGGACTACGCGCGTGAGGCCAAGAACATGCGCCTCTACGCCCACATGCTCGCCGATGAAGACGGCGTGCATGTGCCCGAGCCGATCGAGGCACTATCCAGCGATCGCCTTTTGACCATGACTTGGCTGTCCGGCCAGCCGCTCTTGGCCTTCATTGCCGAGCACGAGGACCAGGAGCTGCGCAACCGCGTGGCGCTCAACATGTTCCGGGCTTGGTACGTGCCGTTCTACTATTACGGCGTGATTCACGGCGACCCGCACCTGGGCAACTACACCATCCGACCGGATTGTAGCGTGAACCTGCTCGACTTCGGCTGCATCCGCGTCTTCCGCCCGGGCTTCGTGAAAGGTGTGATCGACCTCTATCACGCGCTTGCCAACGACGACGAAGAGCTGGCCGTCTCAGCCTATCAGGCTTGGGGCTTCGAGAAGGTGGAGGGCGAGCTGCTGCGCACGCTCAATCAGTGGGCCCGTTTCCTCTACGGACCGCTCTTGGAAGACCGCGTGACGCTGATCACCGACACCAACAATTCCATCGAAGGTGCCCGCATCATCAGCGCCGTCCACAAGGCGCTCAAAGAGCAGGGTGGCGTCCGCCCCCCGCGCGAGTTCGTGCTAATGGATCGCGCGGCAATCGGGCTGGGCTCGGTCTTCATGCACCTCAAAGCCGAGATCAACTGGCATCGCCTGTTCCACGACCTCATCGAAGGCTTCGATGTGGCGCAGCTTGCCACCAGGCAAGAGGAAGCCCTACGCCAAGCCGACCTGAGCGAGATGGTTCAGGCCGCCTAGGGCACTTACACAGATCGAATCCGGCAAATTGCCGCGCCAATTGGCGTGAGGCTTGAGCCTGCCATGGCAAACCGGCATGGTAGCGCCGATTTCCGTTCGTTTGGGTCGCAATTCATGACAGCAGGAAGAAGGTCCGGGGGCCGCCGATGAAGATCGCAGTTCTGAAGGAACGCCGTGCCCACGAGCATCGCGTGGCCGCCTCGCCGGACACCATCAAGAAGATGGTGAAGTTAGGCCTCGAGGTTGCGGTGGAAAGTGGGGCCGGTCTAGCCGCGTCCTACATCGACGAGGACTACGAGGACGCCGGCGCCACGATCGCGAAGAACGCGTCTGCGGTCTTGAAGGGCGCCGATGTCATTCTCAAGGTTCAGCGACCAGAGCTTGGCGAATTGAAAGGCATGCCCTCGGGCGCGCATCTCTTCGCGCTGATCGACCCCTACCGCGCCGGCGACGAGTTGAAGGCGATCGCCGATGCCGGCCTGACGGCCTTTGCCATGGACTTCATGCCGCGCATCACCCGGGCGCAGTCGATGGACGTGCTCTCGTCGCAAGCCAACCTCGCCGGCTACAAGGCGGTGCTCGACGGCTGCGCCAACTTCGGCCGCGCGCTTCCCATGATGATGACGGCTGCCGGCAAGATCCCCCCGGCCCAAGTCCTGGTCATGGGGGCCGGCGTGGCCGGCCTGCAGGCCATCGCCACAGCCAAGCGCCTGGGCGCCGTCGTCTTTGCGACCGACGTGCGGCCCGCCGCCAAGGAGCAGGTGGAGAGCCTCGGCGGCAAGTTCGTCGCCGTGGAGGACGAGGAGTTCAAGCAGGCGGAGACGGCCGGCGGCTACGCCAAGGAGATGTCCGCGGAATACAAGAAGAAGCAAGCCGCGCTGATCGCCGAAACCTTGCCCAAGATGGACTTGGTCATTACCACAGCGCTCATTCCCGGCCGCCCGGCACCGGTGCTGATCGACGAAGACATGGTCAAGAGCATGAAGCCCGGCGCCGTTGTCGTCGACCTCGCGGTGGACAACGGCGGCAACTGCGCCCTCTCCAAGCCAGGCGAGGTGGCGGTCGCCGAAGATGTCACCATCGTCGGCTATCTCAACGTACCGAGCCGCCTGGCGGCCGATGCCTCCATGCTCTACGCCAACAACGTCTTCAACTTCCTGAGTTTGCTCGTCGACAAGGAGAGCAAGGACCTGGCGATCGATTGGGAAGATGAAATCGTCAAAGGCACCTTGGTGACCAAGGAAGGCAAGATCGTTCATCCCAACCTGGTCCCGGCCGAAACCACCGACGGCAAAGCCGGCACAGGCGCCGCCTAACTTCCCGAACTAAGGAGTTCCCATGCAGCACGAGGCTCTTGCTCAGCGCATCGACGCGCTTCTCGCAGAAGCGCAGGCGCTCTCCCAGGAAGTGGCGCGGCTTTCGGCGGAACATGGCGGAGCGGCGATGCAGGCCGCCGAGCATGGCGCCCTCTCGCCGATCGTTGTGGGTTTGACGGTGTTGGTTCTGGCGATCTTCGTCGGCTACCACGTGGTCTGGAGCGTGACGCCGGCCCTGCACTCCCCGCTGATGGGCGTTACCAACGCGATTTCCTCGGTGATCATCGTTGGTGGCCTGATCGCGGCTGGCTCCGGCGGCAATCTGACGAGCGACGTCATGGGCTTCCTCGCCGTCATGCTGGCCAGCATCAATATCTTCGGCGGCTTTCTGGTGACCCACCGAATGCTCTCGATGTTCAAGAAGAAAAAGCGCTAGGACGGGAACGGAGTCATGAGCGTCAATTTCGCCGCCCTTCTCTATCTTGTCGCCTCGGTGTTCTTCATCCTGGCGCTGAAGGGACTCTCGCATCCCGAAACTAGCCGCCGCGGAAACGCCTTCGGCATCATCGGCATGGCCTTGGCCATCGTGACCACGCTGTTGGTCCTGCCGGAGATCGGCTTGAGCATCGTTGGTATCCTCGCCGCGGTGCTGATCGGCGGTGCCATCGGCACCGTCATCGCCATGCGCGTGGAAATGACGGCGCTGCCGCAGCTCGTCGCCGCCTTCCACTCCCTGGTCGGCCTTGCAGCCGTCTTCGTGGCCGTGGCCGCCTTCTACAATCCCAGCGCCTACGGCATCGGCAGCCCGGGCGACATCAAGCTCAGCTCGCTGATCGAGATGTCGATCGGCACCGCCATCGGCGCCATCACATTCACCGGCTCGATCATCGCCTTCGCCAAGCTGCAGGGCATCATGAGCGGCAAGCCGATCGTCTTCCCCGGACAGCATCTGCTCAACCTGGCGCTCGGCATCCTCACGGTGGTGCTGGTGATCTGGTTGGCCAGCAGCGAGGCGGATGCGGCCTTCTGGCTGATCGTCGCCATCTCGCTCGCGCTCGGCATCCTGATTATCATTCCCATCGGCGGCGCCGACATGCCGGTGGTCATCTCCATGCTGAACTCCTACTCCGGCTGGGCCGCCGCCGGCATCGGCTTCACCTTGGAGAACAACCTGCTGATCATCGCCGGCTCGCTGGTCGGCTCGTCCGGTGCCATCCTCAGCTACATCATGTGCAAGGGGATGAATCGCTCCTTCTTCAACGTCATCCTCGGCGGTTTCGGCGGCGAAGCGGCGACCGGCGGCGGCGCGGACTTGGGCGACCGCACCTACCAGCAGGGTTCGGCTGAAGACGCCGCCTTCATGATGAAGAACGCGGACCGGGTCATCATCGTGCCGGGCTACGGCATGGCCGTGGCCCAGGCCCAGCATGCCCTGCGCGAGATGGCTGACCTCCTGAAGGAAGCCGGCGTCGACGTGAAGTACGCCATCCATCCGGTGGCGGGTCGCATGCCGGGGCACATGAACGTGCTGCTCGCCGAGGCCAACGTGCCCTATGACGAGGTCTTCGAGATGGACGAGCTGAACCGCGAGTTCGTCGACACCGACGTAGCCTTCGTCATCGGCGCCAACGACGTTACCAACCCTGTCGCCAAGACCGACAAGACCTCGCCGATCTACGGCATGCCCGTGCTCAACGTGGACGAGGCCCAAAACGTGCTCTTCGTCAAACGCTCCATGGGCTCTGGCTACGCCGGCATCGACAATCCGCTGTTCTATATGGACAAGACGCGGATGCTGCTGTCCGACGCCAAGAAGATGTGCGAGGACATCGTCAAGGCGCTGGAGCAGTAGTCGCGCGGCTGCCGACTCAGAAAGAAGAGAAGGGCCGCCCGAGGCAGCCCTTTTCAGTGTGAGGCAAGCGACAGGGGCAATGGCCCGCTTTCGCTCGGTCAGGCATTCTGTGGTCGCCAACGCATGCCGACACTGGTCTCCGCGCGACATTGCGCAGCAACCACGACGATTCTGTTACGTCTGTGTTGAGCCTGGAAGGCGCGACAGGATTTAACTCACAGCTTGGCCATCGTCCCAACCGATGGCTCGGCGCAGGAAGAGATAGCCCAGCGCCATGAAGCGCGCGGTCTCGCTGTTGTCCTTGCCGTAGCCGTGGCCGCCCGAGGCCATCTCGAAGTAGCGCGGATGGTAGCCCATGGCCTGCAGCTTGGCCGCCATCTTGCGGCCATGGCCGGGATGCACCCGGTCGTCCTTTCGGTTGGTGGCGATCAAGAGCGGCGGATAGGGCCGCCCCGGCTCTGCCGTATGGTAGGCGGAGTAGCGCTGCAAATAGGCCCAGTCCTCAGGCTCGTCAGGGTCGCCGTACTCGGCGATCCAGCTGTGCCCAGCCAGAAGCTTGCTGTAGCGCCGCATGTCGATCAGCGGAATGGTGCAGAACAGCGCGCCGAAGCGCTCGGGATAGCGGGTCAACATGTTGGTGATGAGGATGCCGCCGTTGGAGCCGCCTTCGGCGGCGATGCGCGTCGGCAGCGTCACCCCGCGCCGGACCAGGTCGGCGGCGACGGCCGCGAAGTCGTCGTGCGTGGTGATCTTCCCTTCCCGGCGCCCGGCCTCGTGCCAGGCGCTGCCGTACTCACCGCCCCCGCGAATGTTGGCCACCACGCTGGTGCCTCCACGCTCCAGCCAGAGCTTGCCAATGGCCGAGCGGTAGTAGGGCAAGTTGGCGATGCGGAAGCCGCCATAGGCGGTCAGGTGAACGGGCGCGGCGCCATCGCTCTCTCTAGGGCCGATTTGCACGTAGGGTATCGCCACGCCGTCGGGCGAGCGGGCCTCATGACGACTCACGGTCAGTCCGTCCGCGTCGAAGGCCGCCGGCGCGCGCTTCAAGACAATCGGTGCCTTCCCGGGCTCAGCGAGCAGCAAGCTCCGCGGCGCGATGGGCGTTTCGCATGTGACCAGCAAATCGCCGTTCGACTCCTCCTCTTCGCTGTCGATACACCAGGCGGAGGCGACGCCGATCTCGGGCAGGCCGGGCAGCTTGCCGCGAGACCACCCGCCCTCTCCAGGGGTCAGCAGCTCGAAGACCGGGCGCAGATCATCCAGTATCGAGAGCACCAGCCGATCGCCGGCCCAAAAGAAGCCGCTCAAGCTGCGTTTGGCCTCCGGCTCGAACAGCGCCGTGAAGTCCCTTTGGCCAGCCAGAAAGTCGGAGAGCGAGATGGCCAGGAGCGTATCCGCTGGGTGACACTGCCCCGCCAGCTGCCAGTCCTGGCGCGGCTTGACCAAAAGCCAGTCACGGTAAAGATCGCGCCAGGCGTCGTTCGGAAGGTCGATCTTCTGATTGGGGCCGGTTTGGTCGCCGAGCCAACTGCTCATCTCGAAGAAGCTCAAGCGCTCGCCGAAAACGACACGCCGTTCGTCCGTGGAGCGGTCGACCCAGGCAAAGGCCGACATGCTCTCCTGCGGCACCTCGAAGATGACGTCCGCCGCCTCAACCGCCGTACCGCGCCGCCAAAGCCGAACGGTTCGGGCATAGCCGGAGTCGGTCGCCATGCCCGCGCCATAGGAGCTTTCGAGCAGGAGATGATCGCGGTCCAGCCAGCAGGGCCAGCCCTTGGCTTCGGGCAGATAGAAACCATCCGCGACGAAGGTCTTGGCGTCCAAGTCAAACTCCCGCAGCACCACGGCATCGCCGCCGCCATGCGACAGGCAAAGGATAGCGCGGTCATGGGTCCCCGGCAGTGAAATGGCGTTTTGCCAGACCCAGTCTTCGCCCTCTTCGGCGGCCAGCGCATCGAGGTCCAGCACCGTCTCCCACTGCGGCGACTCCGTGCGGTAGCTCGCCATAGTCGTACGGCGCCAGAGGCCGCGGGAATGCTCGGCATCGCGCCAGTAATTGTAGAGGCGGTCGCCGCGGCGCCTGACGAATGGAATGTTGTCAGGGCGGTCAAAGATCGTCTTCAGCGCAGCTTGATCGCGCGCCAAATCGGCGCCGTCGAGCGCCTCGAGCGTTTCCGCGTTCTGGCGTTTCACCCAGGCCAGAGCTTTCGCGCCTTCAATCTCTTCGAGCCAAAGGTAAGGGTCGTCGTCGGGCTGTGCGACGGTTGGGCGGCTATCGGGCGGCATGGTTCACCCCTGCTGTCGGTCCTATGGCAGAGCTTCTGGCACAAAAGCGAAAAGCGCGCCTGCTGAAGCGGACGCGCTCTCTCGTACTATGGCGGCTGCCGAGACCGTGTGCCCCGGCAGGAACCGACAAACGACTCAGGACTAAAAGCCTTCGCGCTCCATGCGCTTGCGCAGCAGCTTGCGGTAGCGGCGCTTGGCTTCGGCGCGCTCGCGCTTGCGCTTCTGGGAGGGCTTCTCGAAATGGCGGCGCAGTTTCATCTCTCTGAAGACGCCTTCGCGCTGGAGCTTTTTCTTAAGCGCGCGCAGCGCCTGATCGACGTTATTGTCACGAACTTGAACCTGC
>JANQIA010000296.1 GCA_028282405.1 Rhodovibrionaceae bacterium
AACAAGCTCTCGCTGCTGCCGGGCGAGCGGGTCGCCGTGGCGATGAAGAACTGCCCGCAATATCTGGAAGTGCTTTACGGCATTTGGTGGGCAGGGCTCGCGGCCGTGCCGATGAACGCCAAGCTCCACGCCCGCGAGTTCGCTTATATGCTGAGCCACTCCGGCGCCCGCCTCTGCTTCGTCACGGCCGACTTGCAGGAGAGCCTGGCGAGCGCGATCGCCGATGCCGACAGCAACGCCCGCCCTATCGTCGCCGGCTCGCCGGACTACGAGGCGCTCTTTGCCGGCGAAGAGATGGCGCCCATGCCGGCGCGCCTGGATGAACTGGCGTGGCTGTTCTACACCAGCGGCACGACGGGCCGGCCCAAGGGCGCCATGCTGAGCCATGGCAATCTGCTGGCCATGACCGCCTGCTACTTCCCCGATGTCGACAACGTGCAGGCCGAGGACAGCCTGCTACACGCAGCCCCCATGTCCCACGGCGTCGGCCTCTACAACTTTCCATTCATCGCCCAAGCGGGGCTCAACATCGTGCCGGAGAGCGGCGGCTACGACCCCGCCGAGGTCTTCGACCTGCTGGAGCACTATCCGCGGCTCTGCAGCTTCTTCGCGCCGACCATGGTCAAGCGGCTGATCGACCACCCGGGCGCGGAGAGCGCGCGACGCGAGCACCTCAAGACCATCGTCTACGGCGGCGCGCCCATGTATGTCGCCGACCTCAAGCGGGCCATGGAGGTCTTCGGCAATCGCTTCGTGCAGATCTACGGCCAGGGCGAGAGCCCCATGACCATCAGCTCCCTCACCCGCGCCATGCACGGCGAAAGCGATCATCCGCGCTACGAGGCGCGGCTGGCGTCGGCGGGGCGCGCGCAGATGCTGGTGGGGCTGCGCATTGCCGACGAGAACGACCAGCCCGTGCCGCCCGGCGAGACCGGCGAGATTCAGGCCAGCGGCCCTTCGGTCATGCTGGGCTATTGGAACGACCCCGCCGCGACCGCCAAGGCGCTGAAAGGCGGCTGGCTGCATACCGGCGATGTGGGGAGCCTGGACGAAGAGGGCTTTCTGACGCTCAAGGACCGCTCCAAGGACGTCATCATCAGCGGCGGCACCAACATCTATCCGCGCGAGGTCGAGGAAGTGCTGCTGCGCCATCCGCGCGTCAAGGAGTGCTCGGTGTTGGGACGGCCGCACGTCGACTGGGGCGAGGAGGTGGTGGCCTTCGTGGTGGCGCAGGAGGGCCAGCGTCTCTCGGAGGAGGAGCTCGATAGCCTCTGCCTGGTTGAGATCGCCCGCTTCAAGCGGCCCAAGGCCTACTTCTTCCTCGATGCTCTGCCCAAGAACAACTACGGCAAGATCCTCAAGACCAGCCTGCGGGAGATGCTAGCGGCAGAGGACGTCTAGAGGGTGGCGGCACAGCCTCGCATCCCGCTGTCCAGCCTGTCCTTCCTCGGCCAGGGGCTCAATCGCCCCGAGTGCGTTCTCGCGCACAGCTCCGGCCTGCTGCTGGCGCCAGACTGGACGGGCAACGGCGGCGTCGCCCTCGTCTCGCCGGAGGGCGCGGTGCGGCGCATCCTGTCTCGCGACGACCAGCCTCGGCAGCGGCCCAACGGCATTGCGCTGGAGCCGGGCGGCACTCTTCTGCTCGCCCATCTGGGCGCCGACGAGGGCGGCGTCTTCCGGCTCTTCCCCGACGGCAGCCTGGAACCGCTGTTGACCGAGGTGAACGGCCATCCCTTGCCGCCCACCAACTTCGTACTGCGCCAGGACGACGAGCGCCTTTGGATTACGGTCAGCACCACGGCACGGCCACGCAGCGCGGCCTACCGCAAGGACGTGGCCGACGGCTACATTGTCCTGCTGCAAGGCGGAAAGACGCGCATCGCGGCGGAGGGTCTCGGCTACACCAACGAGTGCCTGGTCAGCCCGGATGGCGGCACGCTGTTCGTCAACGAAACCTTCGCGCGGCGCACCAGCGCCTTCGCCATCGGCCGCGACGGCCAACTGGGTCCGGCCCGCACCGTGGCGCGCTACGGCGAAGGCTGCTTTCCCGATGGCCTGGCGATGGACCGCGACGGCGGCCTTTGGGTCACCAGCATTGTCAGCAACCGGATCGTCCACGTCGCGCCGGACGGTCGCCAGGAGGTGATGCTGGAGGACAGCGACCCCGATCACCTGAACTGGGTCGAGGAGGCCTACCGCAGCGACACCATGGGCCGCCCGCACCTGGACAAGATCAAGAGCCAGCGCCTCGCCAATGTGTCCAACCTCGCCTTCGGCGGCGCCGATCTCTCGACCGCTTATCTCGGCTGTCTGCTCGGCGACCGCATCGCGTGCTTCACGGCCCCGCTGCCCGGTCTCCCGCCGCCCCACTGGACGATGGACCTCGGCCCCCTGCCGGACTTGTTTTCCGAAGCCGCCAGATGACCGAACCACTCAGGGTCGCCGGCATCGGCGCAGGCTTCTTCTCCCGCTTCCACCACGAGGCCTGGCAACGCCTGCCGCAGGCCGAGCTGGTCGCCATCTGCGACCGCGACCAGGCAAAGGCGGCCGCCGCGGCGCAGGACTTCGGCGCGGCGCAGGTCTTTACCGAGGCCGATGCGCTGCTCGCCAAGCAGCCGCTCGACATCCTCGATATCGCCGCACCGCCGGATGCCCACCTCGACCTCATTCGCATGGCCGCCGGAAAGGTGCCGACAATCATTTGCCAGAAGCCCTTTTGCGGCGGCCTTTCGGACGCCGAGGAGGCCTGCGCGATCGCCGCCGCGGCCGGCACGACGCTGGTGGTGCATGAGAACTTTCGCTTTCAGCCCTGGTTCCGCGAATGCCGCAAGCAGATCGATGCTGGCACCCTCGGCGAGGTCTACGAGGTCGCCTTCCGCTTGCGCCCCGGGGACGGGCAAGGCCTGGGCGCCTACCTCGACCGCCAGCCCTACTTCCAAGAGATGGAGCGCTTCCTGCTGCACGAGACGGCGGTCCATCTCTTCGACGTCTTTCGCTTTCTGCTGGGCGAGGTCGAGGCGGTCTTCGCCGACCTCCGGCGGCTGAACCCCGCCATCGCCGGCGAGGACGCCGGGCTGGTCATCCTCCGCTTCCGCTCCGGCAGCCGTGCGCTCTTCGACGGCAACCGCCTGGCCGATCACGCCGCAGAGAGCCGCCGGCTGACCATGGGCGAGATGCAGATCGACGGCGCAGCCGCGAACCTCCGCCTGGACGGCTATGGCCGGCTCTTCCTGCGCGCGCACGGCAGCAGCCTTGAGCAAGAGGTGGCCTACGACTGGGAGGATCGCGGTTTCGGCGGGGACTGCGTGCGGGCCTTCCAAGCGCATGTGCTGCAGCACTTGGCCGAGGGCACGCCGCTCGAAAACCGGGCCGAAGACTACATGGTCAACCTGAAGCTCGTGGAGGCCGCCTATCGCTCCAACGAGAACGGGCGCTGGGAAGAGGTGGCGTCCAGCTAGAAGGTCCCGTCGTAGGACTTGCGATCGATCTCGCAGGCGATGACGGTGAAGCCCTGGCGCCGCTGTGCCGCCTCCAGTTCCTCTTGCAGCCGCGCGGCATCGCGCACGGAAACGCCGTGCCCGCCGAGCGCCTGGGCGACGGCCGGAAAATCGGTGCGCCCGAAGTCGACGCCCAGATTGGGAAGCTGATCGCGCCGCTGCTTCAGCTCGATCAAGGCCAGGGAGGCATCGACGAAGACCACGACGATGACCGGAAGCTCCAGATCGCGCAGCGTCGCCAGCTCGCCCAGTACCATCTCCAGGCCGGCATCGCCGGTGAAGGCGACGACGGGGGTTTCGGGCGCGGCGAGCTTGTAGCCGATGGCCAGCGGCAGGGCGCAGCCCATGGTGCAGAGCCCGGTGGACTGCAGCAGGCCGCGCTCGCGGTAGCACTCCCAGACCTGGCTCAGCAGGATCCGATGAGCGCCGGAGTCCACCGTCGCCACCGTGTCCCGCGGCATGGCCGCGCGGGTGACTTCGATGGCCTGGGTCGGGCCCCAGGTCTCGCCGCTCGAGAAGAAGGCTTTGAGCGCAGCACGAGCGGCCTGCGCTTCGCCGCCGGGCCAGGCGGCCTCGGGTGCCGTGCCCTCGCCGCGCAGTGCTGCGAGTCCGGCGCCGATATCGCCGATGAAGCTCTGGCCGGCCTGGTGGACGTAATGGTGGTTGGGCGTGGTCGAGAACTCGATCACCTTGGCCGGGTCCCAGGGGTCGCACCAGCCGCTGCGCATCTCGATGGGGTCGTAGCCGGCGGCGATGATGAGGTCGGCCTGGGCCATCAGCGGCAGGAGGATCTTGTCGGCCTCCGGCGAAAGCCCTGCGCCACCGAGCGCCAGGGGATCGTCTTCCGGCAGGATGCCCTTCGCCTTGTAGGTGGTGATCAGCGGGATGGAGAGCTCGCGGCAGAAGGCGGCAACCTCGGCCGCAGCGGAATCCGCTTCGCCGAGGCCCAAGACCTCGAGACCGGCCACCACCAGCGGGCGCTTGGCCCTGGCGAGCTTGGCCCGCGCAGCCTCCAGCGCCGGCCCGGGCTGCGGGCCGCCGACCAGCGGTTTGCTGCGCGGCGCGACGAGCACCTCCTGCTCTTCGGCGCGGGCGAGCGAGATGGGAAGATCGAGATGCACCGGCCCGGGCGGGCTGTCGCAAGCCAGCGACAGCGCCTTGTCCACCATCACGTCGATGGCGCCCGAGGCCATGCGAAAGCTGGCGCGGGTGATCGGCGCCAAAAGCGCGCCATGATCGAAGACCTGATGGGTATAGCGCTGAGCGACGTCGGCATCGACGCAGCCGCTCAGGAAAATGAGCGGCACCCGGTCCTGCTCGGCATTGGCGACGACGTTGACCGCGTTGGCCACGCCGGGACCGATGGTCGCCAGCAATACGCCCGGCGCACCGGTGGCGTGATAGACCCCCTCGGCCATGAAGCCGGCGCTGTTCTCATGCTTGGTCAGCACGAAGCTCAGGCCGGCGTCGGACAAGGCCTCCATCATGGCCAGGGTCTCGCCGCCGGGAATGCCGAAGGCATGGGTGCAGCCGGCCTGGGCCAAACGGCGGGCAATGAGCTCTGCGGCGCTGCGCGCGGGCGACGGCGCAAGCTGAACGTCAGCCATGGGCGCGCTTGGCCTCCCCGTCTCGCTCCATCAGTTCGAGATAACCGTCGCGGGTCTGCGGCAGCTTGCGGCCAAGCAGGCCGCCGGCGACGACGGTGCGCAGGATCTGCGCCGTGCCGCCGCCGATGGTGAACATGCGCGCATCGCGCACCATGCGCTCCAGCGGCAGGTCGCGGCTGTAGCCGGCGGCACCGAAAATCTGCAGTGCGTCGTTGGTCACCTTCTGCCCCATCTCCGCGGCGAAGATCTTGGCCTGCGCCGCTGCGACCATGTCGGGAAAACCGTCTCCGGCTCCGGCGGCGGCCTTGTGGATCAGCAAGCGCGCCGCCGAGAGCTGCATGCTCATGTCGGCCAGCATCCATTGCAAGCCCTGGAACTCGGCGATTGGCCGGCCGAACTGCTCGCGCCTCTGGGCATAATCGAGCGCCAGTTCGTAAGCGCCCTGGGCGAGGCCCAGAGACACGGCGGCTGCGCCCACCCGCTGGCTGTTATAGGCGTCCATCAGGCCGGCGAAGCCCTGCTGCAGTCCCCTAGGCGACCGCAGCATCATCTCGGCCGGAACCTCCAGGTTGCGGAAGATCACCTCGGTCTCGGGGATGCCGCGCAGGCCCATGGTGTGCGTGCGCTTGCCGATCTCCAGCCCCTCCGCCTCGCCGCGGACGGCGATGAAGCCGGCGATGCCCTGCTCGCGGCCCTGCTCGTCGAAGACGCGGGCGAAGATGATGTGCAGCTTTGAGACGCCGCCGCCGGTGATCCAATGTTTCTTGCCGTTTAGCACGTAGCGATCGCCGCGCTGATCGGCTCGGGTCGTCAGCTCGGAGGCGGCGCTGCCGGCGTCCGGCTCGGTGATGCAGATCGCCGGCTTGTCGCCGGCCAGGACCAAGGCGGCCGCCAACTGCTTCTGCGCCTCGTTGCCGTACTTCATGATAGCGGCGATGCCGCCCATGTTGGCCTCGACGACGATGCGCGCGGTAATGCCGCAGACCTTGGCCATCTCCTCGACCACCAGCGCCGCATCGAGGAAGCTCAGCCCCCGCCCACCGTAAGCGGCTGGAATGGTCATTCCCATAAAGCCGGCTTCGGTCAGTGTCTCAACGTTGTCCCAGGGATAAGCTTCGGTCCGGTCGATACGGGCCGCGCGCTCGGCGATGACATGGCGCGCCAGGTCCGCCGCCTGCTTTCGAAGCGTCTCCTGATCGGGTGTGAGCTGGAACAAATCTGCCTCCTTGGCCGCCCCCGGGCCGTTCGCGATCACGAAAATATGATGCGCTTTGCCAGCCGCAAAGGCCAGCGACAATGGCCAGCCGCAAAGGTGAACGTCGCCCTGTGCATGAGCTATCCCTCCGCAGCCCGCCAAGACGGGCAACGCACAGTACAGAGGGGCAGGATCGCCGCATGGAATGAAGCAGACGCAAACGCGAACGGGCGGCCCGACCGTTGGGTCGAGCCGCCCGCTCGAAGCAGCAATCAGTGTCTTCAGGGGGGTTGCGGAACTCCCCTTGAGAACGATGCCTTATGCTTAGGCTTTGTTGCGGAAGCGGCGGAAGCCGGCCAGCGCAGCGAGACCCGAGAGGAACAGCCAAGCGGCTGCCGGCAGCGGCACCGCCTGAACGGTGAACTCGATGTCGAAGCTACGCGGCAAGCCGATGTCCTCGATCACGAGTTGGACGTCGCCCGAAGCGGCGGCGGCAAGCAGTTCGAGGCTGTCTTCGCCGCTGTCGAGGTAGTCGCGCAGCTTGAACTTAGTGGCTTCCGTATCGCCCGTCGCATCCAGCGTGTTGCCCATCGAATCTTCGATACGAATGCTGTCGATGTTCGAGCTCTCGTCACCGGAGAAATTGTTCATTTCCGTCGTGCCCGGGACCACTGTGGGACCGGCGAGCTCCACCGAGTTGATCTGACCCGTGTTCACGGCATCGGTGATGTTGACGACAAGCCCAGGCGAACCGGGGCCGAGGTTGATGTTTATCGGAATGGTGTAGCCGGTATCGCTTCCAGGGAAGCCACCGAACAAGCCGAGCCAATCTCCGTTGGTATCCTGCGTCGGACCGTCCGGAAAGAGCGGCCCAGTCGCGAAGCCATTGACCCAAATCCGATCGAAGTTTCGGATCTCCATCCGAATGACGGCGGACTCTCCGGCTGCGAGGTTCAGCGTGTCGGTCTCGACGTTAAAGGGATTGCCGTTGACGGTAACACTCAGCGGAGTGTTTTCGACGACATCACCGACGCTGATCGTCCCCCCCGGCGGAACGAAAGACAAACCGCCGGCACCGGAATTACAGGTGTCGGACTGGTTACCCGTGTTCGTACAAATGGTCGGCGACACAAAGCTCGCCGCCGAGGCCTGAGACGCGCCGAAGGCAAGCGCGGCCATAGCCATAACCCCAACCAAGCACCTCATCGCTAGCTCCTTTCCAAGCAAGACTCGTTGCGACTTCAGACCGCAACCCCCAAAGAATCTCCCCGGTCTACCCAGAAGTCGCCATGGGCTTACTCCGGAAGACACGCGCAAGTTAGCAGAAAATTTGCCAAAAATCAAAAGTCTGATTCATGACACCCGGCCGGATCGCTCTTGGCGGAAGCACGCGCAGGCATTGGGAAAGTGGTTAAGCTCCTCCCCCTTAGCTAGCAATTAACTTTGTAAGCGCTTAGGCCACAAGACGATCTCAGGATTTTGCGGCCTGACTTCGATATTGTGAAACTCCTGTGACATATCTGCCAAAAAAGCCTCATTACCGAGCGTCCATTCCAAAATATTTGCCATAATCCACTGCGCCGTTAACCTTTCTGTGATCGGAATAGGACTCAGCCGGTCCGCGATGCTGGCAATTCGGCTCGTATTTGTGTAGTATCCGCCGCGTCTTGGCATGTGATCGTGATCTTGGGGGATAGTCACATCTTATGACCGATGCGCTTGGGGGAGCCGGAGCAACGCAAGCGTTGCCGGCGACGAAGGTGACCACGGAGCCTTCGTTGCTTTTTCAACCAATACTGGACCTCTTCGCTTCCGACGGCATGCTGCTCTTGGGGCGCAGCCGTGCCGACGGACCTTGGCGGCCACTGGTCAGCATCAGGGTGCAGTGCCGCTGGGCGGAGATCGTGCTCGACAAGGATCTGGGCTGGCAGCGCCGGACCAGCGGTGCCGGTTTCTGGCGCCAGCCGCGCAGCGGCGGGCAGCTCAAGCTGAGCGGCGTGAAAATCCTGGACGGCACGCCGGCCGGCTGCGAGGTCGGCTCGGCGATCTGCGGTCTCTTGAAGGGCGAAGCCGAACGGCAGTACCTTGTCGTCCTGGTCCGGCAGGGCGACGACGACCCCTTCACCAACGATGCGGCCGAAAAGCTGCGCAGCTATGCGCCGCACTTGCGTACGCTGCTCGAGCTCGGCTTGAGCGCACGCCAGGAGCAAAAGACCGCCCTCTATCTGAAGCAGACGATCGACGCGCTGTCGCCGGCCATCTTCGGCACGGATGCCCAGGCCCGCGTCTGGCTTACCAACGTCAGTGCCGACGAGTACCTCAGCGAGGGGCAGGACTTCCGGGTCGGCAGCGGCGTGCTGGAGATGAACTGCCGCGAGGCGACGCACGAGCTGCACCAGGGTATCTGGCGTGCAGCGCAGGATGCCGGCAGCCTGCCGCGCGGCTATCTGGAGCTCGACGTGCGAAAGCCGGACCGGCCGGAGGGGCTGCGCGTCCTGGTTCGCCCGCTGCAGCATGGGAGCGACGAGCACCGCCGCGAGAAGGTGCTGGTGATCGTGCCCGGCGCCCGCGAGGGGCGATTGCTCGAGCACCTGATGTCCCGTTTCGACCTGACCTTGGCGGAGGCCAAGCTGGCCCACCGCCTGGCCGGCGGCGCCTCGCTGAAGGAAGCGGCCGGCGCATTGGGCATTCGCGAGCAGACGGCACGAACCTACCTGAAGCGGGTCTTCCATAAGACGGAAACCGGCCGACAGGCGGAGCTCGTGCACAAGATCGCGGTAGAGCCGCTCGTCCGCAGCCACGACAAGCTGGCCGCCCCCTCGGCCCACGCCCCCTCGGCCCATGCTCTGCCCGCGAGCGGCAGCGGCTGGCAGACCGAGCAGTAACGAATTCTTTAGCCAACGATTTTTAAGTTGGTTTAACCTCTTAGGCGGTCGCTGATAATCTCTGCGGGGACCGCCAGATCGGACAGTTCTATGGCCAAAGAAGCAATCGACCAGCCTGAAGCCTTCGATCGAGCCGCCGAGGAAGACGCGCCGATCATCGACCTCGAGAGTCGCGAGGTGAAGAACCTCGCGCCGGAGGACGCAACGGCAGCGCCTTCCATCACGACCTTTGACGCCGAGCCCGAGCCGACCGGCGAAGCGCCGGCCGAAGCCGATGCCGGCAAGAGCGTCGACAGCGAAGCCGGACAAGGCGAGCTGACCGAGACGCTCGGAAAGCTGCTGACCGCGATCGAAGGCCTGCGGGAGGGGCGCGACGCCATCAGCATGCGGCGCGACCTGGTCAGCCTGCATGACAAGCTGATGCCGGAGATTCAGGCTTCTCGCGACGCCGCCAAGGAATCCGAAGGCGCCGTCGAGCAGCTCGCCGAGTCGGCCGACGACACGAAGGTCATGCTGGCCAAGATCGACGGCTCGATCAGCGGGCTCGAAGGCTACCTGCTGGTCAACCTCGAGGAACGCCTGCAGGCCGTCAGCGAGAGCATCCAAGGCGCCCAGGGCGGCGGGCGGACCTCGAAATGGCTGAAGCTTGCCGTGGCGGGCAACCTGCTGCTGACCGTCTTCGTGCTCTGCCTGCTGATCTGGCCGGCCGAAAGCCAGGGCTTCCTGAAGGCGCTTGTGTCGTTCAGCTTCGGCGACTGGCTGAACAGCCTGCAGCCGCGGCCATAGAGCCTTTCCCCGGCGCAGCCCGTAACATTAGTTAAATTTTTAACCTTAACAGCCGAGCCAATTCGCCGGCGCCGCCTCGGCGCGCGCCACAGTCGCGTTTCGGTTCATCTCCATTGGAAAAATCTACTCTTTTACATGCATTTGTGCTATATGTGCCGTGAAGTTGAGGTATCGGCTTTGGCGCCCGTGTTGGGGATTTGGGCGCCTAGTCATTAGCCATTTTGATGTGACGAAGCGCTCGATCGAAGCCAGATCGGCGCCTCGTGCTTAGGGGGTTTGGGGTCTTGAATAAGTCCAGCTTGGGACTTGGCACGACGTTCTCGTGCGGCGGGAGACCAGCATCCGGCCGCAGGCCCGGCGCATGGCCGCACGCCCTCGGGGCGACCCGCCTCGCCATGAGGGGGCGCGGGCCGTGCTGAACGACTTCCTGCCCTTCGAGACCGATCCTTGGGCCGACAATCCGACCCCGATCGGCACGGACACCCGGGACATCGTCAGCCTTGCCATCCTGTCGGGCTCCATGCTCGGCGCCGTCAACTTCGACGCCAAGGGCGGGGACGATGCGGTCTTCGGCACCGACGGCGACAACGGCATCGATGCCGGCGCCGGCGACGACCACGTCCTTGCCGATGCAGGCCGGGACGGCGTGCTCGCCGGCTTGGGCAACGATACCCTGGTGGCCGGTCTGGGCGACGACATCCTGGTCGGCGGCGCAGGCGACGACCTGCTGTGGGGCGACCGGACCGCAACGGTCGGCGCGGAGGACGGCGCCGACACGCTGAGCGGCGGCCTGGGCGCCGACACCCTGATCGGCGGCGGTGGGAATGACCAACTGGACGGCGGCGAGCAGGACGATCTGCTGGACGGCGAAGCGGGCGACGACCGCCTCGACGGCGGAGACGGCGACGACACCTTGGTCGGCGGCGGCGGGAACGACCTGCTGGACGGCGGCAGCGGCGCCGACAGCCTCCTAGGCGGCCTCGGCGCGGACACGCTGCTCGGCGAAGACGGCAACGACAGCATCGCCGGCGGCGACGGCAAGGACACGGCGGCGGGCGGCGCCGGCGACGACGAGATCGACGGCGGCGACGGCTGGGACGTGCTCGACGGCGGCGACGGCGACGACACGATTGCCGGCGGCGACGGCGACGACACCATCTTCGGCTCGGCCGGCGACGACAGCCTGAGCGGCGATGCCGGCGACGACGACATCTCCGGCGACGCGGGCAACGACGCGCTCAGCGGCGGCGACGGCAAGGATGAGATCGACGGCGGCGACGGCGCCGACAGCATCTTCGGCGGGGCCGACGCCGACGATCTCTCGGGCGGTGCCGGCGACGACCATGTGGACGGCGGTCTCGGTCCCGACAACATCGACGGCAACGCCGGGCACGACACCCTGCTCGGCGGCGACGGCAACGACCTGATCAGCGGCGACGACGGCGAGGACGACCTCAGCGGCGGCGACGGCAACGATACCCTGGTCGGCGACGAGCAGAACGACAGCCTGCGCGGCGGCAGCGGCCGCGATGTCCTTGCGGGCGGCGGCGGCGACGATCTGCTGATCGGGGACCACGACGGCGCCGGCCCGACCCTGCCGGAGGACGACGACATCCTGTTCGGCGGCGCCGGCAACGACAGCATCCGGGCGGACGGCGGCGACGATGCCGCCTACGGCGAGGCCGGCAACGACAGCCTGTTCGGTGATGCGGGCAACGACCTGCTGCGCGGCGGCAGCGGCGGCGACGAGCTGCTCGGCGGCGAGGGCCGCGATCTGCTCGGCGGCGACGAGGGCGACGATCTGCTGATCGGCGGCGCGGACGACGACCGGGCGGCGGACGATCTGCTGCGCGAGGTCCTGATGCTCGAAGACCGCCAGCCCGCGCTTGATGGCGGGCTCCTCGATGGCGGGCTGTTCGGCGGCGATGGACGCGACACCCTTTTTGGTGCCGAAGGCGACGACGATCTGTTCGGCGGCAGCGGCGACGACAGCCTGTTCGGCGGCAGCGGCCGCGACGTCCTGGTCGGCGGCGAAGGCGACGACATCCTGGACGGCGAAGATGGCCAGGACAGCTTGAACGGCGGCGCGGGCCAGGATCGTCTCTCGGGTGGCGGCGACGGCGATCTGCTGTTCGGCAAGGACGGCAACGACACGCTGTCCGGCGACGACGGCGGCGACGACATCTTCGGCGGCCGGGGCGACGATCGTCTGCTCGGCGGTACAGGCGACGACAGCCTCTATGGCCAGCGGGGCGACGATACCCTGTTCGGCGGGGACGGCGACGATCTCGTGGTCGGCGGCCTGGGCGACGACGTGCTCTACGGCGGCCTTGGCGACGACACCTTGGACGGCGGCTTCGGCGAGGACGAGTTCCGCATCCTGGCGCGATGGGACGGTCAGGTCCTGACCCTGACCGAGCCCGGTGGCGACGTCCTGCAAGGCATCAGCCTCGACAACCTCGACCGGCTGATCTTCGAGATCGATCTGATCGACGGCGCGGGCGGCCACGACGCCTTCTACTTCGACCGCATTATGGAAACGCGCGCCGAGCACAAGGACGACGTGGGCGCGTTCCTGGACAGCTACTTCGCTGTCGACGATCAGGGCGACGACACGGTGCTGACGGCGCTCAACGGCGGAGGCAGCCTAACGCTAGAGGCTGTGACACTTTCCGGCGTCGGCGGGCTCACTTTCGCCGACATTTCGGACATCAATGCCTACTCGAGCGGCATGACCGGCCTGGGTGAATATCTCCTTGTCGATCTGACGCTTGCGGACGATCCGTCGACCTAACCGGAGGGAAGGAGAACCAACGAATAACAATTTTAAGTGGAATGGCCGCACCGTTTTTGGTCCTTCCATAAAAAGTGTAAAAATGTTATTAACATCAATGCTGGGTATCCTCTTCAGGTAGTAAGAGGGGATAAGGGGGATTTGAGGGCCATGAGGGGCAATCGCGTTTCAATACTGCGAGGGTCTCGGCATGTCGTTGCCGCGATCATCGTATTCAGCATCTTCACGAATCTGCTCGTTCTTACGCTTCCACTGTACATGCTGCAGCTCTTCGACCGCGTCATGGGCAGCGGCAGCATGGAGACTTTGGCGGCATTGACGCTCGCCGCAACGGGCGCCTTGATCGTCTATGCCTGTTTCGAGGCGCTGCGCACGCAGCTTCTCAACCGCCTCGGCATCCGCGTGGAGACCTCGCTTGGGGAGTGGGTTCTCAACGCAACGATGGCCCGGGTGCGGCGCGGCGACAGCCGCAGCGCGCAAGGCATCCGCGATCTGCACGAGGTCCGCAACTTCCTCTCGGGAAGCGGTTTCACCACGATCATGGATGCGCCCTGGGCGCCGATCTTCGTGATCGTCATCTTCCTGTTCCATCCCTACCTCGGGATGATCGCCGCCGTCGGTGCCGCGATCCTCTTCAGCCTCGGCCTGCTCAGCAACTACCTGAGCCGGGAGCCGATGCAGGAAGCCTCCGAGCATCGCGAGAAGGCCATGCGCCGGGCCGAGACCCTGGTCCGCAACTCGGACGTGGTCCGCGCCATGGGCATGACCCCGACGGTGCTCGACCGCTGGCGCACGGAGAACGACGAGCATCTGGTGCCGATCTCGCGGGCCACCGATCGCATCGGCATCACCGGCGCGGTCGGCAAGTTCGTTCGCATGATCCTGCAGATCGCCCTGCTGGCGACGGGTGTCGTGCTGGCCCTGCAAGACGCCATCACGCCCGGCGTGATGATCGCCGCCTCGATCATGATGGGCCGCGCGCTGGCGCCGGTCGAGCGGGCCGTGGCGGGCTGGAAGAGCCTGGTCTCGGCGCGCTATGCCGCCCGCCGTTTGCGCGAGCTGCTGAGCGACTTTGCCGATCAGCAGGATCTGGTCGCCCTGCCCGAGCCGGAAGCCCGGATCACTTGCGAGAACCTGACTTTCTGGCTGCAGGGCAGCGACAAGCCGATCATCTACAACATCAACTTCTCGCTCGAGCCGGGCGAGGCCATGGGCATCATCGGCCCGAGCGGGGCCGGCAAGTCGACCTTGGCGCGCGTGCTGGTCGGCCTGGACGATCCGACCCGTGGCAGCGTGCGGCTGGACGGCGCGGATCTGCGCGACTGGGAGGCGGTGACCCGCGGTCAGTACTTCGGCTACCTGCCGCAGCAGGTGCAGCTCTTCACCGGCACCGTGGCCGACAACATCTCCGGCCTCGATAACTGGGCCAATCCCGGCGATATCGTCGAGGCGGCCAAACGGGCCGGCGTCCATGACATGATCCTGAAGCTGCCCGGCGGCTACAACGCGGACATCGGCGACGACGGCAATCTGTTGTCGGCCGGCCAGCGCCAGCGCCTGGCCCTCGCCCGCAGCCTCTACCGCGGCCGCCGGATCATCGTGCTGGACGAGCCGAACTCGAACCTCGATCCGGACGGTGAAGACCGCCTGGCCGAGGCCGTGGAGGAAGCGAAGGCCCGCGGCTGCGCGCTGATCCTGATTACCCATCGCCTCAGCATCCTGTCCCGCATGGACAAGGTGCTGTTGCTGAAGGACGGCATGCAGGCCGCCATCGGGCCGGCCAACGAAATCCTGTTGCAGGTGCAGGAATCGCAGAGACGGGAGAAGGTGATCGGGCCGCAAAAGCTCTCGGTCATCGGCAGCGACCAGTCGGCCAGCGCCGGCGCCGCCTGACTGCATCCCGCGACGCAGTCCTGCATCTCCGTTCAACGGTTCAAACGAGGTGAGCTATGACCGGCTCTGAATTGGTGAAGCGCGACGAGAGCGCGCAAGAAGTCGGCCCGCTGAGGGCGCAACCGAAAACCTTCGATGCCGTGCCGCGGCCGACGACACCGACCCGCGTGTGGGTCATCATGCTGGTCGGCGCGGTGATCGGCGCCCTCTTCTTCGGCGGCTTCGGCGCCTGGGCGGCCTTGGCCCCCTTGAAGAGCGCGGTGGTCGGCTCCGGCAGCGTCAAGGTGAGCGGCAACCGCAAGGTCGTCGAGCACCTGGAAGGCGGCATCGTGACGGAAATTCTGGTCGACAACGGCGATTTCGTCGAAGCCGGCGCCCCGCTCGTCCGCCTCGACGAAAACCAGTGGCGGGCCAATCTCAGACTGGTCACCGGCCGGCTGTTCAGCTCCATGGCGCTCGATGCCCGCCTGGCCGCCGAGCAGAACGGCGACGAAAAGATCACCTTTCCGCATGAGCTGCTGGTGCGCAAGGACGACCCGGAGATTGCGGAGATCATGCGTTCCAACCAAGCGATCTTCGACAGCCGCAAAGACGCTCTGCAGGGCGCGCTTTCGTTGCAGGACGAGCAGATCGCACAGACGCGCAAGGAGATCGAGGGCAACGAGGCCCAGCGGAAGTCCTCCAAGACCCAGCTCCACTACATCGAGTCCGAGATCGCCGACGTGCAGGAGCTCTTCGACAAGGGCCTGGCGCGCAAGCCGCGGGTCATGCAGTTGCGCCGCCAGCAGGCCGACCTGCGCGGCGATATCGGCCGGATTAGCTCCGACATCGCCCGCGCCCGTCAGCGCATTGCGGAGATCGAGGAGCAGAAGAACCAGCTTGTCCGCGAGATGATGTCCCAGGTGGCCGAAGTTCGGCAGAGAACCCAGGACGAGATCTATGCCTCGCGCCAGCGGATCCTCTCGGTGCAGGACACGCTGAACCGCCTCGAGGTGCGGGCGCCCATCGCCGGCAAGGTGGTGGACCGCCGGGTCAACACCATCGGCGCCGTGCTCAACCCGGGCGACGCCATCATGGACCTGGTGCCGAAGGACGACCCCTTGATTATCGAGGTTCAGGTCGGCACCGCCAACGTCGACGAGGTCTATCCCGGACAGCACGCCCGCGTCCGCATCAGCGCCTACAGCTATCGCTCGACACCGAGCGTCTGGGGCCAGGTCATCCACGTCTCCGCGGACTCCCTGGTCGACAAGGCCACCGGCATTCCCTTCTATCGGGTCGAGGTGAAGCTCGACGACGAAGACTTGGCGAAGAAGCCGGGCATCGAGCTCTATCCCGGCATGCCGGCCGAGGTCTTCATCGAGACCGGCGAGCGGACCTTCGCCGACTACATCCTTTCACCGCTCTACGCCGGCTTCGACCGCGCGCTGCGCGAAGAGTAGGAGCTGACAACCGGGTGATGTGCAGCGGCGGGGCCGAGAGGCTCCGCCGTTCGCCTTTCAGCGGTCCGTCACGACCGTCGGCGGCGTGGTGAGGTCTGGCAGGTTCTCGGCCATCCAGACCCGCACCGGCGCAAGCTCCTCGGCCTGCGCGAGCTGCCGGTCCAGCAGGCGCAGCACCCGCGGAATGTGCTTGAGGTAGGCATCCTTGCCGTCGCGGCGCAGCAGCCGGGTGAAGATGCCGGCGACCTTGGCATGACGCTGCGCGCCCAAGGCGGCGTAGGTGGCCGCGAAACCGTCGCGATCGAGGTCCCCGACACCGGCGCAGTAGCGGCGATAGAGCTGCGCGACGAGGCCGGGGTCGATGTCGCGGCGGGCATCCTGAAGCAGGGAGACGAGATCATAGGCCGGCGAGCCGATCAGCGCGTCCTGAAAGTCGAGCAGGCCGCAGGACTCCAACCCTTCGCGCTCCTTCAGGAGCATGAGATTGTCGACGTGGAAGTCACGGTGCACGAAGGTGGCGGGCGCCGGCGGCAGCGCGGCGACGACCGCCCGCCAGGCCGCGAGATAGTCGGAGCGCAGTTGCTCCGGACAGGGACGGCCCTGCTTCTCCGGCCAGTACCAGTCGACGAAGAGCGCCGCCTCGTCGAGCAGCGGGCCGAGATCGTAGGCCGGGAGCGCGATCCGATGGGCATCCTCGCGGCCATGCAGCGCGATCAGGAGATCGACGGCGAGCGTGTAGAGGCTTTCCTCGCTGGCGCCCTCGGCGAGCAGCCGGGTGAAGGTGCGGTCGCCGAAGTCCTCAAGCAGCAGAAATCCCGCCTCGGGCTCGCTCTCCAGGATACGCGGGGCGCTGAAACCGAGCGCCGCGAGATGGCGCGCGACCCGCACGAAGGGTGCCACCGCTTCGCGCTCCGGCGGCGCATCCATCACCAGCGCGGAGTTGAGGCCCTGCTGCAGCCGATAGTAGCGCCGGAAGGAGGCATCGGCCGGCAGGGCCACTTCCTTGGCGTCTCCCCAGCCGGCGCGCACGACAAAGGCGCGGCGCAAGACAGCGCGCTCCTCCGGCGGCAAGGCAGATCGGCTGGCGGCAAGGCTCATGAGACGCGCCCGTGGTTTCCTGGCGAGATGACCGCACCATGCTTGCGAAGTAAGCCTAACGAAGGCTTTCCGCAGCCGCGATCTCTCAGAGGATCAAGGGTATAGCGAAGGATGCGCGTCGGAAAAGGGCAAGAGCGGGCGCGCTATGCCGTCCGACCGGCGGACGGGGCGCCGGACTAGGCGCCGGACGGGGCGCCGCGACGTCTCCGCACCAGCAAGAAGTAAAGAACGGCGATCATCGCCAGTCGTGCGTAGCTCATGGCGGCCTCCTGCAGCAACACCAACAATTACGTGTGCTGTGCCGCTTCGGATTGCCGCAGAGTGGATAAATCGCAGTCGAAAGAGCGCGGTCAGCCGGACGCGGCGCCGTTGCGCCGGTAGACCTCGTCTCCGCCGAGGTAGCTGGCGAGAACCTGCACCTCACGGATCTCCTGGCTGGGGATGGCGAGGATGTCCCGGTCCAGCACCGCCAGATCGGCCAGCTTGCCGGGTTCCAGGGAGCCTTTGATCGCCTCCTCCCGGCCGGAATAGGCGCCGAGCAGGGTATAGGCCCGCAAGGCTTCTTCGATGGTCACCGCCTGGGAGGGCGCGCCCGGCCCGTCCAGCGGGCCGCCGCTGTCGCTCAGCCGGTTGACCATGCTCCACATGGCGGTGAAGGGATTGGGGGTGCAGACGTAGGCATCGGAATGGCCGGGCGCCGGCACGCCGGCGTCGATCAGGCTGCGGTGCGGCCACATGCGCCCCATGGCTTCGGCGCCGCGGTTGGCGCGGTAGGCGTCGCCCAGCTCGTACATGAAGCCAGTCGCCGAGCTGTCGATGACCTGCATCCGCTTGATGCGCTCCAGCAACTCGGGCGTGACGTAGCAGCAGTGCTCGACCCGCATGCGGTGATCGGCCGTCGGTTGGGCCTCCAGCGCGCTCTCGATCACGTCCAATGCGAAGTCGATGCCCCGATCGCCGACGCCTTCCACGCAGACCTGCAGGCCGGCCGTGTGCGCCGCCGTCGCCCGCTCGCGCAGATCGCCGAGCTCATAGAGCAGCATGCCGGTGTTGTCCTCGGGCTCGCCCAGCACCTTCTCGCCGACATAGGGCTCGTAGTAGGCGGCGGTGCGCCCGCTGGTCGAGCAGTCGGGGCACCATTCGACGGCGATCACCCGCACCAGGTCGTCGCCGAAGCCGCTGCGAATGCCGGCGCGCACGAAGGCCTCGACCAGGCCTTCCTCGCGGCCGCTGACGATGATGCCGACCCTGAGCTTGAGGCGCTGGGCCTCCTTCATCCGCTGATAGGCTTGAATGGCCTTGGAGGAGGTCAGCGAGTTATAGGCGCTGGTGATGCCGTAGCTGAGAAACTCGCCAAAGACCGTCTCCAGGCCGTCCATCATCCCTTCCACCCGGTCCTGCGCCTGGATGTGATCGATGAAGAGATGCGCCGCCGTCTCCCGCACCAGACCGGTCAAGGCACCGGTCTCAGGGTCGTGGTCAAAGGCGCCGAACGGCGGGTCTTGGCTGTCGCGGTCAATGCCCAGGGCCTGGAAGGCGGCCGAGTTGGCCAGACCGAGATGGCCGTCCGTACGCAGGATGAAGAGCGGCTTGCCGCCGCTGGCCCGGTCGAGCTCGGCCAGGCTGGGATAGCCGCCGCTCTTGCGCTCGTTGAACCGGTAGCCGGCGAACCAGCCCCCCGCCGGCATGACGTCGGTTGCCTCTGCAATACGCCTCAGCAGGGCCTCGCGGCTGGCAATGGCGGCCGGCTCCAGATTGTGCCAACCGGCCACGCGGGCCGCGGCCGAGTCCGGATGGCAGTGGGAGTCGACGATGCCAGGAATGACCGTGCGGCCCGCCATGTCCTGCCGTTGCGTCTCGGGACCGCTGACGTTCTCGACATCGTCTCGCGAGCCGAGTGCCAGGATGCGGCCGTCCTTCACGGCCAAGGCCTCGACGATGCGGCTCTGCGGGTCCAGGGTGACGAAGCGGCCGTTGAGGAGGATGAGGTCGGCGGCGGTGTGCGGCATGAGGCTCTCCCAAAGGATGACCTCCTGTTGTAGCGCACTCGCCGGCCGGCCGGCATTGAGGATTGGGCGGGGCTAGTCCTCGCGCAGCGCGCGGGCGACCCGGCTGCGCAGCGGGTCGAAGAGATACTGCAAGGCCGTGCGCTCCCCGGTGACGATCATGACCTCGGCCGGCATGCCGGGCTGCAGCGCCGCGCCGGCCGGCAGGGCCGAGAGATCGCCGAGCCGGACCCGTGCTGCGTAGTAGCTGTGGCCGCCGCGCGCATCGGTCAGGGAGTCGGCGGACACCGTGACGACCTCGCCGCCGAGCAGCGGCGCGTCCGAGGCGCTGAAGGCCTGGATGCGAACCTCCGCAGGCAGGCCGGGCCGGACCACATCGACGTCGTCCGGGTCCACCTGCGCTTCGACCAGCAGCAGGTCATCCTGCGGGACAATGTCCAGGATGGCGTCGCCGGGGCGGAGCACGCCGCCGGTGGTGAAGACCTGCAGGTCAACGACCACGCCATCCACCGGGGCCCGCACCTTGGTGCGCTCCAGTCGTTCCTGCGCCGCGCTCAAACGGTCGCGCAGGTCGGCGATCTCCGAGCGGACGTCCCGCAGGTTGGTCACCACCTCGTTGAGCACCCGGTTGCGCACGTCGATGATGCTGAGGTCGATCTCCTCGATGCGCTGCTGCGCGCGCGCAATGTCGGCCCGGTTGCTGGCTTGCTCGCCCTCGATCGCCGCTTCGGCCCGCTGCAGCTCCAGCAAGCGGGGGCGGCGGGCCAAGCCCTTGTCGACCAAATCGGAGAGTGTGCTGCGCTCATAGCGAATCAGACGGAGCTGCCGCTCCTCGCTGGCGATCTCTGCATGCAGGCCTTGGATCTCCGCGTCGAGCTGCGCGATCTGCCGGTGCTTCACCGCCTCCTGTCCGACCAGAAAGCGCCGCCGCTCCTGGAAGATCCGCCGTTCCCCCTCGACGATGCTGGACGCTTCGGCCGCATTGCCCGCCAGGCTGTCGATCTCGGCCGGCAGCGACAGCGCGTTCGAGCCGTTTCGTTCCGCCTGCAAACGGGCCTGTGTCGCCAGGTTGACGGCCAGCCTGTCCTGCAGGATGTCCACCTCGGCGCGGGTTTCGGTATCGTCGAGCTCGACCAGCACCTGGCCTTCGGCGACCTCGTCGCCGTCCTTGACCTTGATCGCCGCGATCAAGCCGCCCTCGAGATGCTGCACCGTCTTGCGCTTGGAATCGACGGCGACCACACCCGGCGCGATGGCCGCGCTCTGCAGCGGCGCCAGCGCCGCCCAGACCCCGAAGCCGACCAGGAAGAACAGGATCAGCCCCAGCCCCAGCGCCGCGAAGCCGGTCACGCCCAGCGTCGGCCGCGGGTCGAGCGGATCCGGCGCCACTGCCGTCGCGGTTGCCGGCGACGGCGTCGTGGTGAGGGCGATCGATGTGGCCCGAGCGGGGAGCGAGGTCTTCATTCGCCGGCCACCTGCGCGGCGACCTGGGCGGCCAGGCGGCGCACCGCCGGCTCGGCCGGCTGGACGGCCGGAGCCGCCTTGGCCGGCACCTGCGAGAACTTGCGGATGATCTCTTCGCTGTCGGCGTAGTCGGCCACCCGGCCCTCGCGCAGCACGAGGATCTTGTCCGCCGCAGCCAGCAGGCTCGGCTTGTGGCACACCATGATGACGGCGCAGCCCTCCTCCTTGAGCGCCGCCATGCAGCGCCCCAAGGCGATCTCGCCGTCGCTGTCCAGATGGGCGTTGGGCTCGTCCAGCACCAAAAGGCGCGGCGCGCCGAACAGCGCGCGGGCCAAGCCGATCTTCTGCCGCTGACCGCCCGACAGAGCGATGCCGCCGCGGCCGATCGGCGTTTCGTAGCCCCGCGGCAGGCGCAGGATCATCTCATGCGCGCCGGCCAGCCGGGCCGCTTCGACGACGGCCTCGTCGCTCGCCTCGGACAGTCGGGCAATGTTGGCGCGCACCGTCTCGTCCAAGAGCTCCACGTCCTGCGGCAGATAGCCGACGTGGCGGCCACGGTCGCAGGGGTCCCAGCGCGACATCTCCGCGCCGTCCAGCCGCACGCTGCCGCGCAGCGGCGCCAGGCTGCCGACCATGAGGCGGGCCAAGCTGGACTTGCCGGCGCCGGTCGGCCCGATCAGCCCGACCACCGTGCCGGGCTCGACCGAGAAGCTCAGGCCGCGCAGCAGCGGCTCTTCGGCGCCGGCCGGGGCATAGACCAGA
>JANQIA010000304.1 GCA_028282405.1 Rhodovibrionaceae bacterium
TAGACCATGTGGCGCTGTTCGCGATTGAAGGGTCGGCCGCTGTGCTCCGTCTCGACGAAGTACTGCCGAATCTCCGGGCTGATGAACTCAAGCCCGTAGCGCAGGTGCCCAATCACAGGCTAGTTGCGCAAGACGTTGCTGCGAGACACGTACAGGTCGTAGCAGCCGACGAGAACGTAGGGCACGATCAGCAGTGCGGCCCATGCATAGGCCGGCCAAAACTGCGGCAGGATGATCAAGGACAGAATGCCCAAGCCCGACAAGAGAAAGTAGTACTGACGCACAAGCATAGTGGCTAACCTCTTGCAAACTCCGATTGGCGAGCGCTCGCCGTTAGGCACAACAGACGTTGGGGTCGTTCAGGTCTGACGCGCAAGGTCGGCCGCCACTCCGGAGTTATAGGTCTCGGTTTCTGTGCAGTGCGTTCAGCACGCCCGAGCGGACGTAGTGGTAGGCTTCCTGAGCAGTCACCGGAGCGCTGACGGCCGGAAGCGAGTTGGGGTCGACACTGACATCGAGGATGGTGGGCACGCCGTTTCCGAGCGCTTCCGGCAGGACCTGCCGCAGCGTCGAGAGCTCTTTGACCGTGTATCCCACGCCGCCGCAGGCTTCGGCGAACTTCGCGAAGTCGATGTCGTCGAAGTGGACGCCCGCATCCGCATAGCCTTGCGCGACACGCTCATCCAACTGAACGAACTGGAACAGGCGATTGTTGAAGACGATCACCGTGTAGGGCAGCTGGTAGCGGACGGCGGTCGCGAAGTCGCCCAGCATCATCGCAAACCCACCGTCGCCGGTGAGGACGATGACCTGCTTGTCCGGCGCAGCGAGCTGGCAGCCTATGCTGTAGCCGGTCGAGCAGTTCAGCGACCCCAGATGCCAGGACCAGATCAGCCGCTGCTTGCCGGTCATCTTCAGGTAGGTGTTGGCCCAGAGAATCTCCAACCCGGCGTCGATGCAGAAGATGGCGTCGTCAGCGGCATGCTGGTTGACGGTGTGAACCAGCGCCTGTGGGGTGATGGGGCTCTCGTTCTTCGTCAGATCGCCCTCGTAGCGCTGCAACACCTCCATGTCCGTATGATGGCGTTTGCGCATGTCGGATAGAAAACGCGTGTCCTGGCGCGGCTCGACGGCGTCCGCCAAGTGCTTGAGCGCAATCTTCGCATGCCCGATCAGCGAATGGCTGACAGGCCTGTGCCGTCCGATGATCTCCGGGTCGAGATCGATCTGCAGGATCGGGGTGTGCTCCGGATAGTATTCCTTAAAGGCGAAATTGCTGCCGACCATAATGAGAAGATCGCAGTGCGTGACCGAGTGGTTGCCGGCCTTGGTGCCCATCAGACCGATGCCGCCGACGTAATGATCGTTGCCATTGTCGAGGATGTCTTTCGAGCGCGTCGTGTGCACCAGAGGCGCCTGCAGCTTTCCTGCGAGCGCGAGCAGCTCGGCTTCGCCGCCACGACATCCACCGCCGTAGAGAATGGTGATGTTCCGGTGGCTCCCGATCAGATCGACGGCGTTCCGAAGCGCCTCGTCACTCGGGCAAACCTCGTAGTCTTCGTAGTAGACAGAGGTTGGCGTGTCAGCGATCGGAACCGCCTTGCTCATCAGAACATCGCATGGGTAGCTGATGTTCACGGCGCCCCTTCGGCCGATGGCTGTCTTGATGGCCGTCGGCAGCAGTTCGGCGGCATTCTCCGCGTTTCGCGCCTCGCGATTGTAGATCGTGCAACACTCGAACAGCGCGAGTTGGTTGATGTCCTGAGCGCCCAGAATGTTCTCCTGTCCGCGCTCGATTTGTCCGGTGATCGACAAGACCGGCACGCGGTCAACCGTCGCGTCATACAAACCGTTGATCAGGTGGATGGCCCCGGGGCCTTGGCAACCGATACAAACCCCGAGCTTCCCCGTGAGCTTCGCCTGGCCGCTCGCGGCAAAGGCGCCAATCTCCTCGTGGCGCATGAGAATGAGCTCGATCCGGTCCTGCTTGTTGATGGCGTCGAAGATCGGGTCGGCTTGACCGCCCGGGATGCCGAAAACGTGCGTGACGCCCAAGTCCGCCAAAACGTGCAATATCTGATCTGCAACGCGCATGTCCTACCCCCCGGCGTTTATGGTCGTTCTTCTCTAGCGAACGCGAAACCTCACTGAACCCCTGCTCCGAAACGCTAAGTGGGCGTTGGCCCTATGCTCACGGCGACAAGAGGCCCGCAAACAGCTCGCACCATATCACCACAACACCCCCTCCCCTGTCGCGCCTCGCTTGGCTCGAAGCTCGGCAGCCCGCGCCGACCGACTTCTGCCTCAGATTGCCATCCGATTGTTCAGGTCGAGCATAATCCAGAGACTGCCGCCGACCATGATGAAGATCAGGACGGCGGCGAAGGCGATCGCCAGGACGTTCTCGCGCGGCGTCGTCTTCAGGTTGAGGTCGAGAAAATAGCGCAGGTGCACCAGGACCTGCAGCAGCGCGGCGATGGCGATGACGATCAAGGTGGTGTCGCGGGTCAGCGTCTCCGTCGCGACCAGGCCGAAGGGGATCACGGTCAGTATGGCGGCCAGCACGAAGCCCGTGAGATAGCGGCCCAGGCTGGGCCCATCGTGAGAAGAGTTGGCTTCCATCACAGGATTCCCGGCAGGTAGACGACGGAGAAGATGCCGATCCAGACGATATCGAGAAAATGCCAGAACAGCCCCAGGCGGTAGAGGCGCGACATGGCGTAAGGGTTGAGGCCACGCAGAGCGATCTGCAGGCTCATGATCAGGATGAAGAGCAGGCCGAAGCTGACATGCAAGCCGTGCGTGCCGACCAAGGTGAAGAAAGCCGAGAGGAAGCCGCTCTCGCCCGGACCGGCTCCGGCTTCAACCATGCCGATGAGTTCGTTGACCTCCAGGAGGACGAAGCCGGCGCCGAGCATGAAGGTGACCGCCAGCCAGCCCAGGACATGGGCCCGCCTGTCCGCCCGCGCCGACAGCCAGGCAAAGCCGAAGGTGATGCTGCTGAACAGCAAGAGCGCGGTCTCGAGGAAGGTGTTGGACAGGCTGAAGAGATGCCGACCGGTCAGTGCCCCCGCCGTGCTGTCGACCATGACCACGTAGGTCATGAACAGCAGCGCGAAGATGATGGCATCGCTCAAGAGGTACAGCCAGAAGCCGAACTCCCGCTGCCTCAGGTTCTCCGCCTCTTCCCGCGCGCGGGCATCCATTGCCGGGGCTACGTCGCTCATGTGGCGCGCGCCGGCAGCATCTGGGCCGCAAAGGCCGGGTCCTGCGCAGCTTCCTCGGGCTGCGTATCGGCCAGCGCCATGGCTTCGAAGCGGCAGTCCTCGATCGCCTCGACCTCAGCGGCGGTGATGCAATAGTCGGGATCGTCGTCGAAGCAACGGATGACGACCGCGGTCAAAATGGCCAACGCACTGGCGGCAACCAGCCACCAGATATGCCAGACGGCGGCAAAGCCGAGCAGGAAGGCAAGCCCGCCCAGCAGCGGCCCGACGGCGCTGTTCTTGGGCATGTAGATGTCTTCATAGCGCGCTGGCCGGCGGTAAGCCGTGCCCCGCCGCTTCATCTCATGGAAGGCATCCCGCGACTCCACCGTGGGGATGACAGCGAAGTTGTAAGGCGGCGGCGGCGAGGACGTCATCCATTCCAGGCTACGCCCGTGAATCCAGGGATCGCCGGTCAAATCCCGCTCCTGGCGCCATTGCCTGATGCTGAGCGTCATCTGGATCACTTGGCAGACAACGCCGCAAAGGATGACCACTGCACCCAGCGCCGCCACCACCAGATAGGGCTGCCACTCCGCGACGTTGTAGGTCTCCATGCGCCGCGCCATGCCGTGAAAGCCCAACACATAGAGCGGCATGAACGCGAAGTAGAAGCCGATCAGCCAGCACCAGAAGGCGCGGAAACCCCAGGGTTCGTTGAGCTTGAAGCCCATCGCCTTCGGGAACCAAAGGCCAAAGCCGGCGAGATAACCGAACAGCACACCGGGAATGATTGCATTGTGAAAGTGCGCCACCAGGAAGGTGCTGTTGTGAAACAAGTAGTCGACCGGCGGCATCGCCAGCAACACGCCCGACATACCGCCGATCACGAAGGTCACGATGAACCCGATGGTCCAGTAAATCGAGGGGTGGAAGCGGATGCGGCCACGGAACAACGTCAGCAGCCAGTCGAAGATCTTCACGCCCGTCGGCACGGCGATGATCATGGTGGCGACGCCGAACACCGCGTTGACGTTCGCACTCGAGCCCATGGTGAAGAAATGATGCAACCAGACGCAGAACGACAGCAGACCGATCGCGATGGTGGCATAGACCAGCGAGCGGTAGCCGTAGAGCCGCTTGGCGGAGAGGGTCGAGACAACCTCCGAAAATATGCCGAAGGCCGGCAGGATGAGGATGTAGACCTCCGGATGGCCCCAGATCCAGAAGAGGTTGATGTAATTCATCAGGTTGCCGCCGTCTTCGTTGGTGAAGAAGTGCATGCCGAAGAAGCGGTCGAGACCGAGCAAAGCGCAGGCAACGGTGAGCGCGGGGAAGGCAAAGACCATCAAGAGGCTCGAGATCAGCGCGGTCCAGGTGAAGAGCGGCATGCGCATCAGCGTCATGCCCGGCGCGCGCCGCTTGATGATGGTGACGACGAAATTGACGCCGGCCAGCGTCGAGCCGACCCCGCTGATCAGCAGCGCACAGATCCAGTAGTCGACGCCGACGTCGGGCGAGTATTCTATCCCCGAGTATGGCGGATAACCGGTCCAGCCGGCCGTCGAGAACTTGCCGATCACGAGCGAGATCATGACCAGGGCGGCACCCCCCGCGGTCATCCACAGGCTGACCGAGTTGAGGAAGGGAAAGGCGACGTCGCGCGCGCCGATCTGCAGCGGCACGGCGATATTCAGCAGTCCGGTCATGAACGGCATGGCCATGAAGAAGATCATGATCGTGCCGTGGGAGCTGAAGATCTGATCGAAATGGTCCGGCGGCAGATAGCCCTCCGAATTGAGGGCAACGGCCTGCTGCGCCCGCATCATGATGGCGTCGACGAAGCCGCGCACCAGCATGACGAGCGCCAGCACGATGTACATGATACCGATGCGCTTGTGATCGAGGCTGGTCAGCCACTCCGTCCAAAGGTAGCGCCACTTGCCGAAGTAAGTGATGACGGCCATGACGAGCAGCGCGCCACCGACCGTGACCCCCGCCCCGCCCATGGCGACCCAGCTGTAGAACGGCAACGCGTCGATCGTCAGCTTACCGAGCATCCCGCTCCCCTCTCGCTTGCCTATTGGCCAAGGCTACTGCCCGATGTCGTCCCGTGGCTCATCCCGGGGTCCAGGTACTTTTCGATGATGCTGTCGAACAGGTTCGCTTCGACGGCCGAATAATAAGTCACCGGATGCTTGATGCTCGGCTCGGCAAGCGTCGCATAGGCTGCACCATCCAGCGCTTCCGATGACTGTTTGACCTTCGCCACCCAGGCCTCGAAGTCCTCCTGCGACACGGAGATGGCTTCGAAGTGCTGATGGGAAAAGCCGTCCCCGCTGTACTGCATGTTGCGGCCCATGAAGCGCCCCGGTTCGTCGGCCTTGAGATTGAGCCGGGTCTGCATACCGGCCATGGCATAGATCTGACTGCCTAGGGCTGGAATGAAGAAGGAATTCATCACGGTGTCCGAGGTAATCCGCAGACTGAGCGGCCGGCCGCTGGGGAACACCAGCTCATTGACCACGGCGATTTGCTGCTCCGGGTAGATGAACAGCCACTTCCAGTCCTGCGCCACAACCTCGACCTGCAGCGCCGCCGCGCCGCTGTCGAGCGACCGATAAGGATCGAGCTTGTGGGTATGACTCCAGAGTAGCGCGCCCAAGGTCACGACGATTGCTGCGGGAACGCTCCAAACCACGAATTCGATCGGCAGGGAAAAGCTCCAGTCGGGTCGGTAGGCCGCTTTCCTGTTTGTGGCGCGGTAACGCCGCACGAAGACGACAGCCATAATCCACACCGGGATCAGGACGATCAGCATCACGCCGGCGGCCGTGAACAAAAGGTCGCGTTCGACCAGCGAGACAGGGCCCTTGGGATCGACAATGGGCGCGGTGCTCAATCCGCAACCGCCCAGCAGCAAGCAAGCCCCAAACAGCAATGCCCGCATCACTCTTCGCAAACCTCTTCGTTAAAGGAGATCTTCTCTGAAGGGGCCCAAGTACTTGTCATCATAGTGCATAAGTGTCGTGGTCGCCGCAACGGCGCGACCTGCGGCTTAATCGACCCACCAGCTTACCGCACATGGTCCTGGGAATGGTAGTCTCGGATCGCTCAATCGCGCACCGGAACCATCAGTCTCCGAACCCAGAGCGGCAGCGTCAGCCGGCGCAAGATGGCGTGGTCGACCGAGAACGCGCCGGCGCCTCCGATCACGAAACTGATGAGGAGCACCATCATCAGCACGGGGTATTCCCAGCCACCCCCGGGCGACGCCCAGATGAAACCCAGGAAGAAGTGGTGGCCCAGTATCGTTGCGATCATGTAGTAAGCTGCCGAACAGACCGCCGCGAGCCGGGTCAGCAGACCAAGACCGATTCCGATCGCAATCCCCAGCTCGCAGAGGCCGGCCAGAGTGACGAAAAACTCAGGACTGGGCACGCCCAGCTCGATGAAGGACTTGATGTCCTCATTGCGCGGCCCTGGCCCGGCGAAGAGCTTCTCGGTGAAATGGGGAACCAGATCGAAGCCGATGTAGATGCGGATCAGGGTGAGATGCCATGCCATTCGATGGTGATTGACGGCCGGATCCGGCTGCTTGACGCCGCGCCAGGCGACAAACCCGAACATCGCCAGATAGATCAGGAAGGCGACCAAGAGACCGTAGATCACCAGATCGATGCCTTGCAGGGCAGCGATCCGCCAGGAGACGAGCATGCAAAGCAGGCTGACCAGGAAGCCCACGGCAAAGCTCACGCGGGTCAGCAGAGCGAGCGCGGCAACGCCGAGCAGAAGCCATAGGCTCATGAAGACCACGGCGCCTGGCGGCAGGCCGGCGTAGGTGCCGCCGAAATAGGACACCGCCATGGCCACCAAGCACGCGGCCATGACGACCAGCGCGGCAAGGCGCAGCTTCCCGGGCGGCTCGATGGATGCCGCAGGTTCGTTCTCGACCGAAGCGCCCGTCATCCGTTACCCCCTCAAAAGCTGGCCGCAGCAAGCGTGGCGCCCTCCTCAGTCGACCGGGTCGCCAAAACCTCAACACGCAAACAATAGCATGAATTGCTGCAATGTCTGCTGTCGTTCGGCGCGAACCTAGCGGCTCTTCGCTCGCTTTCTCCAGCGGCGCGCGCGGGAACGGACCGAGGCGGCGGGGTCTTGCTCGGCGGCGGCCAAGGCCATCTCGGTACGCTGGGCCAGTTCGGCATTCTGCTGTGCAAGCTCCTGCAGGGCGTCCATCGACCAGGCGCGCAGAAAGGGCCGGTCACTCGTCAGCAACGCTTCGAACCACTCGACACAGTCGATCGCGAGCTGTGTGGGGACATCGAAATGCCGGACCGACTGACAGATATGAAGCTGCGCCTGCCAGGGCGTGACCCTGTCGAGGCGGCCGAGCAGCGCTTCGGTCTCTGGACCGGTCAGACGGGCTCCATTGTCGAGCTGTGCCTTGATCAACCAGGTTGCAGCCTCGGAGACCAGCGCCTCCTCATGTGTGGCCAGCCCGACGAGTTCGGACAGAAGGCTATGCCGATCGCCGAAGGCGGCGCTGATCTCCGCGAGACCGTCGGTTGTCTTGCCGTCGTAGCGCCTGAGCGCCTCTTCAAGCCTGTTCATCGCTGGACTCCACCGCCAATACGCCGGTCCAAGTCACCGAGCACGGAATTGTCCCGGAGGCAATCGCGTCCTTGCTCGGCGCACGGCTGCGCAGCAGAGTCGCTGCAAGACTCGAGCAGGACCGCCATGCCAGATCGCGCGCTCATGCGACAACTGACCCGCTACACCCAATGGGCGGACGATGTGTTGCTTTCTAACGCCGGCCAGTTGCCCGTCGAAGAACTGGAGGCAGAGCGCGAAACGCTGTTCGGCAGCATCGCCGGAACCTTCGACCACATCCTGGTGGTGGCCGAGATGTTCGAGGCTCATCTCGAGGGACGCAGCCATCCGCACAGGGCACGCCGCCGCGCGCATGCCTTGCCCTTCGTCGAGGTCGCCGACCGGCTCAGAGCCATGGATGCGCTGTTCGTGGCGCGCGCCGACGCCTGGGACGAGGCGATGCTGGCAGAGCCGATCGACTTCGCCTTCGTCGACGGCGGTTCCGGACGCATGACGCGGGCCGAGATCCTGCTGCATCTCACCAACCATGCGACCTACCACCGGGGCTTCGTCAGCGAGCTGCTCTATCCCTCGCCAGTCGACGGCCAGGCCAACGACTATACGGTGTTCTTGCGGGACGCCTGGCCCGCCATCGCCGCCAGCCTGCAGGATTGAAGGCCGCGCGGTTCCCGGCTCACTGGCCGAAGCTTGCGATGCATCTGTCCGCCAATCTCCCCAGGCTCGAGACTCATCTTCACTAAATCCAGTTCCCTTCAATGGAATCGAGAAGGAGCACAACATCCGAGGCGATGGCGACTGCGAGCGCACTCGACCTAAACTTGCATTTTCACTAAATCCGGGCAAAGATGGAGCTTGTCCAGAGGGTCCCAAGTAGCCGGCAGTTTTCCCCAAAAGACTCAGGCCGCCAACGGAGGGCTTCATGTATATCCCACCACCGCGCTACATCGACTTTGACCGCTCGTCCCGGTCCAACGCGCTCAAGCGAGGATGGGATAGACTGATCGGGCAGGCGATCGAGAATGTCAGCGATCTACCGCGCGTCCTCGACCCGCTCAAAGCGACGAACAATGCAATTCAAGACTCGGTAACATGGAGCGGCTTTCCTCGCGCTCTCGACTCCTGGTTCGACGTCGGGAACGATCCCGCCCGGATGGCGGCGGCGCACCGAGCTGCGGAGGTCGTGTATCGGACCGTCCCCGTCGTCGTAGCGAGGCCGGACCGTTCCGAGCAACTGGCCAACGTTCCGTTCAATCCGGGGCAGAACATCTATCTCGCTCCCCAACGTAGAAATGGCGTGGTCTCCGCAAACGATGCTTTCGGGTTAACCGAGCGGCCACAAGACGAGTATCTAGAATGGCATACGGTGCGGGATCCCCAAACCGGTGCCGTCCTGAGGATCGATTTCACATCCGAGCCCCCGGAGTACTGGAGCTTTCTGGCCGAACAGGACGCAGAGCTTGCAGCGACTGTCTACAGCGAACTCCTCGATGAGCAAGTTGACACGGATGACATCATATTCCCGGGCGACGTGTTCTGTCCGCGCTTCCTGGTGAACACCAATGAGGTTATCTACCTTGGACACGTGCGCCTAGCCGACCAGAGAATCGACTTCCCCGCACGCTTCGAAGCAGGGAACTACAATCCCGACAACACTTGGAACACCAAGCGTGGCGCCGTCCATCTGATTCAGCGCAACAATACGCTATTGGCAGAAATCAACCTCGCGGCGAACGCCACCCGGCGTTTTGCTGTGCGCCCAGATCTGCAGGCTCAGATAGACCGCTTCACATTGACCGCATGTGGTGGATTTGGCGGCCTCAACCGAAACAGCGACCCCTCCATCGGGAGCTTCGTCAATACCCTTGCCCTCGACAATCATCGTGTCATGGTGTCCAACCCGCTCGGGCTCTTCATCAGCGAAGTTCAACTTGGAGGATTCCGAGATCCCCAAGGCAATTCAGTGGACCGCGATGAGATTCTCACAACAGTTCGTGGAGACTGGAATGATGAACCCGGTCGAGCCCGGGTCGTCCGATTCTCCATTCACCCACCGGAAGGTGCCGGATACACCCTGGATCAGTGCACGTTTAACGACCATGCGCTCGACACGGGCGGCCCCATTGCACGCAAAACCTTCATCGCCGTGCATGGAATTGCCGAGCCGGGTACCCTGCAAAACCCGCTTCCCGACCATCCGATCGAGCTCTGCGGGGCCGATCTGGTGGAGCACCCGACTCTCCGTCCGAAGCTCTTCGCTCCGGTGAATTGGGCCTCACGACTACAGGTGGGGGTGCCAGAAGACTCGCTCGCAATCGATTCCACTCGCGCGATGATGCGGGTCATGACAGGGGGCCGGGAAGTGTGAACGGCGAGACCGAACCAGCACTGGCAGTTGAGGAAATACAGGGGCACGTGTTCCCAGGCTTCGGCTCTGCGTTTGCGGTAGTCGCTGCGTTTCGCCTGGAGACGATTACCGAAGCAAGATCGGCAATTGCTGAGCTGCTGCCGAGCGTTACAAACATGGCGAAAGCGCTGCACCACCGCGACCTGCGAAGGGAGGCAAAGCAACAAGGCGAGCCCGTTCCACCCATCGCCAGTCTTGCCATAGCATTTTCTGCCCAAGCCCTCGCCCGGCTAGGCATGCCCACAGCAGGAGCCGACCCAAACTTCGACAGAGGCATGCTGCAAGATCTCCGGACGATCGGCGATCCCCTTGGCGAAGATGACCTGCCGTCCGACTGGCGCTTCGGCCATACGGATGAGACACGGATCGACCTGCTGCTGGTTGGGGGCGAGTCCTCGGAACCGTCGTTGAACAGTCTGTTCGAAAAATGGTGCGGTATTCTCTCGTCCGGATGGGCGCTGGTGCATTGGGACTTCGCAAGGCGTCGCGAGGACGACAAGGAGTTCTTCGGTTTCAATGATGGTGTGTCGCAGCCCGGTATTCGTGGTCTAAGGCCTGATGGAACACCTCTGGTCAACCGTCCGATTTCGTCGGACGATCCACGCTCACTAGAGTTCGCCCGCCCGGGGCAGCGCCTGGTGTGGCCCGGCAACTTTATCCTCGGCTACCAGCGCGAAGTTGAAGGAAACTCTCCTGGCTCCATCTTTGAACCGCCGCAGTCCTGGATGCGCAACGGGTCCTATTTGGTTTACCGTCGCCTCAATCAAAACCCGGAGCGCTTTCGGGAGGCCGTCGAGGGCCTTCGCGCATATCTTGCAAGCCAAGGCGAAATTGCGAGCCACGATTGGTTGTCGGCGCGGCTGGTGGGTCGCTGGAAAGACGGAACACCGGTTGTCATGTCGCCCGACGGTCCCAATACCGAAATCGGGAAGGACGTTTTTCGGAACAACAACTTTCGCTATGCGTTCGGCGAACAGGAAATCAAAGTCACGCAGCAAGATGGCTCGACCCGTATAGTGATGGCAACTCCGGGAGATCCCAGGGGCAAGCTCATTCCCCTTATGGCACATATCCGCCAGATCAATCCGCGGGCAGGACAGTCCGAAGAAGGCGCAGAACAGCACCCCCAGAAACTCATGCTTCGGCGGGGGGTGACCTTTGGCAAGGAGATCGAGGAGGATCCGGAGGGCGAGCGGGGTCTTATCTTTCTTGCCTACCAAACGTCGATCTCGCGACAGTTCTTGTTCGTTCAATCGACGTGGGCAAACAGCGCCAATGCGCCAACCAGCTGGGGGCCGGATCCCATTATCAGCCAAGATGGGACAGCCAGCCCGAAGCGACGGATTCGCGTGTTTGTTCCGAGCGGACGACCACACGATTGTCCGTTCAACGGACGCTGGGTCATTCCAACGGCCGGTGAGTATCTCTTCTTGCCTAGCCTGACGGGACTAAAGGAACTTTGCCAAAGCTAGGCGGTTCTTTGCCGACTAGCCGTTGAGCGCCTCAAGCAGAACGTTGTTCAAAAGCCGAGCGTTAGTTGGCGTCGTCGACGGCGATTGCGCTCGACAGCGCTCTCTGATCGACAACCAGGCGCGCGGGTATCGCCTGGCGTAGGGACGGGAAGCGCCCCCTCTCAGCGACCGAAGCTCATGACACGGCCGCCGACGATCGTGTGGACCAGGCGCCAGGGGCCCGAACAGTCGAGCACCACGACGTCGGCGCGGCGGCCGACCTCGGTCGTTCCGCGATCGGCCAGCCGCATCGCCGCCGCCGGGTTCGTGGAGATAAGGCGCCAGGCATCGCTCAAGCTCTGAACGCGGTGCTGGACCAGACGTTCGGCGGCATGCAGCAGGCTGGGATAGTAGTAGTCGGAGGCCAGCACGCTGCAGAGCCCCTCGCCTATCGCCTCCTCGGCGGACTGGGCGCCGGTGTGGCTGCCGCCGCGAATGACGTTCGGGCCGCCCATGATCACCGGCTCTCCGTTCGCGAGAGCATCCGCCGCAACCTCGGGCGCAAGCGGAAACTCGCAGACACAGATCCCGAGATCCCGGTGGAGTGTCCGCTCGCCTATGTAACGCTCGTCGTGGGACAGCATGACAGCGCCCTGTTTCCTGGCCAGACCTGCGACCTCCCGAACCTTGGCCGGAACCTCCGGCGCACGACACCAAACCCCATCGACCTCGGCCAGGTAGGCATCGGTCGACAAGCCTGCACGCTGCGCCCACTGACCAAGCTTCTCGTGTTTGCCGGCCTTCACCTTTTCCACGGTCGAGGTCGTATGATCGTTAAATGCGACTGCCGGTGTCGGCTCCTGATCGAGCCACAGGGCAATGTCATCGACAGCATCGTGGGCAAAGGTTTCCCAGCGCAACTGCACGCGATGATCGGCCGTCAAGCGTGGACGCAAGCCGGCCAGCCCGTCCATGAAGCGGCGCCCGGCGTCGAGGCTTCGCGCGCCCGGCTCCCATGAAATCGTCAGGCCGTGGTAGGCGGTGGTGATGCCGTTGCTGAGCAACTGCCGGTCGACCGAGCCCATGGCGATGGGAAAAGCGATGTCGACGCCGGGGCGCGGATGCAGCTCGAGCTCGAAGGCGTCGCCATGGACGTCGACGATGCCGGGCAGCACGTGGTATCCGCGGCAATCGATGCTGAGACCGTCCGTGGCCGGCGCCTCGACGATGCGGCCCTCGGCCATGTGCAGGTCGGCAGCTTCGAGATCGCCGTGGGGCGTCAGCACCTGGCCGCCCGTTAAACTGACAGACGTCGACATAGTGCCTCCCCAATCCGGCGGGTGCGAAAGAAGCTTCGGCCCGCGCGGTGGCTCTATCGCCAACGCCTAAGGAATTCAACCGACCCCAACAACGCGCCACCTACGATCAGGGCGCATGGCAGCAGAGTTGAGAAGAGCAGCAGTAAAATCGGCCAGAAGTAAACGATCAGGCTCGCCTCGATGGCCGGCGCACAACATGCCCGCGGGTGTCAAGCGGGCACTGCCCTTGAAAGGTCGAACACGCCGATCTTCGTCTCCCGTCTCGTCCAAGCTTCGAAGCGGGCGTCGAGCTCGGCGTAGTCACCGCCGAACGCATCCTTGAACGCGTTGAAGTCCTCGCGCGACCGCCAGATATCCATCGTCAGGAAGCGACTCTGCTGCGTCGGGTCCTGCAGCAGCTCCGTGCGACGGTATCCGTCTGACCGCCCGAAAAGCCGCCCCCAGGGCCCACCCGGCCCATAGGCTTCGCGGAAGTCCTGGATCTTCTCCGGCACCACGTCGAATTCCCAGACAATGCAGAAGTCCCTTGGTTCGACCATTGCGCTCTCCCGCTACACAAGCTTGGTCCGTGCGTCAGCATCACCACTACAGCGCGCCCACTGCAAGGGGGCATCGCCGCCTTCATCCAGGTTGCCGATAGTGGCGCCTTCAACGAAGCGGCCCGGCGTCTGGAGCTCTCGCCATCGGCGACCTCGAAAGCCGTGTCCCGCCTCGAAGAGGAGCTTGGGGTCAAGCTGCTGCACCGCACGACCCGCAGCGTCAGCCTGACGCCGGAAGGGGAACGCTATCTGGAAGGCGCGAAGCGGATCGTCGCGGACATGACCGCGCTTTCATCGATTTCGTGAGCGCCCGAAAGCCCCCCAGCCCCGATCAGCGTTAGGACGAGCGCAGCGGTTGCGACAGGCGTCCAGGAGCTGGATTGTCACAGACTAGGCCCGAGTTTTGCCGTACCCGCGGCCGCACAATGTCGAGCGAAGGGTCCAAGCACTCAACTCGGTCGGCGCGGTCGCCCGGCTTCCTTGGCCCTTCCTAGGGCTCGGAAGCGTTCGACTCGATCGATAGACAAAATCTGCATTGCTATCTTGTTAGAATGCTTCTAAAACACTATCTCATTAGAACAATTCTAAACCTGGCCCTAGACACGATCGGAGGAGCATAATGGACGGAAACATCGGGAAACCGGCGAGCGGCTGCCCTTTCCATATCGGCGGCAATACGTCGATGGATAAGCCTGTCACCAAGTGGTGGCCGAACGCACTGAACCTCGAAATCCTGCACCAGCACGGCGCCCGCACAGATCCCATGGACGCGGACTACAATCATCGCGATGCGGTGAAGGGCTTGGATTTCGAAGGCGTCAAAGCAGACGTCAAGGCTCTCCTCACCGAAAGCCAGGACTGGTGGCCGGCCGACTGGGGCCACTATGGCGGTCTGATGATCCGTCTGGCATGGCACTCCGCGGGGTCCTACCGGGTGTCCGATGGCCGCGGCGGCGGCGGCTCCGGCAACATTCGCTTTGCGCCGCTGAACTCCTGGCCGGACAACGCCAGCCTGGACAAGGCGCGCCGCCTGCTCTGGCCGGTCAAGAAGAAGTACGGCAACGCGCTGTCGTGGGCCGATCTCATTCTCCTCTCCGGCACCGTCGCCTATGAGTCGATGGGCCTGAAGACCTTCGGCTTCGGCTTTGGCCGCGAGGACATCTGGGGCCCGGAGCGGGACGTCTACTGGGGCTCCGAGAAAGAGTGGCTGGCACCGAGCGAGCAGCGCTATGGCGATCTCGAACAGGCTTCGACGCTCGAGAACCCCCTGGCGGCCGTGCACATGGGCCTCATCTACGTCAATCCGGAGGGGGTGAACGGCAATCCGGACCCGGCGAAGACCGCACACCACATCCGCGAGACCTTCGCGCGCATGGCCATGAACGACGAAGAGACCGCGGCGTTGACCTGCGGCGGCCACACTGTCGGTAAAGCCCATGGCCGTGGCGCAGTCGACCATATCGGTGTCGAGCCGGAAGCGGCGGGCATCGAAGCGCAGGGCTTCGGCTGGTCGAACCCGGGCCTGGACGGCCAGGCGACCAATGCCTTCACCTCCGGCATCGAGGGCGCCTGGACCACGCATCCCACCCAGTGGGACATGGGCTACTTCGACATGCTCTTCGGCCATGAGTGGGAGCTCAAGAAGTCCCCGGCCGGCGCCTGGCAGTGGGAGCCTGTCTCCATCAAGGAAGAGGACAAGCCGGTCGACCCGACCGACTCGTCGGTCCGTCACAGCCCGATGATGACCGATGCCGACATGGCGATGAAGGTCGACCCGATCTACAATGCCATCTGCCAGAAGTTCATAGCCGACCCGGACTACTTTGCCGACACTTTCGCCCGCGCCTGGTTCAAGCTGACCCACCGCGACATGGGTCCCAGGGCCAACTATCTGGGCCCGGACGTGCCGAACGAAGATCTGATTTGGCAGGACCCGATCCCGGCTGCGAACAGCAACTACGACGTGGCAACGCTCAAGGCGAAGATTGCCGAAAGCGGCCTCTCGGCTGCCGAGCTGATCGCAACCGCGTGGGACAGTGCCCGGACCTTCCGCCGCTCGGACATGCGCGGCGGCGCGAACGGCGCGCGCATCCGTCTGGCGCCGCAGAAGGACTGGGAAGGCAACGAGCCCGATCGTCTGGCGAAGGTGCTCGGCGTCCTCGAGCCGATTGCGGCCGCGAGCGGTGCGTCCCTGGCCGACGTCATCGTCCTCGCCGGCAACGTCGGGCTGGAGCTGTCGATCAAGGCGGCCGGCTACAACGTCGATGTGCCCTTCACGCCCGGCCGCGGTGACGCAAGCGACGCCGAGACCGATGCGGACTCCTTCGACGTTCTCGAGCCGCTCGCCGATGGCTTCCGCAACTGGGAGAAGACGAACTACGCCGTGAGCCCCGAAGAGATGATGCTCGACCGGGCGCAGCTTCTCGGCCTCAGTGCGCCCGAGATGACGGTTCTGGTCGGCGGCCTGCGTGTTCTGGGTGCCAACCACGGCGGCTCGAAGCACGGTGTCTTCACCGACCGCGTCGGACAGCTGACCACGGATTTCTTCGTCAACCTGACCGACATGGCCTATAGCTGGCACCCGGTCGACGGTGGCACCTACGAGATCCGCGATCGCAAGACGGGTGACTTGAAGTGGACCGCGACCAGCGCCGATCTGGTCTTCGGCTCCAACTCCATCCTGCGCTCCTACGCCGAGGTCTATGCTCAGGACGACAACCACGAAAAGTTCGTACGCGACTTCGTGGCGGCCTGGACCAAGGTGATGAACGCCGACCGCTTCGATCTGGCTGCCTAGCCTAATCGAGCCTTTCAGATAACCCTTGTACGACGCTTAGGGCGGGCCGCTTCGGTCCGCCCTTTGCTTTTGCAGCAATAGATCTAAGCGGCCGGGCGGATCCGTTCGTCTTCCACAGCGACGGCTTCGCTCTTCGCCGGCGCTTGCGGGGCACGCCGCGCGCGCGGTTCCTCGCCAACCTTCAGCTTCGGGCGCCAGACGCCCAGGATCACGTTGGCGACCGACAATGCCAGGATAGCGCCGAGCGCATACCATTCGTAGGCGAGCGCGGCATCGAGGGCTTCGCGGGAGGCCTCGCCGTTCGCGATCTTCTCGGCCACTCCGGCGGCATAGTTCGCTTTGGCGCCGACGATGGTCAGCACGCCCTTGAACATCAGGATGCCGGAGGCCGCCTTCACCCAGGCCCAGCGCTTGTCCATGTAGGGCCGGTGCACCACCATGGCCAAGAGGCCCGAGACGACCACGATGGCCAGCGAGGGCATCAGCACATAGTCGCTGAGCTGCGAGATCGACCAGCGCAGATCGGCATAGGCTTCCGGTGTGTCCTGCCGCGCCTCGACGAGCAGCAGCATGTAGACCAGTAGCCCGCCGATCATGCCGCAGGCGGCGAGCGTGTGAAGGATTTTCAGCGTCTTGCGCATGCGCGTGACCTCTTCGTCTTCGGCCCTCGGGGCGATGACACGTCGATTGCCCAGAGCTTACACCTAGCGACGAACCGCTCAAAGGCCAGGCTTGTCCAGGACGTAGAGGTGGTCGGGGCGGTCGTAGCCGACGAAGGTGATGGGCCGGGCATAGGACATGCCGAGCTTCTGCAGCACGCGGACCGAGGCGCGATTGTCGGGCTCCACGATCCCGAACAGTCGATCGATCCTGCCGCTTGCAAAGGCAGCCTCGAGGACAGCTTGCGCGGCTTCCGTAGCATAGCCCCTGCCCCAGCTCCGCCGTGCCAGCCGAAAGCCGAGCTCTGCCTCACGCGCGCCCGTGCGGCCTTCGGCCTGCGTCACCCCGATGTAGCCAATGGCCTGCGCAGCCGCCGCCACGCAGATCGCCGAGCGGCCAAAACCTGGCGAGAGAGAGTAAGCGGCGATCTGCTCCCCGACCCAGTTGGAGACCTGTCCGCTATCCAGGGGGCCATTGTCGCTGAAGCGCATAACCGCGGCATCACAGAGCACCTCTGCCATGGCCGAGGCATCCCCCTCGACAAAAGGCCGAATGGTCAAGCGCGGCGTCGTCAAGACGAGCATGTTGGACTGTCCGTGACCTTGCTCCATTCGCGTGCGATACAGCCGATCGAAGGCTCTGACAATCGACCCTCTGGTACCTCATCGGCCTGCTGCGGGGTATCAGGCTGCCACGAGACGCACCGACCGATGACTGTAAGAATACGGCCTTACCAGGCGGCCGACTGGGCCAGGCTTTGCGAGATCCACGACGCCGCGCGCTTGCATGAGCTGGAACGAAGCGTCGGCACGGACGCCTTTCTGACGCTGCAGCAAACCGCCGAGAACGAAGGCCTGTTCGACGGCAAGCTCTCCGTCGCGGAGGTCGATGATGAGGTGCGCGGCTTCGTGGCCTACAGCGACGAAGAGCTCACCTGGCTCTACGTCGACCCGCCGTTCTACCGAAAGGGCGTGGGGCTGGCCTTGCTCCGGCACGCCGTGGCCCAGGCCGGCCCCGACATGATGATCGAAGTGCTCGAAGGCAACGGGCCGGCGCTGTCGCTCTACCTATCCGAAGGCTTCACCATCGCCGAACGCGTCGAAGGCCAGCTCGCCGGCAATGAGAGCCACGCCGCTGTCGGCTTGGTTCTCAGGCGTACAAGTCAACCTTGAGGCTTGGCCCGCCAGCGACCCGCCTCAAAACACCGCGTGATCGCCGAGGTCGACCGAGTCCTCGCCTTTGATGACGCGTTCGTAGAAGTCGAACAGGCTGTCGGAGCCGTAGGACGGCGTGGCGGCAGCATCGTAGCAGCCGGTTTCCGGGTCGAGCAGCAGCATGGACTCGGTGGCGTAGTAGCGGCCGATGCGGGCCAGCTCGGCCTTCTCCTTCAGAGGCGGCACCACCTGGCCCAGGGCCCCGAGCGTCCAGATGATGCCGTCGAGAAGCTTGACCGGCACCTGCTTGAAGCGCGGTGTCTTGCCGAGCAGCGCGAAGAGCCGCTCGCCCTGCTCTCTCGGGGTGATCGACGCTCCTGGCCCGCCGATGGGCAGGATGCGGTTGTGCCGGCTTTCGTCATCGAGGCAGTCGACCAAGTAGTTGGCCAAGTCGCGGTCGCTGATCGGCTTGCACGCGGTCAAAGTGCCGTCGCCGAAGACCAGGAAGGGCTTACCTCCCTTCACCCGCGCGATCTGCCCGGAGAGCGACTTGAAGAAGGCCGTGGGCCGGACGATCGAATAGGTCAGGCCGGACTCGATCAGCGCCGCCTCGAAAGCCAGCTTGGCATGCTGAAAGGCGAGCAGCGGCTTCTGCACGCAGATGGCCGAGAGCAGCACCATATGCGGAACGCCGGCGTCTTTCGCCGCCGTCAGAACGTTGAGCTGCGCCTGATAGTCGATCGCCCAGGCATCCTTCGGCGCGCCGGTCCGCGAGGCTAGGCAAGAGACCAGCGCATCGAAGCGCTCTCCTTTGACGCCGTCGCGCGCGATGGAGGCCGGGTCCGTCACCTGGCCGAAGCGGAGGCTGGCCCCTTCGAGAAACCGGGGCACCTCTCCGCCTCCGCTTCGGGGCCTGAGGAAACAGACCACCTCGTGGCCGCGCGAAAGCAAGGCCTGCACCGTCGCTCGGCCGATGGTGCCGGTCGCGCCCAGCACGAGCACCCGCCGGGGATTGGGCGAAGACTGCGTTGAGGACATCGGGGTATCGAGCATGGCCGGAAGATTGGCGTTGAAGACTGCAGAGCGTTCACCTGCCCCACAAGACTAGCCGCTTGCCGCCGGCTGTCGATGCCCACCGCCCGTCACCCCTTGCTGATCGAGTTGCCGCCGTCGGCCAGCATGGCCGCGCCGGTGACGAAGCTCGCCGCATCGGAGGCGAGGAAGAGGGCCGCCTTGGCGATCTCCTGCGGCTCGGCCATGCGCTTGAGCGCGTGCATCCGGGCGATGCCCTCGGCGGCGGCGGGGTCGTCGGCAAAGTCTCCCGCCATCGGTGTCTTGGTGCCTCCGGGCAAGAGTGCGTTGACCCGGATGCCGCTCTCCCCCAACTCGACCGCCAGGCACTGCACGAGGCCCACGAGCCCCGCCTTGCTGGCGCCGTAAGCGCTCAGCCCGGGAAAGCCGATGCCCTGCCCGACGAAGCTGGAGGTGAAGAGGACCGAACCGCTGCCCTGCGCACGCATCGGCGGCACCTGGTGCTTCGCGGCGAAGAAGGCGCTGACCAGGTTGGTCTCCAAAGTCGTGCGCCACTCCTCGGCCGTAAGCGCTTCGACATTGCCCGCCGCACCCAGCACGCCGGCATTGTTGAAACCGATGTCGAGCCGCCCGTGGCGTTTCAGAGCCAACTCTACCAGAGCCTCCGCGTAGTCTTCGTCTCGCACGTCGCCGGCAAGCGCCTGGGCCTCGCCGCCGCTCGCCCTAATGTCCTCGACGACCTGATCGAGCCGGTCCCCACGGCGGGCACCGAGCACCAGCTTAGCGCCTTCTTCGGCGAAGAGCGCGGCGGCCGCCGCACCGATGCCGCTGCTCGCCCCGGTGATGATGGCAACCTTGTCCTTGAGCTGCATGCGCGTCCCCTTGATCTTGAGAGGACGCGAAAGAAACGCATTGCCGCTGGCGCTGCCATCCGATTGTTGGCGTCGGCAAACGTCGATGGACCTCAGCACAGGTTCGCTCAGCAACGAAGTGGTCCGTCATACTTGAAGCAAACTCAATTCACAGTAGCATTGGACTGTTTGAGATACCTCTCATGAAAATGGAAGGGCAGTTCGGTGTCGCGCTGAAAGGACACGCTTCACGTGCCTCGTACTGCATGTAGTCGAAAGTCACGTGAACCGAACTGTCGAAACACGGCAGCAGGGGGCTTACGTCATGAAGATAGGTTACGATCCAGACTTTATTGGCGACGACATTCACATACCGCTTCCGGGATTCGACGAGGAGCTAGAAGCGTCTGTTCTAAAAAGGCCCGGTTCTCTGAGGCAGGGCATCTTCTCGGACCACATTCACTTTACGCTGGTGATGAACAAGCACACAAAGCAACTGATCTACTCGGCCTTCAATTTGGATCAGACGAAGCTCAAAGAGCTCGGCAGCGAAAAGGGAAAGAAGCCCTGGTCGAAAGACCCGGCCATCGGGAAAGAGAACCAACTCGGGAACGAGTTCTACAAAGACAGAACAACGCGTACCGGCAGGTCAGTCGAGAATCCCTATGATCGCGGGCACATGGTCATGCGTTACAATGCCATGTGGGGATGTACGGACGCCGAGGCCGATAAGGCCGCCAAAGCGACCTTCATCTATGCCAACGCATCACTCCAACACAAAAACCTGAATCGCGACGAATGGAGAGCTCTAGAAGAGGACGTCGTCAGGGAATTTGGCGAGGATTCAAACGACAAGCTGACGGTGTTCACTGGCCCAATCTATGGGGATCTCGACCGGTCCATTTATCTCTCCGACGAGAAATCCGCGCGTGTGCCATCCGGCTTCTTCAAGGTTATCTGCTACCGCTCAAAAAGCGACAAGCAATCTGAAAAACTTGGCGTGAAGGCCTTTGCGATCTTCCAGGACGAACGCGTTCTGCGCGACCGCAAAGGAGCGGCGACCGTGAAGACCGACATGCGCTATCAGGTGACGATAAGCGAGCTTCAGAACGCCACCGGAATCGATTTCGGCAAATTGCTCTATGCCCGCAATCCGCTGTTCTACCACAACAGAAAGAAGCGTAGAGACAGGTTCAAAGTCACTTCGTTTCCGGAGCGAATTCCAGTCAGAGCCATCTCCGATGTGGTTGCAGACAATAGAGAGATTCGCCGTGGTGTCGTGACCCTGTCTGAACGCCAGATCCTGATCAATGCGGCAATGATCAATCCGGTCGGCAACGAAGAACGAAACGAGTGGGTCACGCTCTACAACCGTGGAGATCGCAAGCTCGCTTTGAATGGCTGGAAGCTCATCGATGGTCAGCGGCGCGAGGTCACCATCAATGACAGTATCGAGCCTGGTGCCGCATTGCGGCTCAAAGGGCGCACGAAAGGAAAGATCAGACTTCCCAACGAGGGAGGCAGCCTGACCCTCTATGACCACAATGACCGCCTCATGGATCGCGTCACATGGTCTAAGTTCGATTTGAGGCGCATACGGGAGGGAACGGCATATCTTTTCGAGCGCGGCCAATAGCTCGCAAGCTCTTTGCCCGGCCGACCATCCCCTATGCCGTCTGCAGCGAAGCGCTACTCCACGTCGATGTCGAAGTGGAGGACCTCCTCCCGAGTGCCCAGCTTGCTGTAGAGCGCAATGGGCGGTTCGTCGCCCTGATCGGCCTGTACGAAGATGACGTAGGCGCCGTTGTCGCGGGCGATGGGCTTCAGCGCCTCGATCAAGGCGGTGGCAATGCCCTGGCGACGATGCGCGCCGTCGACCGCGAGATCGTAGATGTAGATCTCGCTGCGCTCCTGCTCGAACTTCCTAAGCATGTAGGCGGCAAGCCCGCCGATCACTCGGCCGTCCGAGAGCGCCACCAGGGCGATGAAGTCATCGCTGCTAAGCAGCCGCTCCCTGTAGGCCTTGCCCGGGCGCGCCGCACCGTAGGTCTCTCGCATCTCGAAGACGTCGCCGAAGAGGGTCAAGAGCGCGTCCATCAGATCCGGATCGTCGGACGTCAGGCGCTGAATGCTGTAAGGCGCGGACATGGTCAAACCTTCGTTCCCTGGGTGGAGTCTTCGTCTGCCTTGCGCCTGGCAAAGACACCGAAGAGCGGCAGTAGCAGCTTCGCGACGATAGGGATGAGCAGCAAGCCGGCGGCAAGACCAACCAGGCCGTCCAAGAACGCGGTGACCGCCCAGGTGATCGCGCCGTCGGCCGCAGCGATCTCCTGCGCTGCCGCAACGGCCAGGTGATGAATGCTGTCATAGAGCCAGGGCCAACCCAGGTCATTGACGCCGTGGACCAGGATGCTGCCGCCGACCCAGAGCATGGCGGCCGTGCCGACGGTCGCGATCAGTGCCAGGATCTTCGGCATGGACTTGACGATCCAGCGGCCCAGCGCCCGCACCACGGCGAAGTGCCCGGCCTGGCTCATCTTGAGCCCGATGTCGTCGGCCTTCACCAGGAGCGCGACTGCGCCATAGACCAGCGCGGTGATCCCGATGGCCACCGCGGCCAGCGCCAGACCCTCGGTCCAAACGCTGTCCGTCTCGATGGCCGCCAAGGTGATGGTCATGATCTCGGCCGATAGGATGAAGTCGGTCTTGATCGCCCCTTTGACCCGCTGCTCCTCCAGCAGAGCCGCGTCCAGGGTCTCCGCTTTGCGTGGCCCCTCGGGCTCGTGCGGGACGATGAGATGCCAAATCTTCTCGGCGCCCTCGAAGCAGAGATAGCAGCCGCCCAGCATCAGCAATGGGGTCAGAAGCCAAGGCAGAAAGGCATTCAGCAGCAGGGCCAGCGGCAGCAGGATGACCAGCTTGTTGAAGAAGGAGGCCCGGGCGATCTTCCAGACGATGGGCAGCTCGCGCGCCGCCGGCAGGCCGGTGACGTACTTCGGGGTGACCGCCGCATCATCGATCACCACGCCGGCGGCCTTGGTGCCGGCCTTGGTGGCCTGCGCGGCCACATCGTCGAGCTGGGCGGCGGCGAGCTTGGCGATGGCCGCCACGTCATCGAGAAGAGCCAGCAGCCCGCTCATGGCGTCAGTCCCGAGAGGCCGGCAGCCTAGGCGCCCAGCTCAGCCGGCCGAGAGCTGCTCCCTGGCGCCCCTTGAGAGAGGCCACCCTGCGCCACGATGAAGGCGGCGATTTCCTCGACGCCTTTGCCTTGCTTGAGGTTGGTGAAGACGAAGGGCCGCTCGCCCCGCATGCGCTTGGCGTCTCGATCCATGACGTCCAGATCCGCCCCGACCAACGGCGCCAAATCCGTCTTGTTGATCACAAGAAGGTCCGAGCGGGTGATGCCCGGCCCGCCCTTACGCGGGATCTTCTCGCCGGCGGAGACGTCGATGACGTAGATCGTCAGGTCGGCTAGCTCCGGCGAAAAGGTGGCCGCCAGGTTGTCGCCGCCGGACTCGATGAGGATGAGGTCCATCTTGGGAAAGCGGCCATTCATCTCGGCGACGGCTGCGAGATTGATCGAGGCGTCCTCGCGGATGGCCGTATGGGGGCAACCGCCGGTCTCGACACCCAGTATACGCTCTTCCGGCAAGGCGCCGGTGCGGGTCAGGATTTCGGCATCTTCCTTCGTGTAGATGTCGTTGGTGATTGCGCAGAGGTCGAAGCGGCCGAAGAGCGCGCGGGACAGCGCTTCCATCAATGCCGTCTTGCCGGACCCGACGGGGCCACCGATGCCGACGCGCAGGGGACCGTTGGGGGATGTGCTCATGAGCGAAACAACCTCGTGTATTGGGTTTCGTGACGCATGGAGGCGATGTCGGCGATCATCGAGAAACCGCCGAGATCGTCCAGTGTGGAGTGTGCCGCCCAGTCGGCCTGCGCCAGGATCGGCGCTTCGAGCGCGGCGAGGACACGCACCCCGTCGCTTTGCCCGAGCGGGATAAGCCGCAGGCCGGCCGAGACCAGGTTGGCAGCCAGCGCATGAAGGTACGCGGTCAGAGCCGGCGTGAGCGCGATGTCGCAGCCGGCGGCCGCCACACCGACTGCGATCGGATAGGGAATGTTGGGCAGATCGCAAGCCGCCGCCGGCCAGGCCGTGCCGACCGCCTGACGAAAGGCTTCGCCCTGCGCCTCCGTCTCCAAGGCGCGCTCGGCCGAGGGCGAGAGCGCTACCGCAAGATCGGCCACGGCCGACAGGCGCGCCGCGTCCTGCGCCTTGGCGGCCTGCCAGGCCTCTGCCATCAGGACCAGGTCGTTGCGGCCGGCGCCCGACGTGACGATGTCCTCGACCCATGCCAAAAGGCTTGCGCGGTCCCTGATGTCCTCCGCCTCGACAGCCCACTCCAGGCCATGGGAGTAGCTGAAGGCGCCGACCGGAAAGGACGGCGAAAGCCAGGTCAGGAGCCGCAGCAGGTCTTGCTGATCATCCATCGTCATGCTCGTGCGCATGGCTGTGGGTATGGCCGTGTCCGCCGGCGTAGGCGCCGCGCTCCGGCTGAAAGGGTCGCGAAACGCGAAGCGTCTCCGCGCCCAGGCCCTGCAGCATCTCTTCGATCACATGATCGTAGCGGATGTAGAGCGCCTCTTCCGCGATCTCGGTCGGCAAGTGCCGGTTGCCGAGATGCCAGGCGACGCGCACCAGGGCGGCTTCCGTTCCGCAGCGCACCTCCAACAGCTCTTCGGCGGCGGCACGGACAGCGACAAGGCGGTTGTCGTCGAGCGTCAGGGCGTCGCCTTGCTCGAGTGCCGAAGGGCGCGGCAGGTCGAGCAAGATGGCCAGCCCGCCCTCGCCGGTCAGAACCAGTCGGCGGCGGCTGCGTGCGTCGTAGTCGAGGCAGACAACGTCGGCCGGCTCGCCGCTCCAAGTGCCGCGACGCAGAACCGCGCCGGCGCGCGGCAAGGTTTGCTCGCTCCCGTCCATCAGAAGAGGAAGTAGCGCTGGGCCATGGGCAGAACCTCTGCCGGCTCGCAGGTCAACAGCTCGCCGTCTGCCCGGACCTCATAGGTTTCCGGGTCCACCTCGATGGTCGGCGTAGCGTCGTTGTGGATCATAGAGGCCTTCGAGATCCCACCGCGCACATTGCTGACCGGCAGTACGCTCTTGGCCAGCCCGAGCGTCGCGGCGAGATCGCTCTCAAAGGCAGCGCGGGAGACGAAGGTGACGGAACCGGCTGCCTGCGCCCCGCCGAAGGCCCCGAACATGGGGCGGTAGTGCACCGGCTGGGGTGTGGGGATGGACGCATTTGGGTCGCCCATGGGCGCCGCCGCGATGCTGCCGCCCAAGAGCACCAGGTCCGGCTTCACGCCGAAGAAGGCCGGATTCCAGAGCACCAGGTCCGCGCGCTTGCCAACCTCGACCGAGCCGATGTGCTCGGACATTCCGTGGGCGATGGCGGGGTTGATGGTGTATTTGGCGATGTAGCGCTTGACCCGCACGTTGTCGTTATCGCCACGCTCTTCCGGCAAGGCGCCGCGCTGCCGCTTCATCTTGTCGGCCGTCTGCCAGGTGCGGATCAGCACCTCTCCGACCCGGCCCATGGCCTGGCTGTCGGAGGCGATGATCGAGAGAGCGCCGAGGTCGTGCAGGATGTCCTCGGCGGCGATGGTCTCCCGCCGGATGCGCGACTCGGCGAAGGCCACGTCTTCCGGGATGTTGGCATCCAGGTGATGGCACACCATCAGCATATCGAGATGCTCTTCGATGGTGTTCACGGTGTAGGGCCGGGTCGGGTTGGTCGAGGAAGGAATGACGTTGCTCTCGCCGCAGACCTTGATGATGTCCGGCGCGTGGCCGCCCCCTGCCCCTTCGGTATGAAAGGCATGGATGGTGCGGCCCTTGAGTGCGGCGATGGTGGTCTCGACGAAGCCGCTCTCGTTCAGGGTATCGGTGTGGATCATCACCTGAACGTCGAGGTCGTCAGCGACAGCGAGACAGCAGTCGATGGCGGCCGGGGTCGTGCCCCAATCCTCATGCAGCTTCAGCGCGCAGGCCCCGCCCTCGATCTGCTCGACCAGGCCTTCCGGGCGCGAGGCATTGCCCTTGCCCGACAGGGCCAAGTTCATGGGAAAGCCGTCGGCCGCCTGCAGCATGCGCCCGATATGCCAGGCACCCGGCGTGCACGTCGTCGCATTGGTGCCGGTCGCCGGCCCCGTGCCGCCGCCCAGCATGGTGGTGACGCCGGACATCAGCGCTTCTTCGATCTGCTGCGGGCAGATGAAGTGGATGTGCGCATCGAAGCCGCCGGCGGTCAGGATCTTGCCCTCGCCTGCGATCGCCTCGGTCGAGGGTCCGATGACGATGTCGACACCAGGCTGGACGTCCGGGTTGCCGGCCTTGCCGATGCCGACGATGCGGCCGTCTCGCAATCCCACGTCGGCTTTGACGATGCCCCAGTGATCGACGATCAGCGCGTTGGTGATGACGGTGTCGGCCGTGCCCTCGGCACGGGTTACCTGCGACTGGCCCATACCGTCGCGGATGACCTTGCCGCCGCCGAACTTGACCTCCTCGCCATAGGTCGTGAGGTCCTGCTCGACCTCGATCAGCAACTCGGTGTCCGCGAGACGAAGCCGGTCCCCGACGGTGGGGCCGTACATGTCCGCATAGGCGGCGCGTCCAATCTTTGCCGGCATGCCGCTTCCCCCTCAGTCCTCGAGCGCGCCCATGACGCGCTGTTTGAAGCCATAGACCTTCCGCGCACCGGCATAGGGCACCAGCGTCACCTCCCGGCTTTGTCCCGGCTCGAAGCGCACCGCCGTGCCGGCCGGAATGTCGAGCCGCATGCCGCGCGCCCTCTCACGCTCGAAGAGCAGCGCGTCGTTGGTCTCGAAGAAATGATAGTGAGAGCCGACTTGGATGGGCCGGTCGCCACTGTTGGCCACAGACAGCGTGACCGTCGCTTGGCCGGCGTTCAGCTCGATCTCGCCATCAGCGGGAAAAACTTCTCCGGGAATCATATAACTAGCCCCTCGCCTAACGAATGGGTTGATGCACGGTGACCAGCTTGGTCCCGTCGGGGAAGGTCGCCTCGACCTGCACGTCATGGATCATCTCGGCGACCCCCTCCATCACCTGCTCACGGCTGATGACCGAGGCGCCGGCTTCCATCAGATCGGCGACCGAGCGCCCGTCGCGCGCGCCCTCGACGACGAAGTCGCTGATCAAGGCGATGGCCTCGGGATGGTTCAGCTTCACGCCACGCTCCAGCCGGCGACGAGCCACCATGGCCGCCATGGCAATGAGCAGCTTGTCCTTCTCTCGTGGTGTCAGGTTCATAACGCGCTCCCAAAGACCTCGATCATTCTTCTCTACCGCTAACAGCGCCAAGCGATCGGCGTCGGCAGGCCGCTGAGGATGCGGTAGGCGGCTGCCATCCAGCGCCGCATATCTGCCGGGTCCGGCGCCACCACGCGAAAGCTCAAGGTGCCGCGCAGCAGGCTTGCCCCCGCCCAAGTCCCCTCGCCACAGGGAAGGTCGCGCAGAGCGTCGCGCTTTTCTTCCATGGCGGGGCCACGGTAGAGGCCGGTGAGAAAGGCCGTCGCCCCTCTTCCCAGGGCGGGGCGGGCCAGGCCAGCCGCGATGTCGCCGCTCAGTCGCGCTTCTTCCGCAAAGACGAGCTTATCGTCGACCGAGACGCGCCAGGAGTCACGGTAGTGTCCCTTCGAGACCCGCTCGCCCATGGCCTCGCGCCCGAACACGAGCGGCTCCATGATCAGAAGCTCGGCGCTCTCCGCCGCCGCCAGCCTGAGCTCCCGCGACAGGGAGGCCTCATCGAAGAAGATGGTGTCCTGCGGCACCCAATAGCCGCGCCCGTTCTCGGCAACGCTCATGTCGACCTTGATCGACGCGGTCCCACCGATACTGCGATAGAGCTTCTCGCTGGCCTGACTGGTGAACACGCCCAAGGCATCGTGCTCCACGGAGAGCGAAATCTCGAAGCTATCGCCGCCGGTCAGGCCGCCGGCCGTATTGATCAGCAGAGCTTCGATGCCGTCGTGGGTATAGACCTTCGGTGCGCGCGCTTTCGCGGCACCGAACTGATACCACGATGCAATGCCCGTGCGACCGGCACGGTCTCGCAGAGTCAGGCGCAGCCGGCCGTGGCTGCGCTGCAAACAGTCGGCTTGCCGCGAGTCAGTCCACGCGCCGCTGTCCAACACCCGCCTCCGTCACACCAAATCCGCCGTCGTTTCTTTTCGCTATCGCGAAATAGCACGAGGGACGGCGGGGAGGCTACTCCGGCGTTTCATCGTGTTGCTTGACGGTGCATATCGACCAGCTACACGAGGCGAGCTATTCAGCATCTGCTGTAGAAACGAACCGCCCGCGCCGTTCACTGGTCCTACTCGTCAATCTTTGCGCAAGCTCGGTCTGGGCGGACTGCAGCTCCCCTTCGATGCCGGCACCTAGCTGCAAAGGTGCGTTTCGACGGTCAGATGGACGATGCCCAACCCCTCCGGAACCCGTGCTTTGTACTCCGCCGGCGGCTTCGGATGGTGGGTCACGATGCTGACGACGGCTGCGCGGATTCCAGGCCCGACCGACCATACGTGAAGATCGACAACCCGGTCGTCGCCTTGCTCGAAGAGACGCCTGATCTGCGCCCGCACCGGGGCCGGCGCCTGCCAGTCCAGCAAGACCAAGGCGCTCTTGCTGATCAGCGATATCGACCAGCGCGCGATCAGAACGGCTCCGACGATGCCCATGGCGGCATCCAGCCAGGCGGCGCCAAAAAGCCAGCCGCCCAGCAGAGCGACGATGGCCAGCACCGACGTCAGCGCATCCGCCAAAACATGCAGGTAAGCGGCGCGCAGATTGTGGTCCTCATGACTGTGATCGGCTTGGTGCACGGCGGCGCGGTCATGGTGGTGCTCATGGTCGTGGTGGTGGTGGTGATCCCCGCCGCCGACCAGGATGAAGGCGCAGACGACGTTCACGACAAGCCCCACGACCGCCACGATGATTGCCTGGGAATAGGCGATTTCCACGGGATTGATCAGCCGCGTAACGCTCTCCCAGGCGACCCCGACCGCGAAGACGGCGAGAAGCAGCGCCCCGGCGAAACCCGCCAACGCGTTTATCTTTCCCGTGCCGAACGAAAAGCGCGAGTCCCCGGCAAATCGTCGGGCCGCAACATAAGCCAAAAAGGCGATGCCGAGCGCCACGGCGTGCGAGCCCATGTGAAGCCCGTCCGCCAACAAGGCCATGGACCCGAATGCCAAGCCTGCGCTGATCTCGACCACCATGGCGACCAAGGTGATGACGACGACGATCAGGGTTCGCCGCTCTCCGGACTTCACCGCGTCCTGGCCGAAGACGTGGTCGTGGGTCCAACGCGAAGTGTCGTGTGTGTGCATCCTTAGCCTACCCGCTGCCGACGGAGGTTTCTGTTGCCTGCGGCTACCTTTATCTCCCAGCCTTCCCGGAGTGAACAGGGCAGAAGGGCGCGCTCAGGCCAGGTGCCGCTGATCAAGACGCCGATGGCGGTTCATTCCCCATTGTGCCTGGAAAGGCCTTCATTCGGTTTTGCAGCGCACAATAATCGAATAAACTACGCTTGCAGATCGTTATAGCGCAGATCGCGCTCGGCACGGCCGTGCCACCCGCCGCCCGGTACCACCATTCAACAGGGAGACACCTGTGTCACAACGCAAGCTCTTGGTCGCCAATCGAAGCGAGATCGCCATCCGGGTCATGCGCGCGGCGACAGAGCTGGGCTTGCGCACCGTCGCGATCTACGCCGAGGAGGATAAACTCGCCCTCCATCGCTTCAAGGCGGACGAGAGCTACCGCATCGGGGCAGACCTCGGCCCGGTGAAGGCCTATCTCGATATCGACGAAATCATCCGCACCGCCAAGCGCGCCGGCGCCACCCTGCTGCATCCCGGCTACGGCTTCGTCTCCGAGAAGCCCGAGCTGCCCGAGGCCTGTGTGCGCAACGGCATCACCTTCGTCGGCCCGCCGGCAGACGTCATGCGGGCGCTCGGCAACAAGGTCGCGGCGCGTAACCTTGCGGTCTCGGCGGGCGTCCCGGTCATGCCGGCAACAGGCCCCCTGCCCCAGGACGACGACGCGTGCCGGCGCCTGGCCGAGGAGGTCGGCTATCCCCTGATGCTGAAAGCCAGTTGGGGCGGCGGCGGTCGCGGGATGCGGGTGATCGAGTCCCCCGAAGAGCTCCTGGAGCAGATCGATGCCGGGCGCCGCGAGGCCGAAGCCGCGTTCGGCAACGGCGAGGTCTATCTCGAAAAGCTGGTTCAGCGCGCCCGGCATGTGGAGGTGCAGATCCTCGGCGACCGCCACGGCAACGTGGTGCACCTCTTCGAGCGCGACTGCTCTCTGCAGCGGCGCAATCAGAAGGTCGTGGAACGCGCGCCCGCCCCCTACCTCGACGCCGCCAAGCGGCAGGAGATCTGTCAGGCCGCCCTCGCCCTCTGCCAAGCTGCCAACTACGTGGGCGCAGGCACGGTCGAGTTCTTGATGGATGCGGACAGTGGCGCCTTCTATTTCATCGAGGTCAATCCCCGCATCCAGGTCGAGCACACGGTGACCGAAGAGGTCACCGGCATCGACATCGTCAAGGCGCAGATCCAGATCGCGCTCGGCGGCCACATCGGCCAGGAGAGCGAGACCGGCGTGCCCTCGCAAGAGGCCATCCAGCTGCGTGGCCACGCCATGCAGTGCCGCATCACCACGGAAGACCCGGAGTCCAACTTCAAGCCGGACTACGGCCGCATCACCGCCTATCGCGGCGCCACCGGCTTCGGCATCCGGCTCGACGGCGG
>JANQIA010000030.1 GCA_028282405.1 Rhodovibrionaceae bacterium
AGAAGCGACAGCGCGGTCACCGACTTGCCGGAGCCGGACTCGCCGACCAGGGCCAGGGTCTCGCCGCGGTCGAGATCGAAGGAGATCGAGGTGACGGCGGCATGCTTGCCGTGCGGCGTGCGGAAGTTGACGCCCAGGTTGGCGACCCTGAGCAGCGGCTCTTGCTCGGCCATGTCCTACTCCGCCCCCTGCGGCGCGACCCGCACCGGCTTGGCGGCCGCCTCGTCCGGCCCGGTCTCTTCCGGCGGCGGCGGCGCGGCGAAGAGCTTCCGCGGGTCGAAGGCATCGCGCACCGCTTCGCCGATGAAGATCAGCAGCGAGAGCATGATGCCGATGACGAAGAAGCCGGTGAGGCCGAGCCAGGGCGCCTGCAGGTTGGCCTTGCCTTGGGCCAGCAGCTCGCCGAGCGAAGCCGAACCGGGCGGCAGACCGACACCGAGGAAGTCGAGCGAGGTCAGCGCCGTCACCGAGCCGGCCAGGGTGAAGGGCATGAATGTCAGGGTCGCCACCATGGCGTTGGGCAGCACGTGGCGGAAGATGATGCGGCCGTCGCTGCCGCCCAGCGCCCGGCTGGCCCGCACGTAGTCGAAGTTTCGGGCGCGCAGGAACTCGGCGCGCACCACGCCGACGAAGCCGATCCAACTGAACAAGAGGAGAACGATCAGCAGCCACCAGAAGTTCGGCTCGATCACCGAGGCGACGATGATCAGGATGTAGAGCTGCGGCATGGAAGACCAGATCTCGATGAAGCGCTGGGCGATGAGATCGATCCAGCCGCCGTAGAAGCCCTGGATGGCGCCGGCAGAGACCCCGACCACGGCCGAGACGATGGTCAGGATGAAGCCGAAGAGGACCGATATTCGGAAGCCGTAGATCAGCCGGGCGGTGACGTCCCGCGCCTGATCGTCGGTGCCGAGCCAATGCTCGGCGCTGGGCGGCGAGGGCGCCGGCTCCGGCAGGTCCCAGGCGACGGTGCGGTGGTTGTAGCGAATCAGCGGCCAGAGCATCCAGCCCTTGGCCTCGATCATCTCCTGCACCACCGGGTCGGTGTAGTCCGTCTCGGTCGGCAGGCTGCCGCCGAATTCGGTTTCCGGATAGTGCTGCAGGATGGGGGTGTAGAGGCCGCCGTCGTACCAGACCAGGAAGGGCTTGTCGTTGGCGATCACCTCGGCGAAGAGCGAGAGGACGAACAGGACCAGGAAGATCCAGAAGGACCAGTAGCCGCGCCGGTTGGCCTTGAAGTTGGCCAGGCGGCGCTGGTTGAGCGGCGAAAGCTCCATTCCGAAAAGGCGGGTCGCCATGGCCTTAGGTCTCCCGCGTCTCGAAGTCGATCCGAGGATCGATCAGGGTGTAGGTGAGATCGGTGATGATCCCCATGATCAGGCCGAAGAGGGTGAAGAAGTAGAGCGTGCCAAGGACGATGGGGTAGTCGCGGTTGAACACCGCCTCGAAGCCGAGCAGGCCGAGGCCATCCAGCGAGAAGATCACCTCGATCAGCACCGAGCCGGTGAAGAGCATGCCGATCAGCGTCGCCGGGAAGCCGGAGATGACAATCAGCATGGCGTTGCGGAAGACGTGGCCGAACAGCACGCGGCGCTCGGTCAGGCCCTTGGCGCGCGCCGTCTGCACGTACTGCATGTTGATCTGATCGAGGAAGGAGTTCTTGGTCAGCATGGTCAGGCCGGCGAAGCCGCCGATGGCGACGGCGACGATCGGCAACACCAGGTGCCAGAGATAGTCGAGCACCTGCTCGATCACCGGCAAATCGTCCCAGCCCTCCGATGTCAGGCCGGAGAGTGGGAACCAGTCGAGATAGACCCCGCCGGCGAAGAGCACCAGCAGCAGGACGGCAAAGAGGAAGCCGGGGATGGCGGTGCCGATGACCACGATGGCCGAGGTCCAGATGTCGAAGCGGCTGCCGTCCTGCACCGCCTTGGCGACGCCGAGCGGGATGGCGATCAGGTAGATCAGCACCGTCGACCAGATGCCGATGGAGATCGAGACCGGCATCTTGTCGATCACCAGGTCGACCACCGGCTGATCGCGAAAGAAGGAGTCGCCGAAGTCGAAGGTCAGGTAATTGACCATCATGACGCCGAAACGCTCGTACCAGGGCTTGTCGAGGCCGAACTGCTGCTCGAGCTCGGCGATGAACTCCGGGTCGAGGCCCTGGGCGCCGCGATAGTTCCCGCGCGGCCCCTCGCCGGCCTGGGTCTGCACGTTGATCTCGCTGCTGCCGCTGCGGGTCACCCGCTCGGTGATATCGCTGCCCTCGCCGGTGATCTGGGCGATGAT
>JANQIA010000386.1 GCA_028282405.1 Rhodovibrionaceae bacterium
ACCTTTCGCCGAGCGGAGTCTCTAGGGCCCGAAAGGCGATGGCCCGTAGCCGGGCCCCCGACTCATCTCCGAACAGGGCTCGAACATGATTTGTTCCGACGATATCGGCGGAAATGGCCTTCACTTGGGCAAAGGCGAAGCGGGGCTCCGGATTGCCGGCGCCGAAGGGCGCAATGCGCTCCAGCGCCTGGACGAGACTGCCCTGTGCCGCCGCCAGGCTGAGACAGGCGTCGATGGAAAGCGCGGGACGGTAGGCGATCTCCTCAAGACGCGCGCCAATCCGCGCCCGCAGGAACTCTTCCAGGGCCGCGATCTGGTCCCCTGCGACGGTCAATCCCGCGGCCATGGCATGACCGCCACCGTTGACCAGCAGGCCGGCCTGGCGCGCCGCGATCACCGCCGCCCCGAGATCGACGCCAGGCACCGAACGCCCTGAGCCCTTGCCCAGGCCGCTGCTATCCTGCGTGACCACGATGGCGGGCAGGTCGTAGCGCTCCTTCAAGCGGCCTGCGACGATGCCGATCACACCGGGGTGCCAGTCCTGGCCCGCGACGAAGATAAGATCGCGCGCCGCCCCCGCGTCCTGGTAGGCCGCATCCGCCGCCGCCAGAACCTCCGCTTCGATGGCCCGACGCTCTTCGTTGTAACCGTCGAGGCGCTCGGCCAGAGCCCGGCAGCGGACCGGATCGCCCTCGCTCAAAAGCGCGGCCCCGAGATGGGACTCGCCGATTCGCCCGCCGGCATTCACCCGAGGGCCGAGCAGAAATCCGAGATGGTAGCCGCCCGGGCGCTCGGCCACGCCGGCGACATCGCAGAGCGCGCGCAAGCCCTCGTTGCGCCGCCCGGCCAGGACCTTGAGGCCCTGAGCCACGAAAGCCCGGTTGAGCCCAGTGAGGGGTACAACGTCGCAAACCGTGCCGAGCGCGACGAGATCGAGCAGGCCGAGAAGATCGGGCGCCACGCGCCCCTGCGCCTCGTACCAGCCGGCACTGCGCAGCGCGCGATTGAGCGCCACCAAGAAAAGATAGGTGACCCCGACGGCGGCGAGCTGCCCCAGGCCGCTGTCGTCGTCCCAGCGGTTGGGATTGACCACGGCCACCGCCGGCGGCAAGCGCGCTTCGGCTGCGTGATGATCGAGCACGATGCTGTCGAGGCCGACGGCCTGGGCTGCTTCCAACGCCGCGTGGGCGGAGACGCCGCAGTCCACGGTGATGACCAGGCTGGCCCCCTCTTCCCGCAGCCGCTTGAGCGCCTCGGGATTGGGGCCATAGCCTTCCCGCTGCCGGTCGGGCACATAGAGCCGCGCCGAGATGCCGAGCGCCGCGAGAAAGCGCAGCAGCAAGGCCGCCGAGGTGGCGCCGTCCACGTCGTAGTCGCCGAAAACAGCGATCGTTTCGCCGCTCCGGATGGCCTCCAGCACGCGTGCCACGGCCGTATCCATGTCGGTTAGGCTGCTCGGGTCGGGCAGTTGCTCGCGCAGGCGCGGTTCCAGGAAGGCAGGCACGGCCTGGCTCGCAACACCGCGCGCGGTCAGGGCACGTGCCACCGGCTCCGACAGTCCGTGCTGCTGCATCAGGCTAAGCACGGCGCGCTCCTCCGCCTCCCGCAGCAGCCACCGCTTGCCGCGGGTGGAACGCTCGACGCCGAGCAGGGCCTCCGTGTCGGGTAAGCTTGCGCTCTGCGGCGAGATCAGCGCCGCCATGCCGTTATCCCTTAGCTTTCCACCCAGTCCTTACGGCGGAAATTGTGCTGAGCCTCGATGATCCGGACCGTGCCGGTTTTGGAGCGCATCACCATAGACTGCGTCGTGGCGCCGGAGCCATAGCGACGCACGCCGCGCAGCATGGTGCCGTCGGTGACTCCGGTGGCGGCGAACATCACGTTGCCCCGGGCCAGCTCGGTCAGGCCGTACTTGCGGTTCAAGTCCTCGATGCCGCAGCGGCGGGCCCGCTCGCGCTCATCGTCGTTACGGAACAGCAAGCGGCCCTGGAACTGTCCGCCAATGCAGCGCAGCGCGGCGGCCGCCAGCACGCCTTCCGGTGCCCCGCCGCTTCCCATGTAGATGTCGACGCCGCTGGTCGGCTGGCTGGTGGCGATCACGCCCGAGACGTCGCCGTCGCCGATCAGCATGATGCGTGCGCCGCTGTCGCGCACCTTGGCGATCAGCTCCGCATGGCGCGGCCGGTCGAGGATGCAGACCACCAGATCGTCGATCTCCTCGTCCTTGGCCTTGGCCAGGTTGCGGAGGTTCTCCTCCGGCTCGGCATCGAGATCGACGATGCCGTCCGGCAGGCCGCCGCCGACGGCGATCTTCTCCATGTAGACATCGGGGGCGAAGAGAAAGCCGCCGTCCTCGGCCATAGCGACCACGGCCAGGGCGTTCTGCCCGCCCTTCGCGGTGATCGTCGTGCCTTCGAGGGGGTCGAGGGCGATGTCGATCTTCGGGCCGCCGGTGCCGACCTTCTCGCCGATGTAGAGCATCGGCGCCTCGTCGCGCTCGCCCTCACCGATCACCACGGTCCCGTCGATCGGCAGGTAGTTGAGCGCCCGGCGCATGGCATCGACCGCGGCCTCATCAGCCGCCTTCTCGTCGCCCCGCCCCATCAGGCGGGAGGCTGCCAGGGCCGCCGCCTCGGTCACCCGCACCGCATCCAGGGCCAAGTTTCGATCTACGCTAAAGGTCTCCGCCACTCCCAGCTCCTCCCTTGTCTTGCTTTGCCCTTGCAAACACGTCCGGCGCGCCGCGCGCCGGCGGACTGTCCTAACCTCTCTTAGATCGGCTCTATCCGAATGATCCGCGGCGGCTCGAGGCTGGCCTCCAGCGCGGCGATACGCTCGAGCGCCCGCTGCATCCGCTCTTCCTTCGTCTCGTGGGTGGTGAGCACGACGGCAACCGACTCTCCCGGCGCCCGGCCACGCTGCAGCATCGCCTCCAAGGATATGGCTTCGTCGCGCAGAATGGCGGTGACATCGGCGATCACACCCGGTTGGTCGACCACCTGCAGACGGATGTAGTAGCAGCCCTCGTGCCGCGCCATCGGTAGCGTCGGCAGGGACTTGAGCCGCGCCTGGGGCATGCCGAAAGCCGGCGCCGCGTTGCCGCGGGCAATGTCCAGCAGGTCGGCGACCACCGCCGATGCGGTCGGGCCGGCGCCCGCGCCGCGCCCCTCGATCATGATGCTGTCGACGAAGTCGCCGTGGAATAGCACGGCGTTGAAGACGCCCTCGACCTGCGCCAGCGGAGAGCGGGCAGAGACCATGCAGGGATGAACCCGCTGCTCGACGCCGCCGTCGCTGCGCTCGGCAATGCCGAGCAGCTTGATGCGGTACCCGAGCTCCTCGGCATAAGCGATGTCGCTGGCGGCGATGTTGCGGATCCCCTCCGCATAGACCGCATCGAAGTCGACCTCGCAGCCGAAGGCCAGGGAGGTCAGAATAGCCAGCTTATGGGCCGCATCGACGCCGTCGATGTCGAAGCTCGGGTCGGCCTCGGCATAGCCCAGCGCTTGCGCCTCGGCGAGCACATCGCCGAAGTCGCGGCCGCTGTCACGCATGGTGGTGAGGATGTAGTTGCAGGTGCCGTTGAGGATGCCGTGCAGGCGATCGATGGCATTGCCCGCCAGGCCTTCGCGCAGGGTTTTCAGCGCCGGAATGCCGCCGGCCACCGCCGCCTCAAAGGCCAGCACCGCCTCGTTGCTCTCGGCCAGGCTGGCCAGCGCGGTGCCGTGATGGGCGATCAAGGCCTTGTTGGCCGTGACCACGGGCTTGCCCGCCGCGAGCGCCGTTTCCACGACGGCTTTAGCGACGCCGCCTTCCCCGCCGATCAGCTCGATGACCACGTCGACCTCGCTATCGCCGGCCAGATCCGTCGCCGAGTCGAACCAGCGGTAGCCGTCCAGCGGCACGCCGCGATCGCGGGTGCGATCCCGCGCGCTGACCGCAACCGGCACGATATCCCGACCGCAGCGGCCCGCAATCAAGGCGCTATGCTGCTGGAGCAGGTTGAGGACACCGGCACCGACCGTTCCCAGACCGGCAATGCCGACACGCAAAGCCGCGCTCATGACCGACCGCGCCCCAAGCGAAAGGAGGCTAGCTTACCGTGACCCATCCGACTGTTTTGTGACCCCCCATGACTTGGAAACACCCGTACTCGAAAAACCCGCGGGGCGACCCTCCGACCCCACAAAAAATATGGTCGCTGTCTTAGGCTAGGACTGCAAGAAGATCTCGACCCGCCGATTGCCCGCTTCGCCGGTCGGCATGAACTCATGATATAGCTGCTCGCTGTCCCCACGTCCCTCGGAAATGACCGCATCGGGCCTGACACCGAAGCCACGCAAGGCGCGGGCCACCGAGTCGGCACGGCGCTGGGAAAGCTGCAGGTTGGTCTGCTCATGCGCCCGCGGATCGAGCTGTGCGGTGCGCTGGGAGGCATGCCCGACAACCCGCAGAACGCCGCCGCGTTGCTGCTGCAGAGCCACGACCTGCCGCAACACCTGGAGGTCGCCCTGCGACAGCGCCGTGGAATTGTGATTAAAGTAGATGACGCCGAGCAAGACGGGCGGTCCCGGTGGCAGGGGCGGTAGGCTTGGTGTCGTCGTCGGCGGCGGCGCTGGGCTTGGAATGGCGGCCGCCCGCTGCGGGGCAGCCGTGGTCGCGCGCTGTTGTTGTGTGGTCGGCACCTGTGCCTGCGGCAAGGACTGCCGCTGCGGCGTCGGGGATACCACCTGCCTCTGTTGGGCCTGGGCGGCCTGGGTCTGCGACGTTTGCGCAGCGCTCGACGTCGCCGCTTGCGCGGCGGTTGCAGCCGGTGCCGCTGCCTGGGCCGTCGTCTGGGCGCTCGTCTGGGCGGTCGCCTGCGATCCGCCGAGCTGAGCGCTCTGCCGTGCCGTGGACTGCGCGCCGCCCTGGCCGCTGAGCGAGGCAAAGGGCGGCGGACTGGGCGCCGCACGCGTGGTTGCGGGCGCGCTGGGGTCGGTGAGACCGGGCGCCGCACCGACCAAGCCTTCGCCGGTCAGCGTCTCATCCGTGTAGCGCGCCTGCGAGCGATCGGCCAGCAGGCCCTCGCGGACCTGCTGCCGGGCTGCCTGGCTGCTGGTTTGCGGCGCCTCGCTTGGCACGTCGCCAAGATTAGGCTCTTGGCCGTCCGTCGACGCCGTCGCCACCCGCTGCGGCTCCGGCTCTTCCGAGACGAAGATCTCACAGCCGGCGAGAAACAGGCAAAGGACGGTGGCCGTAACTCCAAGGCGGCCCCAGCGGGCCGATTGGGACAAACCGCTAAGCCGCCCGCTCGGCCGGCTCGATAGGTCTGGCAACATGGCTCTCCAGCTTCAGCCGTTCGGCGCATCTGCCGCAGGCGCCAAGGGCGACGACGTAATTCGTTGCCGCCGGAGTCGCGCTGCACAGAGCTTCTAGTTACCTTGCGTCGCTCTATCGAGCAAGGTAACACACCTTCGGTCGACGAGAGCCCCCGCTTGTCGCGAAAGACGCGCTGGGCTGTGATATTCTGAAGATTATTGGAAAGCCCCGCGATGAGCGAAAAGCCGGAAAATGAGGTGCAGCTACCGGACCCTCTGGCCATGTCTCAGAAGATGGCCGCAATTGCCGAACGCAGCCGGCAGCTAGTAACCGAGTTTCTCGAGCGCCAGGCGAGCAACGGCGGGCCGCAGAACATCGACCCGCTCAACATCGGCGCCGCTTTCATGGAAATGACGGCCAAGATGATGGCCAATCCGGCGAAGCTGGTCCAAGCCCAGATGAACCTCTGGCAGGACTATATGCGCCTCTGGCAGACCACCACCCAGCGCATGCTGGGCGCCGAGCAGAGCGACCCCCTGATCAGTCCGGAACGCGGCGACCGCCGCTTCAAGGACGAGGCCTGGGACGAGAACGCGCTGTTCGACTTCATCAAGCAGTCCTATCTGCTGTCGGCACGCTGGATTCAGGCCACGGTCGAGGAGGTCGAGGGGCTCGACGACAAGACGGCCCAGAAGGTCGACTTCTATACGCGCCAGTTCGTCGACGCCATGGCGCCCTCCAACTTCCTGATGACCAATCCGCAAGTGCTGCGGGCGACCCTGGAAAGCGGTGGCGAGAACCTGGTCAGCGGCCTCGAGAACATGCTCGACGACCTGGAGCGCGGCAAAGGCAAGCTCGCGATCAAGATGACCGACTACGAGGCCTTCTCGGTCGGCGACAACATCGCCGTGACGCCGGGCAAGGTCGTCTTTCAGAACGACTTGATGCAGCTCATCCAGTACTCGCCGACGACCGAGAAGGTCTACAAGCGCCCGCTGCTGATCATTCCGCCCTGGATCAACAAGTTCTACATCCTCGATCTCAGGGAGAAGAACTCCTTCATCAAGTGGTGCGTCGACCAGGGCTTTACCGTCTTCGTCATCTCCTGGGTCAATCCGGACGGCGAGCTCGCGCACAAGTCCTTCGAGGACTACATGATGGAAGGCCCCTTCGCCGCCATGGACGCGATCGACAAGGCGACCGGGGAAAAGACGGTCAACGTGATCGGCTATTGTTTGGGCGGCACGCTGCTGGCGAGCGCCCTGGCCTATCTGTCCGGCAAGCCGCGCAACCGCAAGGGTCCCGCGGTCAGCCGCATCGCCAGCGCCACCTTCTTCACAGCCATGACCGACTTCGAGGAAGCCGGCGAGCTCTCGGTCTTCATCGACGAGGAGCAGCTCCGCGGGCTGGAGGAGGAGATGAGCGAGAAGGGCTATCTGGACGGCGCGTCCATGGCCCAGACCTTCAACATGCTGCGCGCCAACGACCTGATCTGGTCCTTCGTGGTCAACAACTACCTCTTGGGCAAGGACCCCTTCCCCTTCGACCTGCTCTACTGGAACTCCGACTCGACGCGCATGCCCGCGACGATGCACAGCTACTACCTGCGCAAGATGTACCAGGAGAATCTGCTGGTCGAGCCCGGCGGCATCAGCCTCAACAGCGTTCCCGTCGACCTCGGCAAGATCAAGACGCCGATTTTCATGCTTTCGACGCGGGAAGACCACATTGCGCCCTGGAAATCGACCTATGCCCTGACCCAGCAGGTGGCCGGGCCGATGGAGTTCTGCCTCGCCGCTTCCGGGCACATCGCCGGCGTGGTCAATCCGCCGGCAGCCGGCAAGTACTCGCACTGGACCAGCGACCACATCGCCCCCAGCGCCGAGGAATGGCTCGAACAGGCGGAGGAACATGAAGGCTCCTGGTGGCCCCATTGGCGCGACTGGCTGGCGCAGTATTCCGGTGCCATGGTCCCGGCCCGCAAGCCGGAGGACGGAAAGCTGCCGGCCATCGAGGACGCCCCCGGCGCCTACGTCAAAGTCAAGGCGAGCGACAGCAGCGACGCCTAGGCGACGCCCCGCCATGTCCAGCTTTCCCCGCCTTGCCACTTTGCCGCCTAAGGCCTGCAAGGCTGCCGCGGTGGGCCTGCTTGCCTTCGCCCTCCTTGCGTCCGCCCCGTCTTCAGCCGAGGAAACGGGCAGCAGCGAACGAGCGGACCGCTTCTCCGGCTACATCACCCAGGCGACCAATCTCTGCTTCGCCCTGCCGGCCATGCGCTGCGTCGAGCACGGCTTCGCCTTCGCGGACCGCAATGCCGACCAAGGGCTGTCTGCCGATGAGCTCACCGAGGTCGACCGCGACATGCGCGCCTGGTGGGAAAAGTCACGCGAACGCCTGCCGACGCAGGCCAATCTCGCCATCGGGCTGGGGCTGCTGACCACCCAGTATGCCGGCCATGCCTATTTCGTCCGCGCCTGGGACGAGGACGGCGACGGGCTGGTGTCCATCGACGAGCTGATCGCCGACCTGTCGCTCGACGAGCGCCCGCTGCCGATCCTGCTGTCGGACAAGAATGCGGTCGACTGGGAGTCGCTCCGCGGACGACTGGGCCAATACGGCGCCCTGCTCGACCGGCTGCGCGGCGGCTCCTGAGGACTCAGCCAGGCTTCCGCGCCGTGACCAGCCAGGTGGCCGTTCCCAGGGTGAGGCCCTCTGGCGTCATATAGGCCTGCATGGCGTCGCCGACGGCATCGGCGACCCGGGCCCGCACCTCGTCCTCGGCATCGGCCAGCGCACGCGACACCGGCGAGTTCTCGACGATCTTGATCAGGCCCTCTTCCAGGCTACCGCCCATCACGACGGGCCGGTCATGCGGCGCGATGTCATGCTCGCTGAAGCCCCCGGCTTTCAGGATGGACACCAAATGGTCGCGGTCGCCGAAGGCGAAAGGACCGGGCGTTCCGGGCGGCGGAATCGGCGGCAGTTCGGCCAGCCGCCCCGCAACCGCCAGCGGCTCTCGGACCCATTCGTTCTCCGCCAGAGGCCGCCAGCAGATGAATGCCAGGCGGCCACCGGGGCGCAACGCCCCTGCCAGGTTGGCGAAGGCGGCGTGCGGGTCGTTGAAGAACATCACCCCGAAGCGGGAGTGCAGCACATCGGCCTCGCCCTGCGGAAAGCCATGGCTGGCCGCATCGGCCTCCAGGAAGCTGAGCGGCAAGTCCGGCTTGGCCCCGGCGCGTTGCCGCGCCTGCTCCAACATCTGAACCGAGATGTCGATGCCGGTCACCCGTCCTCCGGGCACCACCTGCCGCGCCAGTGCAAGGCTCGTGTCGCCGCAGCCGCAGCCCACGTCGATCACGCGCTCGCCGGGAACCACCGCGGCCGCCGCAAGAGAAAGCGCGCCGAGAGGTGCCAGCATGCGGTCCTGCGACTCCCGGTGGCGGACCCACTTGTTGCCGGCTTCGCCATTCCAGTAGTCGATCTGATCGGCGTTATCGCCAGCCGCCATGACCGTCTCCTCGCTCGTTCACCACCGAGGGATTGGAACGGAGCGGCCCGTCCGTCAAGCGGCGAGCTTAGCGCGGCACCAGATCGTAGAAGCCGCTGGGGCAGCCGAAGCCGATATCGACGAAGCGGCGGGAATAGATATCGGCGACCTGAAGATCGCGCAGGTCCCGGGCCGGCGCATTGTGGCTTTCCAGGATCCTGTTGACGAAGAGAAGAAAGCGCCCCTCGCGATCGCCCTCCTTGTCCGCCAACGGCACGCCAAGCACCTCGCAGTCGGCATAGCCGTTTTTTAGGAAACCCTGCCGCACCAGGACATGCATCGCGCAGGGCGTGTCGGCACAGTGGCAGAAGGCCCGGAGCGCGCTTTGCCGGCGTTCCGGCTGCACGAATTCAAGGTAGGAGTGGCCGTCGGGGTTGTAGCCGAAGCGCTTCTTGATGTCCTCGCCGACCAACCGATAGACGAGGTCTTCGCGATCGACGAGGTCGTACAGAATGACGTTGGCCAAGTCACCCTTCAGCATCCAGGACGCGAAGCCCTCCTTGGTCGGCAGGGCACCATTCGTGTTATCTAGATGGAAGCTGTAGACCTCAGCGAGCCGCCGCGCCGTGTCGCTGACCAGGAGCGTGCCCAGCGCAGACAGGCTGTCGCAGGTCTCTGCCGGTTGCCGGCGCCAGCGGATCCTCTCCGAGATTAACAGCGGTTCGCCCTCCCCAAGCTATCCGACGCTTGGCACCTGTACTGCCTGCAACCAACCGAGCGTGGCTTTTTTCGCTACTTTATTACATTTTCTTGTCAGCCCGACGGTGACGGGAAAGTGTATCGATTTCCTTTACGAATTCTACTTATAGGCGTATTCTACGTCGTTTTCTCGGGATAACCCGCAAAGGCGCATTACGTTTCCTGATAGCTGCGGGCCAAACGCGCGTAGCCCTCGGCCGAATAGGGCATGAAAGCCCTCTCCGCCTCGCTCACCGGGCGCCGGAACTTGGCCGGACTTCCGGCCCAAAGCTCGCCGCCGGGAACGCGCTTGCCGGGCGTGACCAAGGCGCCGGCGGCCACCATCGCCCCCTCCTCGATCACCGCTTCATCCATCACGATGGCGCCCATGCCGATGAAACAGCCGCTTTCCAGCCGGCAGGCGTGAAGCAGCGCCTTATGGCCGATGGTGATGTTGTCCCCGATGAAGGTCGGCATGCCGCCACCCGTCTCGCGGTAGTCGCCACCGGAGCGGTCGTGATTGCAGTGGACGATGGTGCCGTCCTGGATGTTGGTGTTCTCGCCGACACGAATGCGATTCACGTCGGCCCGCAAGACGCAGCCGTACCAGACCGATGAGCCGGCGCCGATCTCGACGTCGCCGATGATCACCGCCGTCTCGGCAATCCAGGCGTCCGGATGGATCTTCGGCGTCACCCCGTGATGGGCCCTGATCAGTCCGCTCATATGGCTTGCTCCCCGCTCGACCGCCGTCGCCGCTCTATCCTCTTCAGGGCTGACGGACAAGCGCTTGTGACAAGAATGGCTGCAAGTCCCATCGTCGCTCCCTATCTAGTGGCGAGGATTAATAGCCGGACGCATTCAGGAACGGAAGGCCATGCCGAAGCTTCAGCAGCTCCGCTATCTCGTTGCCATTGCCGACACGCTGCATTTTCGCCGCGCGGCCGAGAAGGTCCATGTCACCCAGCCGACCTTGAGCAGCCAGCTCCGGGAGCTGGAAGAGCGGCTCGGGGTCCAGCTCGTCGAGCGCAGCCGGGCGCGCGTGGCCCTGACTCCGATCGGCAAGGAGATCGCGACCCGGGCCAAGAAGGTGCTCAACGAGGTGCAGGAGATCGTCGATCTCGCCAAGCACGGGCAGGACTTTCTGGGCGGCACCGTGCGCCTGGGCGTGCCGCCTTCGCTCGGCCCCTACCTCCTGCCGCACCTGATTCCGGACCTGCACAGCCTCTACCCGCGGCTGCGCCTCTACATCCGCGAGGGCGTGCCACAGACCATCCTGGCTCAGCTCGAGGAAGCCAGGCTCGACCTGCTGTTCTTCCCCCTACCCATCAAGGGCGCCGAATTGCGCAGCGTACCGCTGTTTCGCGAGCCCCTCTGGGTCGTGGTGTCCCAGGATCACCGCCTGGCCGAGCAGTCGAACGTCGAAAGGGCCGATCTTGCCGGCGAAACGGTACTGGCCTTGGAGCAAGGCCATCGTCTGCACACGCAGGTACGGGAGATCTGCGAGGAGCACGACGGCAAGATCTCCTTGGAATACGAGGGAACCAGCCTCGATACCCTGCGTCAGATGATCGGTATGGGGATGGGCATTTCGCTGCTGCCGGCGCTTTATGTGCGCTCGGAGGTGCTGCACGACAGCCAAGTGGTGGCCCGAACCTTCCGAACGCGCGCGCCCTATCGCTCGATCGGCCTGGTATGGCGCCGCGAAACGGCGCGCGAGGAAGAGTTTCTCGCCCTCGGCAACCTCGTGCGGCGGGTCCTCTCGACCCGCACGCCCGAGGTCCGTGTGGCGAGTTAAGGGGCCAAAGCTGCGGCCGGCGCCGTCCGCGTGGCGGCCAGGGCATGCTCCCGGGCCGTGCGGCTGTTGCGTCTGGCCCTGCCTTCGCCACGCTCATCCGATCCGATGGCGGCCATCAGCAGCCGGATGGCCTCAAGCTCGTCCTTGATCAGAAGCTTGCGACGCTTGAGCCGACGGAGCAGCGCATCGTCCGGGCAAGGACGAGCCATTTCGCCGTCGATCTTCTCTTCCAGGCTAGCGTGTGTCAGCTCAAGGGCTTCAAAGCGTGCGCGGATACCCATGCTGCGAACCTCCCGTTCGTGGCGACCAACTGCGCCCCCTTGCACATTGAGGTGGTTTCCGGCGCGTCTTCCCGCCATTCGAACGCGCTCCCGCCTTTGATTGGAAGCAGCTATCACTGCAACTCAGTCGCATTGCATTGGCAGGGCGCCGCCTGCGGGCTACACCCTCCTGACAGGAAGAAAGGACGGCAATGAAGGTCATCTATTCGGAAGATCACCGGCTGCATTTTCCCCAGGGAGAGGTCTATGGCGGCGAGTTGGTGACACCCTTCGAGCGGCCCTCGCGGGTCGAATACGTGCTGCGGCGCCTCAAGGAAGCCGGGCTCGACGACATTCGGCCGCCGAAGCGTCTCGACATGAAGAGCGTGCGCCGCCTGCACGACGCAGGCTTTCTCAAGTTCCTGGAGACCGCCTGGGACGAGTGGAAGGCCGCGGGCTTCGGCGGTGAGATCATCGGCATCAGCTTTCCCGCTCGGCGCATGCAGCAAACCCGCCCGCCGCGCGACATCGACGGCAAGGCCGGCTACTACACCTTCGCCGCGGAGACTGCGATCACCGGTGGAACCTGGGCGGCGGCCAAGGCCTCCTGCGCCGTGGCCCAGACCGCGCAGAGCCTGGTCGCCAAGGGCGAGCGCGCCGCCTTCGCCCTCTGCCGCCCGCCCGGCCACCACGCCGCAAAGGACATGTATGGCGGCTATTGCTTCCTCAACAATGCCGCCATCGCCGCCCAATGCTTCCTCGATCAGGGGGCCGAGCGGGTCGCCGTGCTCGACGTCGATTTCCACCACGGCAACGGCACCCAGGACATCTTCTACGACCGCGGCGACGTGCTGTTCTGCTCGCTGCACGGCCGCCCGGAGGACGCCTTCCCCTACTTCCTGGGCTACAAGGATGAGACCGGCGCGGGCGCCGGCGAAGGCTGCAACGCCAACTATCCCCTGCCGCCCGGCGCCGCCTACGACGCCTGGGGGAAGGCGCTGGACCAGGCCTGCCGCAAGATCAAGCGCTTTAGCCCCGATGCGCTGGTCGTCTCGCTGGGGGTCGACACTTTCAAGGAAGACCCGATCAGCTTCTTCAAGCTGGAGAGCGAGGACTACCTCGCCTGCGGCGCCCGTATCGCCAAGCTGAAGCTGCCGACGCTGTTCGTCTTCGAGGGCGGCTATGCCATCGAAGCCGTCGGCATCAATACAGTCAATGTGTTACAGGGCTTTCTTGAAACCTGAGGTGCGCCGGAAAGCAACTCCCGGCGCACCCCGAAACCCCTACTTCTGAAGCTCGGTCCAGATGGCCGTGTAGAGCTTCTGGGCCGACTGCGGGCAGGTCGGGACGAACTGACCGACCGCGGCCAGCTCGGCCGGAATGGCGATCTCCGGGGCGTCCGTCATGTCCGCCGGCATGTACTGCTCGGAGCCCTCGATGCCGTTGGCATAGCGGGCAAAGGCCGAGATCAGCGCCGCATTCTCCGGCTCCATGATGAAGTTCTGGAAGAGCTTGGCGTTCTCCACGTTCTTGGCTTCGGACAGCACCGCCACGCTGTCCATCCAGAGGGGATAGCCCTCTTTCGGATAGCCGTAGACCACATTCGGGTTGTTCAGCCGCGCGCGGAAGGTGGAGCCGTTCCAGTTGACCGAAGCCATGACGTCGGAGTTCGACAGCTTCTCGGTCATGCCGTAGTCCATCGACATCCACTTGGTCTTGGCCTCGAGCAGCGTGTCGCGGACCTTCCGCAACAGCTCCTTGTCGTCGGTGCAGGGCTCGCCGCCGACGTACATGATGGCCAGCGACATGACGTCGGACATCTCCGGGACGACGTTCACCTTGCCGTGCAGCTCAGGCGGCGGGTCCATGAAGATCGCCGAGGTGTTGACGTCGCCCTGATAGGCCGTGGTGTTGACCGCCACGCCGGTGGTGCCCCACTGCCAAGGCACGGTGTAGCGGCGGCCCGGATCCCAGTCGACGTCCCGCCAGCGTTCGGCGACGTGCTTGAAGTTCTCCATTTGGTCCGGCCGCGTTTCGAGAAGCAGCCCCTTCCCGACATAGATCGGCACGTAGCTGGCCGAGGGCACGACGATGTCGAAGCCGTGCCCGCCGGCCTCGATCTTGGTCAGCGCGGTGGTGTTCGAATCGTAGTCGGTGATCGTGACATCGATACCGTACTCTTTCTCGAACTTCTCGATCAGCTCGGGATTTGTGTAGTTGCCCCAATTGTAAATGTGCAGTTCGCCCTCCGCGAAGGCGGGGGCGGTCAGGGCCAGCAGGGCTACGGCGGTGAGAGCGCCCTTGTAGCTCACGTTCATTCGTTAGTCTCCCTGTCGGTGCTAGTGCTGCTGTCAGTGGCGGAACGTTAGTGCCTTTTTCGATTGAGCACAAAGAATGCGGTCAGGATCACGACGGTCACCGCCAGGAGCGCCGTGGAGATGGCATTAACCTCTGGCGAGATGCCGCGGCGGAGCTGTCCCAGCATGTAGGTCGGCAAGGTGTCCTGCCCGGCCGACTTGACGAACTCGGTGATCACCACGTCGTCCAGCGAGATGACGAAGGCCAGCATCGCCCCGGCGACGATGCCCGGCATCATCAGCGGCAAGGTCACCTTTCGGAAGGTCTGCCACGGCGAGGCGTAGAGGTCGGCCGCGGCCTGCTCCAGGGTCAGGCTCATGCCTTCCAGCCGCGCCCGTATAGGCAGGTAGGCGAAGGGCACGCAGAAGGCGGAATGCGCGGCAATCAGATAGGCAAGGCCTTGGTAGCCGGTGGCGACCTTGATCATGGCGAAGAAGATCAGCAGCGCGACCGCCGTCACGATCTCCGGCACCATCAGCGGCTGGTTGATCAGCATGTAAACCGCCGTCCGCCCGCGATAGGGGCCGGTCCGCGTCGTGCCCAGTGCCGCCATGGTGGCCACGACGGTGGAGATCGCCGAGGCGAAGCTGGCGACGATCAGCGAGCGGACCGTCGCTTCCTGCACGGCCTCGTTCTCCCAGGCCGCGCCGTACCAGCGCAGCGAGAAGCCCTCCCACAGCGCGATCGACTCACCGGCGTTGAAGGAATAGACGACGAGCGCGAAGATCGGGGCGTACAGCAGCACGAAGCAGAGCAGCGCCACCGCTGCCATGCCCGGCAGGTGCTTGACCGAAAAGCCGCGGCGGACCTGCCCGTCAGTCATTGGGATCGCTCTTGCTTGCGGAGCGCACGTAATAGGCCAGGGCAATCGCGACGATGATCAAAAGAGTCATCGACAAGGCTGCACCGAGCGGCCAGTTGCGCCCCTGGCCGAACTGAAGCTCGATCAGGTTGCCCAGCATCATGTTCTTGCCGCCGCCCAGCACCCGCGGCGTGACATAGGCGCCGAGCGAGGGAACGAACACCAGGATGGTGCCGGCGACGATGCCTGGCTTGACCAGGGGGATGATCACCTTGCGCAGCACCTGCCAGCGGGTGGCGTAGAGATCGTAGGCGGCCTCGACCAAGCGGAAGTCCAGGCGCTCCATGGCGGCATAGAGCGGCAGCACCATGAGCGGCAGATAGACGTAGACCATCCCGATCGTCACCGCCGTGTCGGTGTAGAGGATCTGGATCGGCGCATCGATCAGCCCCAGCGCCTGGAGCAAGGTGTTGACGATGCCTTCGTTGCGGATGACCTCCATGATCGCGAAGGTACGGATCAAGAGGTTGGTCCAGAACGGGATGGTGATCAGGAACAGCCACATGGGCCGCTGGCTCGCCGGCCGTGTGGCGATGAAATAGGCGGTCGGGAACCCGAGCAGGAACGCCAGCAAGGTGGTCAGCAGCGACAGCCGGACCGAGCGCCAGAGGATCGTCAGATGCGCATCGGCCAGGCTGACCGTATCGTCGAAGATATCCCGGCTGAACAGCACGTTGAACCAGGCTTCGCCGCTGAACCTCCAGACGACGCCGCTGTATTCCCCGGGCTCCAAAAAGGAGTAGATGACGACGATCAGCAGCGGGCCGCAGGCCGCGAACAACAGCAGCAGCAGCGCCGGGACGCAGAGCAAGAGATAGCTTCGAACGGTCTGGCGCCGTGCCTCGATCTCCAGGCCGCTCGGCCGGCGGTCTTCCAGCACGCCGTTCCGCATCAGTCGCGCAGGACCTGAACGGCGTTGGCGGAGAAGGCGATGCCGAGCTCATCCCCGACGCTGTAGCCCCCCTCCCCCTCGCGCCGGTTCGCCTGGCGCACGACGAACTCGCTGCCGTCGGGCAGGCGAACGAAATAGTTCGTGGCGGTGCCGAAATAGACGATGTTCTCGAGCGTTCCGTTGAGCTGTGCCTCGGCCGGCTGCCGGGTCAGGTCGGCATGCTCCGGACGCACCGCGAGGCTCACCTGCTTGCGCGGCTCGAAGCCTTCCGGCAGCGGCGTCCGCACGGTCTTGTCCGACGGTAGGCGAATGGTGAGCCCCTCCGCCTCGACCTGCAGGATCTCCGCGTCGATGAAGTTCGTCTCGCCGATGAAGTCGGCGACGAAGTGGTCGGCCGGATGATCGTAGATATCCCGCGGCGAGCCGACCTGGAGAATGCGCCCCTGGCTCATGACCGCGATGCGGTCCGACATGGTCAACGCTTCTTCCTGGTCGTGCGTCACGAAGATGAAGGTGATGCCGGTCTCATTCTGCAAGCGCTTGAGCTCGATCTGCATCTCCTTGCGCAGCTTGAAGTCGAGCGCGGAAAGCGGCTCGTCGAGCAGCAGCACCTTGGGCCGCGGCGCGAGCGCCCGCGCCAGTGCCACCCGCTGCTGCTGGCCGCCGGAGATCTGGCTGGTGCGGCGGTTCTTCAACTCCTCCATGCGCACCAGGCGCAGCATGGAATCCACCGTGTCGTCGATCTCGGCCTTCGGCCGCCCCAGCATGCTGAGGCCGAAGCCGATGTTCTCGGCGACCGTCATGTGGGGAAAGAGCGCGTAGTTCTGGAAGACCGTGTTGACCGGGCGTTTGTAGGGCGGCAGAGGCGAGATGTCCTCGCCGTAGAGCACGATGCTGCCGCCGGTCGGATGATCGAAGCCGGCGATCAGCCGCAGCAGCGTCGTCTTGCCGCACCCCGAGGGGCCGAGCAGCGTAAAGAACTCGTTCTCCCGAATGGCGATGGACACCGCATCGAGAGCCACGACCGTATCGCCGCCGCTGCCGAAGATCTTGGTCACCTCGCGCGCCTCGACGGCGGTGACCGCGGCCTCCTGCCCACGGGGCGGGCTCTCTGCCTTGTGGGACAGCCCCTCCACGCCCAACCTCGCTCCCTGCCTCTCGTTTTCTTAGGGCCGAAGCATAGGCAGAGGCATGGCAGGCTGCCAATAGGGTCTCTCAGGAATGGCAGCCATTCCCCGACTCTCCTTCGGCCTCCCCGCTTCAGTGCGACAGAGAATGCGCGTGACCCACGGCAAGCGCCAGGCCGACGGCCAAGGCGAGCAGCGTCCGGCCGCTCAGGTAGAAGATCGCGGCGGTCGCGGCGATGGCGGCGAGACCGAACAGCGTTCCCTTCACGGCCGCCGTGGCCAGGACGGCGGCCAAAGCTGCCCCCGGCAGGCTTTCCAGAACGCGCTCGACGGTCTTGTTGCCGGCCAGCCGGGTGCCCAAGAGGTAGCCGGCGATGCGCGTCGAATAGGTCACGGCCGCGACGACCGCGATACCGATGAGCGTGGCCCAGGTCTCAGGCACGCTGCGGCCGCGCCTGTATCAGCGTGATGGCTGCGCTCGCACCCACGCCGAGCAAAATGGCCAGGGAGTTGCCGAGAACCGGCTGGACGGCCAGTGCCGCCCCAGCCGAGACGGCCCAATGCAGCAGCGGCGGCTTCTCGCTCTTCTTCGCCAGCATCACCAGCATGATGCCGATGAAGAGAGGACCGGCTGCGCCAAGGCCGCGCAAGGTGGTCTCATCGAGCAAGCCGGGAATGGCGACGCCAAGCGCGGTGCCGGCGACCCAACCGGCGTACATGGTGGCCCCGCTGCCGAGGAAGAAGGCTATTCGGTGCGGGCCAGTCCTATCTTTGGTGGTCAAGATCCAACTGACGTCCGTCAGCAGAAACAGAGGCCCAAAGGGCGGTCGCTTGCCGGGCCGCCCGAGAACCGTCGGCAAGCTGAGGCCCATCAATGCGTGGCGGCTGGACACCAGCAGCGCGGCCACGGCTAGGGCCGAGAAGGACAGCGGTGCGGTCCAAAGCTCCAAGGCTGCGAACTGCGTCGCGCCGGCGAAGACCGCCGCGCTCATCAGCACGGCCTCGCCTCCGCTGAAGCCGCGGCTGGCGGCGGCCACGCCGAACAGGACGCCGAAGACGATTGCGCCCGCCCCCAGGCTCCGGGTCGCTTTGATGCCGCTCAAGAAGACCGCGGCGGCGCCGGGCTCCGTGCTAGGGCATGGCGAAAGACCAGATCCTTGC
>JANQIA010000391.1 GCA_028282405.1 Rhodovibrionaceae bacterium
TAGTCGGCCGGGTCGTCGGTCTCCGACAGCCAGAGCACCGCCTCGCTGATCGCCCCGCTGATCAAGAGCGTGACGATCTCCGGGTCGCGATGGTCCGAGCATTCCTCCAGCAGCAGTTCGACCCGGCGGCGCAGCTCGGCGCCGCTGAAGTGATCGTCGATCTCCCGCCAGCGCGACCAGCCCAGCACCGACGGGCCGTCGAGCAGGTAGATCTGCCGCGTGCCCGGCTCCAGGCAGGCCTGGATGTAGGCGAAGCAGGCGAAGGCCAGCGCCTCGAAGCGGTCCTTGGCGTCGGCGCTCTGGGCCAGCAGGCTCTCGAGCACCAGGCGAGCTTCTTCGGCAATCACCGCCTCGAACAGCGCCCGCTTGTCGGCGAAGTGATAGTAGAGCGCGCCGCGGGTCACCTCGGCGGCGCGCACGATCGCTTCCGTGCCCGCGCCGGCGAAGCCCTGGCTGCTGAAGATCGCGCGCGCTTCGGCCAGCAGGGTGGCGCGGGTCCGGGCGTAGCGTTCGGCCTTGCTCTCTTTATCCGTCATACAGACCATCTGTACGTCACGTGGACTGACAGGGATTATACGAAATTCCTTAATAATCGTTACAGTTTAAACCGGGTGGGGCGACCTGCTCTTTCTTTGTCATCGCGGCTCTGAGCTGGGAGACAGCTTGTTGTGCTGCGCTGTCTGCGGCCCCTCTCGAGTCGTCATCCCGGCCAAGGGCGAAGCCCGCGAGCCGGGAACCATGGGAAATGTAAGCGCGGAATCCGAAAGCCGGGCGCTGGCTTCGAGATGGACCCCGGCTCGCTTCGCGTCCGGGGTGACAGTCATTGGTGTGGCATCGCCGACCGCCTTTCCTCACGAACTTGTTCTCAAGGCGCGGCCAGAGCCGGCTGGCGCGGGGGCGGGCGCTGACTGTAGCCTGCCCATCCAAAAACGAACCTGAGCAACATCATGCGCAGCGGACTCGGGATGCCGAAGAACCCGGCCGAGGCGCAGCGCCTCTTCCGTCAGGCCCGCGGCTGGGTGGTGAGGGAGTAGCGTCCGTCTCCCAATGTCGGCCCTTCGGGCCTCGCCCAAGGGTGATGGGTGGAACTGCATAGTGCGCAGGCGCTCAACAGGCCCCCATAACGACCCCGTGTCTTGCCGCGGGCGGCTCAGCGCACCATACATTCTGCCATGGAGCTTCCCGCCGACGATCTGGCCTATTTGAAAGCGGGCGTCGTCCTTGCCTGGCTGGTGCTGTTCTTCGTCTGGGAGCGGATGAGCCCGGCGGCACAGCCGCCCGGCCCGCTGCCCGACGAAGCCCCCGGCGGCGCGCACCGCCTGCTGCGCAACGGCGGGCTTTGGCTGGGCAACACGCTTCTGTCGCGCTTCATCATCCTGCCGCTGACCTTCCTGGCGGCGAGCTACAGCCTCGGCTGGCGGCCCGACGAGTGGAAGGGCGGCTGGGTCCTGATCGTCGACATCCTGATCCTGGATTTCATGATCTACTGGTGGCACCGGGCCAACCACGAGTTCCAACCCCTGTGGCGCTTCCACCAGGTCCACCACCTCGACCGGCGGCTCGACAGCACCTCCGCGGTCCGCTTTCACTTCGGCGAAGTGCTGCTCAGCGCATGTTTCCGCGTGGTCGTCGTCATCCTGCTGGACATCCCCTTCGCGGCCATCATCTTGCATGAGACGGTCGTCCTGGTTGCCGCCATCTTCCAGCATTCCAACGTGCGGCTGCCCAAGGGTCTGGAGCGAGCGCTAAGCTGGGTCATCATCACGCCCGGCATTCACTGGATCCATCATCACGCGGTGCGCAGCGACACGGACTCCAACTACGGCACCCTGCTCAGCCTCTGGGACCGGCTGTTCGGCAGCTTGAGCCCCACCCGGCGCCATCCGGAGATGCCGATCGGGGTCGAGCACGACAAGGAGCGCAGCCTGAGAGAGCTGCTCCTGCTGCCCTTCGGTCCCCAGAAGCCGGACATGAGCAAGGTGGAGAATCAGCCCGCGCGGCAAGGCTCGTCGTAGGATACCGGTCTTACCACGACTGTCCGGTTTAGCGTCGAGGTATCTGCCGGAAGGCATTGCGTTGGCTTGGGTATCGCGTCTTTCCGCAGGACAGGGACTTGCCGGCAGCCAA
>JANQIA010000471.1 GCA_028282405.1 Rhodovibrionaceae bacterium
TAGCCTGCATAGCGGACGGTCTCCTTTCACTGGATTGCACTACGACCAGTTTGGCACATCGCGATGCCGTCGGGGGCCGTCCACCCATCATCCTTGGGCGAGCCGCTGTGCGGCGAGACCCGAGGATCCAGCAGTAGGCACGGTTCGAGCTTGTGGCTGGACCCCGGCTCGCGGTCTCCGCTAGCGCGAAGCCCTTGGCCGGGGTGACGACCGTTGGTGTGCCGCGAGCGTCCCGATGGCCCGCAGTTTTGGTCGCTAGTGCACGACGATGACGGTGCAGCCGGCCTTGCGCTCGAGGGACAGAGAGGTGCTGCCGAACAGCAGGCTGTCGAGGCTGCTGATGCCGCGGCTGCCGACGACCAGCAGGTCGGCCTTTTCGGTCTCGGCGAGCTGGACCAGCGCATTGACCGGATTGCCTTCGCAGAGCACCGCCCGGCTTTCGTCCACGCCGTGCTCGCGCGCGTGCTTCTGCGCTTCGTGCAGGATCTCGTGGGCCGCCATGGCCAGGATCTCCTGCTCGGTGATGTTGACGTGCTCGACCTCGTTGTAGCGCTGCAGCTCGTCGGGCGCCACGGCGGCCCCCTTGTCTTTCTGCACGTGGGCGATGACCAGCTCGGCCGCTTTGCTCTTGCTCAGGTCGCAGGCAAAGTCGAGTGCCTTGTCGGCATGGTCCGTACCGTCGACCGCAACCATAATCTTACGCGTATCCATGGACCTTTTCTCCCGTCGTTTCACCGGCTTTGGACCGGCAGAATTCCACCTGCTTTGTGACGCTGCCGCCCACCGTGCGGCAAGCTAGTCAGGCAAGAACTTTGTGACTTTGAGCCGGATCAAGCACGGAAGAGTTACAACGGAATTGTAAGACTGGTCTTAACTCGCTCCATCGCCACGATGGTATTGAATTTCTGGATGTTGGGATTGCCGTAGAAGACCCGGCGAGTCAGGCGCTCGTACTCGGCGATGTCGCGCGCCGTGACGATCAGCACGAAGTCGTGCTCCCCCGTGACGTAATAGCACTGCTGAATCTCCGGCACGTCCTGCACCTGGCGCTTGAAGGCGTCGACGATGTCGGCGCGCCCGCGTTCCAGAACGATGGTGACGATCAGCGTCATGCGGCCGCCGACCAGCTCCGGCGCGATCACCGCGCAGTCCTTGGCAATGGCGCCTTCCGCGCGCAGGCGCTTCATGCGGCGCTGACAGGCGGTCGGCGAGAGGCCGATTTGCTCGCCGACCACTTCCGAGGTGAGGCGGTTGTCATCCTGCAGCAGACGCAGGATGGCGAGGTCGAAGCTGTCCAGTTCCATCGGAATACGCAGAAAAGCTGCAAGTCAACCGACAAGATAGCCGTTTTCCCCTCCCAGGACTACGGCTTTGCAGCCTGGCGGCGGCGGCGTCCGCCTAGTCTCCGCGCGAACAGGGAGCGGAGCCATGGACAAGGCCAGCATCGATCAGCGTGACGGTATTCTCTGCGGCTTGGGCGCCGCGGTCATTTGGGGCGCCTGGCCGGTGGTCTCCCGCCTGGCCGTGGTCGACTCCCTCACCCCCTACGACGTCGCCGCCCTGCGCTTTGGCGTCGCTGGGCTGGTGCTGCTGCCCTTCTTTCTGCGCCGGGCGACACCGAAACGCACCGGCATCGGCTGGCTGCGTGCTCTGGTCTTGGCCTGCGGCGCCGGCGTGCCCTACGTGGTGGTGAGCGTCGAGGGCCTGCGCTATGCCCCGGCCGGGCACGCCGGCCTGATCGTGCCGAGCTGCATGCTGATTTTCACCACCCTGGGTGCCTGGCTGTTCTTCGGCGAGCGGCCAGGCGGCCTGCGGCTGCTGGGCCTGGCCTCCATTCTGCTCGGCCTGCTGCTGGTCGGCTGGAACGCCTTGGCGGGTGCCGCGCCCGGTGCCTGGCGCGGCGACCTGCTGTTCATCGGCAGCGGCTTCCTTTGGGCGCTTTACACCCTCGGCGCGCGGGCTTGGTCGGTGAGCCCCTGGCAGGCCACGGCGCTGGTCTCGGTGCTCTCGCTGCTGCTCTATCTGCCGCCCTATCTGGCGGTGGCCGGCTTGCGCCTGCTCGAAGCACCGCTGGTGCCGGTGCTCAGCCAGGCGATCTTCCAAGGCGTGGCGGCGGCCATCCTGGCGCTGCTGCTCTACACCCGCGCCGTGGCCTTGCTCGGCGCGGCGCGGGGCGCGCTCTTCGCCGCCCTGGTGCCCGGGATGGCAATCCTCCTGTCCATCCCGCTGCTCGGTGAATGGCCCGGGAGGGGCGAGCTGGCTGGCCTCCTGCTGGTGACCCTCGGCATGGCCACGGCGCTGGGCCTGTTCGATGCGCTCTTGATCAGACGTCGCGCGCCAGCGCGCTGACCAGGTCGCCGAACTCGCGCAGGAAGACCGAGCCGGCGACGGTGCGCTGCACCAGCACGGAGCGGCGGTCGGCATCGTCGGTCTTGCGCCTGAGGTAGCCCAGCGCGCTGAGACGGTCCAAGGCGCGGGTGACCGCCGGCTTCGACATGGTCAGTGTCTCGGCCAGGCCGCGCACCGTATGGGGCGGCGGAGCGTGGTAGACGTGTAGCAGCAGGGCGAACTGCCGCTGGGTCAGGTCGGGCAGGTCGCGGCGCAGCACCTCGGCGCTGGCCGCGCGCCACAGGGCCAGCGCCTGAACCGCGGAAAGCTCCATGCGACTCGGCTCATCTCGTTTCGACACCGCAACGAGTGAGACCAGAGTCGGCCGTGTCAGGCAACCGGAAAGGGGAGGGGTTTCTATTGGGCGGTGCCACACCACAAGTCGTCACCCCGGACGCGTCGGCGACCCGGGGTCCAGCCGCAAGCGCGGACCGTGCCTACCGCTGGATCCTCGGGCCTTCGCCGCGCCGAAGGGCTTCGGCCCGCCCAAGGATGACACCATGAGTGAAGCCAAGGGCAGTGCCGCACCACAGACTGTCACCCCGGGCGCGTCAGCGACCCGGGGTCCAGCCAACGGGCTCGGACCGTGACTACCGCTGGATTCTGAGATCGCGCCTCTTACGAGGCTTGCCCGAGGATGACAGTCGGGGAGAGGCCGCCGACCCGGCTCAGTTCCCACCGCCGCGGGTGATGGGATAGCCGCCGGCCTTGTCGTGGGCAAAGCGACAGCGGTTCATGTCGCTGGCGCCGAAGCACTCGGACTCGCTGCTGAGCTGCGGGGTGGTGCCGCCCTGGCCCACGCTGCCACAAGCGCTGAGCGTGGTGGCCAAAGCGAGCAGGACGGCGGCGGTGACGGGGGACCGCAGAGACTGCGGAGAGTTGGAAAGACGCAAGGCCATGTTCGGCTCCCTTGTCGGTGCAATGGTCTTGCACATGACTTGGGCGCACGGCGCTCGCGGTACCGCTCAAGCCGCGTCACTTGGGGGTGAGGGTTTGTTTACCGGAATTCTTCTTGCGCGCCTTCGGCGCTATGCGGTGCCGGCCTTCCACAGCTGTCATCCCGGCCAAGGGCGAAGCCCGCGTGTCCGGGCTCGCGATAGCGAGTTGCCGAAGGCATTCATCAGCCCGCGCCTGACCTCTACATGGACCCCGGCTCAAGGCCGGGGTGACAAAGGGAGGGGCAATCCAGTCGGTGCTTCTTGGTTCCCTTCAGCGTGAAGCGCCAGAAACCCTACTCCCCCGCCAGCATGGGCCGGCAGGCTTCCGGCAGGTCGGCCAGGGTCACCGGCGGGGACGGTGGGCCCTTGGCGGCTTCCTCGGCCTCCTCGCTGAACCACCAGGCGAGATCGGCGCCGCAGCCGTCGCCCGGATCCGGCAGGGGTTGGTCGACGCAGTCCGCCTCGCCGGCCGGGCAGGCTAGGCGCATGTGGAAGTGGTAGTGGTGGCCCCACCAGGGCCGGACCTTGCTGAGCCAGGCGCGCTCTTCCCCGGCGGTGCGGCAGAGCTCCTGCTTGATCAGCGGATTGACGAAGATGCGCCGCACCGCAGGCATTTCGGCGGCGGTCTTGAGCAGTGCCGCGTGGCGCTCGGTCCAGACGCTCTGCGCGATGGCGCTGCGGTCCTGCGTCAAGACGGAGATCGCGGAGTAGTTCTCGCGCCAAGCCCCCGCCGGCAGAGGCGACGGCTTCGGCGTCAGCCAGATGTCGGCGTCCAGGCCGCTTTGGTGGCTGCGGTGCCCGCTTTTCATGGGGCCGCCGCGGATCTGGGTCAGGTCGCCCACCAGCAGGGTCGGCCAGCCGATCGACTGGGCGCCGCGCGCCAAGTCCTCGATGGCGGCGATCAGGCTCGGGTGGCCGAAGTTGCGCCGCCGCGAGGGGCGCATGGCCGAATAGCCTTCGCCGTCGAGCGGCAGAGCCTCGGCGCCGGCCAGGCAACCGGCGGCATGGGTGCCGATGACCTTCGCCGGGCCCGGTGTCGGCTCGCCCCAATCGGCCCAGTGCGCCGGCTGCGCCGCCAAGGGCTCGGTCAGGAGAAGCGTGGCGATGCAGGCGATCAGCCCGCCGCGTGTCATGGTCTTCCTCATGATCGCTCCTCCGCAACACTGCCCCAGAGATCGTACTCCTCGGCGTGGTCGATCAAAACCGGGACGATATCCCCAGGGCTGAGGCCGTTCTCGCCGTCGAGGAAGACCTTGCCGTCGATCTCCGGCGCGTCGCCCGGCGAGCGGCCCACCGCGCCCTCCACGTCGACCTCGTCGATGATCACGTCCAGGCGCTGACCGACCTTGCTCTTGAGCCGCTTGGCGCTGACCGCCTGCTGCGCCTGCATGAAGCGGTGCCAGCGCTCCTCCTTGACCTCTTCGGGCACGGCGCCGGGCAGGGCGTTGGCCTTGGCCCCCGCCACCGGCTCGTACTTGAAGCAGCCGGTGCGGTCGATCTCCGCCTCTGCCAGCCAGTCGAGCAGGAACTGGAAATCCTCTTCGGTCTCGCCGGGAAAGCCGACGATGAAGGTGGAGCGCAAGGCCAGGGTCGGAACCTGGCGGCGCCAGTCGACGATGCGGTCCAGCACCTTCTCCTGATTGGCCGGCCGGCGCATGGCCTTCAGGACGGCTGGGCTGGCGTGCTGAAAGGGAATGTCGAGGTAGGGCAGGATCTTGCCCTCGGCCATCAGGGGGATGACCCGGTCGACGTGGGGATAGGGATAGACGTAGTGCAGGCGGACCCAGACGCCGAGCTCGCCCAGGGCCTCGCAGAGGTCGAGGAAGTGGCTGCGCCAGGTGCGGCCCTGCCAGTCGCTCTCGGCGTGGCGCAGGTCGAGCCCATAGGCGCTGGTGTCTTGCGAGATCACCAGGATCTCCTTGACCCCGGCCCGCACCAGGCGCTCGGCCTCGGCCAGCACCTCCTTGATCGGCCGGCTGGCGAGGTCGCCGCGCAGCGAGGGGATGATGCAGAAGCTGCAGCGGTTGTTGCAGCCCTCGGAGATCTTCAGATAGGCGTAGTGGCGCGGGGTCAGCTTGATGCCGGCCGGCGGCAAGAGGTCGAGGAAGGGGTCGTGCGGCGGCGGCAGAACCTCGTGCACGGCGCCGACCACCGCCTCGTATTGCTGCGGGCCGGTGATGGCGAGCACGTCGGGATGGGCCTCGCGAATGCGCTCCGCCTCGACGCCGAAGCAGCCGGTGACGATGACCCGGCCGTTCTCCTCCAGCGCCTCGCCGATGGTGGCCAGGGATTCCGCCTTGGCGCTGTCGAGGAAGCCGCAGGTGTTGACGATCACCGCGTCCGCGTTGGCGTAGTCGCCCGACAGGCTGTAGCCCTCGGCGCGCAGGCGCGAGATGATGCGCTCGGAGTCCACCAGGGCCTTGGGGCAGCCCAGGCTGACGAAACCGATTTTCGGGCCGGTATTGCTTGCCGCTTGGTCCATCGTTCTCGCGCTTTGCTTTGTCGGAAAGGCACTGCTTTGGTTTGTCAGCTAAACGGGCACGGCAGGCAGGGCAAGGGCTCCCTGCCGGGGCTTTGGCCGTCAGGCCGCGGAAACCGCGCGGTTTGATAGGGATTTAACACTTCTTTCGCCGTTGTTGCGGTTGTAATGACCCTGTGGGACCTTGCGGGCTGAGCACTGCCCTCCGTGTTTTCCCCTCGGTGCGCGTCCATCCGGTGACATGAAAACACTCTTCATCCATCAGAACTTTCCGGGCCAGTACAAGCATATCGCCCCGGCCCTGGCGGAGATGCCGGGCAACCAGGTGCTGGCGATCGGCCAGGAAGGGCATCTGGGGCGCTTGCGCCATCGCAAGGTGAAAGAGATCGGCTATCCGGAGCCACGCGGCGCCGGGGAGAAGACGCACTATTACGTCCGTCGCCTGGAAACGGCGGTGCGGCGCGGCCAGGCCGCCGCGCGCACCTGCTTCGATCTGCAGGCCAAGGGCTATACGCCGGACGTCATCTGTTGCCATCCCGGCTGGGGCGACGGCCTGTTCCTGCGCGATGTCTGGCCCGACGTTCCACTGCTCTATTTTTGCGAGTTCTACTACAACTCCCAGGGCGGCGATTCGGGCTTCGACCCGGAGTTTCCCTATGAGCTGAACTCGCGCCTGGCGACCCGCATTCGCAATTCGCATCTGCTGCTCAGCATCGAGACCTGCGATTGGGGTTTGGCGCCGACCCACTGGCAGCACGCCAGCTTCCCCAAGGCCTTCCAAGACAAGATCAGCGTCATCTTCGACGGCGTCGACACCGAGGTGGTGAAGCCCAACCCCGACGTGGCCTTCGAGCTGGAGGACGGCCGCCAACTGACCCGGAACGACGAGGTCGTCACCTTCGTCAACCGCAACCTGGAGCCCTATCGCGGCTACCACGTCTTCATGCGGGCGCTGCCGGAGATCATGCAGCGGCGGCCCAACGCGCAGTTCCTGATCGTCGGCGGCCGCGAGGTCAGCTACGGGCCCGCCGCGCCCGAGGGCAAGACCTACGCCGATATCTACTGGGACGAGGTCAAGGACAAGGTCGATGCCAGCCGAGTGCATTTCCTGGGGCGCATCCCCTACCCCACCTTCCTGAAGCTCATCCAGGTCTCTTCCCTGCACGTCTACCTGACCTATCCCTTCGTGCTGTCCTGGTCGATGATCGAGGCGCTGAGCGCCGGCTGTCTGGTGCTCGCCTCGGCGACGCCGCCGGTCGAGGAGGTGGTCCGGGACGGCGAGAACGGCCTGCTGTTCGACTTCTTCGACACCAGGCAACTGGCCATGCGGGTCGACGAGGCCCTGAGCAATCAGGACCGTCTGCAGCCGCTGCGCGAGGCGGCGCGGCAAACGGTGCTGGAGCGCTACGACCTGCAGAACGTTTGCCTGCCCAAGCAGCTCGACCTGGTCCGCTGCCTGGCCGAGGGGCGCCGGCCGGACGAGACCCCGGCGCCGCGTCCGGCCGTGAGCGCCGTGTAACGGGGCGGGGGGCTGCGATGTCCAACTTCACGATCAAGCCCTGTCCGCCCGGCAGCCTGCCGGACGTCAAGCTGATCGGCAGCCGTCTCTTCGGCGATGGGCGCGGCACCTTCGGCGAGGTCTTCAAGGCCTCGGCTTTTCGCGACGGCGGCATGGCCTTTCAGCCGGTGCAGCAGAACCGCTCCTTCTCCCTGCCGCGCTTCACCCTGCGCGGCCTGCACTTTCAGCGTCCGCCGCACGCCCAGGCCAAGCTGGTGCGCTGCCTGAGCGGCGCCATCTTCGACGTGGCCGTCGACCTGCGCCAGGGCTCGCCGAGCTACGGCACCTGGGTCAGTGCGAGGCTGGAGCCCGGCGGCGACCAGCTCTTCGTGCCCAGAGGCTATGCCCACGGGTTCTGCACGCTGTTGCCGGAGACCATCGTCGAATACCTGGTCGACGCGGAGTATCACGCCGACAGCGACGGGGGCGTCGCCTGGGACGATCCGGAGATCGCCGTCGACTGGCCGGCAGCCCCCGATCGGGTCGTGCTGTCGGACAAGGACGGGCGCCAACCCACGCTCGCCGCGTTGGGCCAAGTCTTCGTCTACGAACCGCAGGAGGGAGAGCCCGCATGAAACTGCTGGTCACCGGAGGGGCAGGCTTCATCGGCTCGGCGCTGATACGCTATCTGATGGCCGAGACCGAGGCCGAGGTGGTCAATCTCGACAAGCTGACCTATGCCGCCAACCTGGCTTCGCTGGCGCCTGTCGAAGACAATCCGCGCTACCGCTTCCTCAAGGCCGATATCTGTGATCGGGAGGCGGTCGCCACCGCGCTCGCCGAGCACCGCCCGGACGGCATCCTGCATCTCGCCGCCGAATCCCACGTCGACCGCTCGATCGATGGCCCGGCGGCCTTCCTCGAAACCAACATCATGGGCACCTACAGTCTGCTCGACGCGGCCAACGCCCATTGGCAGTCGCTGGAAGGCGCGGCCAAGGACGCCTTCCGCTTCCACCACGTTTCGACCGACGAGGTCTACGGCTCGATCGAAGAGGGACTCTTCACCGAGGAGAGCCAGTACCAGCCGAATTCCCCCTATGCCGCCAGCAAGGCCTCGTCCGACCACCTGGTGCGCACCTGGCACCGCACCTACGGCCTGCCGGTGGTGGTGACCAACTGCTCGAACAACTACGGCCCCTACCAGTTTCCCGAGAAGCTCATCCCGCTGATGATCATCAAGGCCATGGCCGGGGAGAAGCTGCCGATCTACGGCAAGGGCGACAACGTGCGCGACTGGCTGCACGTGGAGGACCACGTGCGCGCCCTCTGGCTGGTCTTCCGCCAAGGCAGGGTGGGCGAGACCTACGCCGTCGGCGGCCGCGCCGAGATGACCAATCTCGCGCTGGTTGATCGCCTCTGCGCCATCCTCGACGAGGTGCTGCCGCACAGCCCGCACCGGCCGCACGCCGAGCTCAAGAGCTTCGTGCCCGACCGGCCCGGCCACGACCGCCGCTATGCCATCGACTCCGGCAAGCTCGAGCGCGAGCTCGGCTGGTGCCAGGGCCACGACTTCGAAAGCGGCCTGCGCCAGACCGTCGCCTGGTACCTCGAGCGCCGCGACTGGTGGGAGCCGATCCTATCCGGCCGCTACGCCGGCGAGCGCCTGGGTGTCGGCAGCCTGTCCGGCCCGACCGCAACGACCCGCCAAGCCTCATGAAGCTCCTGGTCACCGGCGGCGGCGGGCAACTCGGCCTTGCCGTGAAGCGCCTTGCCGTTGCGGCGGGGCACCAGCTGCGGGCGCCGACCCGGGCGGAGCTCGACATCACGGACGATACGGCCCTGAGGGCGGCCTGCGCCTGGGCCGACGTGGTGATCAATGCCGCCGCCTACACCGACGTCAACCGGGCCGAGACCGAACGGGAGGCTGCCTTCGCCGCCAACGCCACGGCGCCCGGGCGTTTGGCCGAGCACTGCCGAACCGGCGGCAGCCTGCCTGTGCATGTCTCGACCGACTATGTCTTCGACGGCCGTTCAGAGAACCCTTGGCGCGAGACCGATGCGACTGGCCCGCTCAACATCTACGGCGAGAGCAAGCGCGCCGGCGAGGACGCGGTCCGGGCGGCGCTGGAGCACCACCTCATCGTCCGCACGAGCTGGGTCTACAGCGAGACCGGGCGGAACTTCCTGACCACCATGCTGCGCCTCGGCGCCGAGCGGGACGAGCTCGGGGTCGTCGCCGACCAGATCGGCACGCCGACCTCGGCCGAGGACCTGGCCGCCGCCCTCTTGCATCTGGGCGTCCGCGCGCGCCGGGACGAAGGGCCCTTCGGCACCTATCACTACAGCGCCGAGGGCACGGCGAGCTGGGCCGATTTCGCCGAAGCGATCTTCGAGGAAGCCGCCGAGCTACTGCCGGCCAGGCCACAGGTCAAGCGCATCGACAGCAGCGACTTTCCGACGCCGGCCCGGCGGCCGGCCTACTCCGTGCTCGACTGCAGCCGCATCGTCGCCGACTTCGACCCGCCGCGGCGTAGCTGGCAAGAGGGACTGCAGGCGGTTATGGACCGGCTGAAGGCGCAAGAGCGCGAGCAGAAGAAGGTGGAGAGCCGATGACGACCAAAGGCATTGTCCTCGCCGGCGGGCTCGGCACCCGCCTGCATCCGCTGACCCTCGCGGCCAGCAAGCAGCTCATGCCGGTCTACGACAAGCCGATGATCTATTATCCCCTGAGCGTGCTGATGCTGGCCGGTATCCGCGAGGTCCTGATCATCACCACGCCGCAGGACCAGGCGGCTTTCCAGCACCTGCTCGGCGACGGCAGCCAGTGGGGGATGCAGCTCAGCTACATCGTTCAGCCGGAGCCGGGGGGGCTCGCCCAAGCCTTCCTGCTGGGCCGCGACTTCGTCGACGGCCACCCCAGCGCCCTGGTGCTGGGCGACAACATCTTCTTCGGCCACGGCCTCACCAAGCTGGTGCAGCGCGCCGCCGCCCGCGGCGAGGGCGCCACGGTCTTCGCCTATCTGGTCGACGATCCGGAGCGCTACGGCGTGGTCGAGATGGACCTGGAAGGCAAGGCGCTGTCGATCGAGGAGAAGCCGGCCAAGCCCAAGTCCCCCTGGGCCGTCACCGGCCTCTACTTCTATGGCGCCGACGTCTGCGACCGTGCCGCCAGCCTCAAGCCCTCCGCCCGCGGTGAGCTGGAGATCACCGACCTCAACCGCCTCTATATGGACGAAGGACGCATGATGGTGGAGCGCCTGGGTCGCGGCTACGCCTGGCTCGACACCGGCACGCACGAGTCGCTGCTCTCGGCCGGGCAGTTCGTGCAGATGATCGAGGAGCGGCAGAGCGTGAAGATCGCCTGCCCGGAGGAGATCGCCTACCGCCGGGGCTTCATCAGCCGCGACGATCTCCTGGCGCTGGCCGAGCGCTTCGCCAAGAGCGG
>JANQIA010000078.1 GCA_028282405.1 Rhodovibrionaceae bacterium
CGTGCACCAGGGAGTCGCCGAAGGCCATCAGGCGCGTGCCTTCCGCCGCCGCCGTTGCGGCGCTGGCGAAGGCGAGCGCGACGATTACGCTAAAGATGCGGAGGATCGAGCAAGGCATTGAGCAGTTCCGACTATCCCTATGCTAGCTAGGGCGCTGAGCCCGCAATTGAAACCCTAGAGATCGCGGTCCATATGGCGGGAGGCGCGCGCTGCGCCAATCCGAATTCGACTCCAGGCCGTACCGCAGCGTATGGCAACGACAAAGAATAGGCCGCCCATCGTGTCCCGCCCAGTCTCTGTTGAGTCCCGTATCTCGCTGCGCAACCTCGGCCTGACCTATCCGGGCGCCGTCCCGGTCGAGGTGCTGCGCGACCTGAATTTCGACGCCACCGCCGGCGAGACCATCGCCGTGGTCGGGCCCTCCGGCTCCGGCAAGTCCTCGCTGATGATGATCGTCGCCGGCCTGGAGCGCGCCTCCTCCGGCGAGGTCGTTGTCTGCGGCCGCGACCTCGCCGACTTGGAAGAGGACGATCTGGCGCGCTTCCGCCGCGAGGAGATCGGCATCGTCTTCCAGGACTATCACCTGATTCCCACCATGACGGCGCTGGAGAACGTGGCCATTCCCATGGAGTTCGCCGGCCGCCGCGATGCCTTCGAGCGCGCCGCCGAGGTGCTGGAGCAGGTCGGCCTCGGCGCCCGGCTGTCGCACTATCCCGGCATGCTGTCCGGCGGCGAGCAGCAGCGCGTGGCCGTGGCCCGCGCCTTCGCCGTCGAGCCCAGCCTGCTGCTGGCCGACGAGCCCACCGGCAACCTGGACCAGGCGACGGGCGAGCGCATCATCGAATTGCTGTTCGGCCTACAGGAGCAGCACGGCACGACCCTGCTGCTGATCACCCACGACCCGAACCTGGCGGCGCGCTGCGGGCGCACCGTGCGCTTGCGCAACGGCGCCCTGGAGGAAGCCACACCCGGCCCCAGCCTCGCCGCCGCCGGAGAATAAGAGCCCATGGCTGCCACCAGCGGCTTCTGGCTGCCCTTCCGCATCGCCCGCCGCGAGCTGCGCGGCGGCCTGCGCGGCTTTCGCGTCTTCCTGGCTTGCCTGGCGCTCGGCGTCGCCGCGATTGCCGGTGTGGGCTCGCTCTCCCAAGCGCTGCTCGCCGGCCTGCAGGACAACGGCCGCGCGCTCTTGGGCGGCGAGGTCGAGCTGCGCCTGATCCACCGGGAAGCCGACGAGCAGGAGGTCGCCTGGCTGACCGACGAGTCGGCCCGGCTGTCCTACACCGCCGAAATGCGCACCATGGCCAGCAACCCCGACCAGCCCGACATTCGGCGCCTGGTCGAGCTGAAAGCCGTCGATGCCGCCTATCCCCTCTTCGGCGAGGCCGCGGCGGCAGACGAGGCCGGCCAGGCCATGGATCTTCAGCAGACCCTCGCGCGCCAGGGCGAGAGCTGGGGCGCCATCGTCGACGACAGCCTGCTGACCCGGCTTGAGTTGGAATTGGGCGACCGCATCGCCATCGGCAACACGACCTACGAGATCCGCGGCACCCTGGCGCGGGAGCCGGACCGGGCGGCGCGCGCCTTCACCCTGGGCCCGCGGGTGATGATCCCGGCGGCCAGCCTGGACGAGACCGGCCTGATCATTCCCGGCAGCCTGATCTACCATCACTACCGGCTCGACCTGCCCGAGGGCGACGACATCGGCGCCTTCCGCGAGCGGGTCGGCGAGCAGTTCCCGGCCGCCGGCTGGCGCATCCGCGATATCGCCAACCCGGCGCCGGGCATGGCGCGCTTCATCGGCCAGACCACC
>JANQIA010000043.1 GCA_028282405.1 Rhodovibrionaceae bacterium
AGAATAAGAACCCGTGGGGCGGGCAAGATGCGACTCCAGTCACCGAACACGCCGCAGCGTTAGCATGCGCCGCCATGCTCGGCAACGACGAGCGACACCTTGATAATCTGGAAAGAGCCGTGTCGGCTAGCTTCCTTGGGCGCGGGCTTCCTTGACCAGCCCCTGCAGCCGTTCGAGCGGGATAGCACCCGGCACGAAGTTGTCGCCGATGATGAAGGCCGGGGTCCCCGTGACGCCGATCTGTTGCGCCAGCGCGAGGTTGGCGTTGAGCGTCTCGGCGACGGCCGGCGACTGCATGTCGCGTTGAAGCTGCTCGGTGTTCAAGCCGACCGACTGGGCGATCTGCATCACCCGCTCTTCGTTGAGCTGCCCGCGCTGCTCCATGAGCGCGAAGTGGAACTCGGGATAGAGGCCCTGCTCACGCGACGCCAGGGCGGCCTGCGCGGCGTAGCGCGAGGCCTGGCTGAGGATAGGGAATTCCACCAGCACCAGGCGCAGGTCCGGATCCTGCTCGATCGCGGCCAGGATGGGCTCCATCATCTTGTGGCAGAAGCCGCAGCGGTAGTCGAAGAACTCGACGATGGTCACATCACCGTCCGGATTGCCGACGATATCTTCCGGCGGAATGCTCTCGATGAAGCTATCCAGCCCCGCCAGAGCCTGCTTTCGCTGGCTTTCTTGCTCCGCCTGCTGCCGCCGCTCGTACTCGCGCAGGGCATCGACGATGACCTCGGGATTCTGCATCAGGTACTCGCGGACGATCTCTTCGATGTCGCCTGTCTGTTTCTGATCGAAGCTCTGTGCGTGGGCTGGAATGGCGGCTGCCGATGCCAGGAAGGCGGCAGCAGCGATCAGCGCAGTAGAAGCGGTCAGTTTCATTGCAGTCTCCAAAGTTCGCCGGGCCAACAATAGCTAGCAGAGCAGGATAGGTCAGAGGTCTCAAAACTGCGTTATGGCAAGGTGTAACGGCCGTCCACGGCGTTCAGCGGTTTTCTTGCCGGCGGGCGTTGCGCTCTGCGATGCCGGCAATGTCCAGGGCACGCAGCCAACCGCTGCTGCCTTCCGGCAAGATGCTTTGGGCACGCTCGGCATGGGCCAAGCTCTCCCGCCAGTTGCGGCGGGCCAGATGCCACTCTGCGGTCGCGATCGCGGTTTCGCCGGTTCGCCCGAGCCGTGAGCTGGCGATCGAGGTGAGGCGCCAAGCCTCCGCATTCTCCCGCTCCCGCGTGACCACGATGCTGAGATTCTCGTAGGCCGCTTCGTCCAGCTCGGGCTGGTTGAGCGCGATCTGGACCCGCGCCAGGGCGAGATGGAGCAGCGGCTCGCGCGGGAGCAGCTCAACCGCCTTGGCGTAGTCGGGGAGGGCTTCCGCGGCGCGCTGGTTCTCGTAGAGGATCTGTCCGCGCAGCTCATAGAAGTAGGGATCGTCGGGGTTCTCTTCGATGAGCTTGCCGATGCCCGTCAGGGCTTCGTCGATCTGACCGTGACGATAGGCCGAGATGGCGCGGGCATATTGGGCCGGCAGGGAGTTGTCTTCCTGCGGATAGGTGCGTTTGACCGTGCCTGCGGGCTCGAGGAAGCCGATCAGCTTCGCCCGCATACGGTCGTGCAAAGCCTGCAGCCGCGGGTCAGGCGGCTTATCGCGATAGGGCGACGTGGCGTACTGCTGCTCCAGGAAGGTGAGCCGGTCGCGGGTCAGCGGATGGGTCCGCAAGTAGGGGTCCTGGTTGGCCCCGAGAAGCGCTTCCTGATTTGAGATGATCTGCATGAATTCCAGGATGCCGCGCGGGCTCATCTCGACGCTCTTGAGATAACTAACGGCGGCTTGGTCCGCCGCCGACTCCTGGGTTCGCGAGTAGGACAGCAGGTCTCTCAGGGCGACATCGCGCCCCGCGGAGCTCACAGCGGCAGCTGCACCGGGTTGGCCGCTGGCGAGTGCTGCGATAATGCCGAGCGCATCGGCGGCCAAGGCCTTCAGGCCGGCTTCCCGAGACTCGTCGATGATGCGTACCGTGTGGCCGCCGGCGAGGTGGCCCGATTCATGGGCGATCACCCCGATCACTTGCTCCGCGCTATCCGCGGACTGAAGCAGGCCGGTGTGAATGAACATGCGTTGTCCGGGGGTGACAAAGGCGTTGAGCTGGCGATTGTTGATCAGGAAAACGCGTATTGCATTCGGTGAAAGGCCGGCAGACTGGAAGATCGGGGTCGAGTATATCTTAATGATGTGCTCGATTTCGGTATCGCGAATCAGGCCTTGAGCCTTGGCCGGCTTGCCGGACATAAGCAGAATTGCCGCCAGCAGCAGGGCGCAGACACCGATCAGAGAGGTTTTACGTAAGGTGGTGGGCAACCCGAGTTCCTCTTTCTTTCGCTTCAAAAGTGCAGGCAATACCGTGAAATTTCAACAGTACTTGAGGATGAAGGCGGCCGTGGCGTCGTTGTTCTTGCTTGCCGCGTGCACCAACGATCCGACACCGGGCGAGGTGATATTCGTCGACGATTGGGCCGGCATTGTGATTGCCGACGAGCCCAATGCAACCTTGGTTGGTGAAGCGATTCTGGCCCGCAACGGGACGGCGGGGGATGCTGCGGCTGCCATGGCCTTGGCCATGACCGTCACCCTACCGTCGCGGGTGGGGCTCGGCGGGGGAGGCGTCTGCCTTGCCTTCAGGCGTGAGGTGGATGGCCCGGCACTGGCCGATGCCATCGTCTTCACCCCAGAACCGACCCCGAGCGGCGTGGTGGTGCCCCGCATGGCGCGCGGCATTGCCGTTCTGCATGCCCGGCACGGGTCGCAGCTCTGGAGCGACATGGTGCAGCCGGCCGAGAACCTTGCGCGCTTCGGGCACGCCGTGAGCCGGGCCTTCGCCAGCGATCTACGCTCCGTGGGCGACTTCGAGGCGACGCCGGACCTGCTCACCTTGTATGCCAAGTCGAACGGCGAATGGCTGAACGAAGGGGACCGGGTGGTTCAGCCCGAGCTCGCTGCGGTGCTGTCAGGCATTAGCCTGCGGGGTGGGGCTTACATGAACATGGGCGACTATGCGCGCCGCCTGTCCAACCAAGCCGAGGCCTCCGGGTATCGTATGACCATGGAGCAGATCCGCGCGGCCAGGCCGCAGGTGATGGAGCCTTTGACCATCCAGGTGGGCTCGGACCGGATCGTCTTGCCGCCGGCGCCGCTTGCGTCCGGCCAGCAGACCGCTGCCGCCTATGAGCGCCTCGGCAACGAAGGCTGGGCCGATGCCGGCCTGGAAGAGCGGATCGCTCTCGTCGAGCGTTTCCCCAAGCCGCTGTTCGCCGGTCTCAACGGCAGCGACATGGCCGCAGGCTTGGTCGTTGGCGACCGCTTCGGCGGGGCCGTCGCCTGTAGCTTCAGCCTCAACCGCCTCTTCGGCAGTGGTGTGGTGATTGGCGACACCGGCTTCTTGCTTGCCGCCCCCTCGACGATGGACCCTCAGTTTATCTCTCTCGCGCCGGCCATCTACGCCAATTTCATCAATATCAAAACCAGGTTGGCCGTCTCCGCGAATGGTCCTCAAGGTCCCGATCTGGCTGCGGCCACATTGAACGACGCCGTGGATACCCGCTCGCTCCGCTTTGCCGGGCCGGGACTGCTCGGTGCGCCTCTTCCCCAAGGCCAGGAGCGGTCCCGCGCCATTGGTGGAGGTGGGGCACAGCCTTCGTCAGTCACCAGGGACCTGGATCCGCGCAATGTGGTCAGCGGCGATACCGATGCGCGCGCCTCGTTCTTCTTCTGCCCCGAAGGTTTGCGAGAGAGCGGGCCGGACGGGGACTGTCTGGCGCTGAGCGACCCGCGCGGGCACGGCTTGGCCGAGGTCCTGCGGAACTGACGGGGCGCTTGGCTAATGGCTCTCAAGCTCGCACGCCGCAGCGCGGTTTCTCCCTTCATTGTCATGGACGTTCTGCGGGCGGCCAATGCCCGTGCCGCCGCCGGTGCCGACGTCCTTCACCTGGAGGTCGGGCAGCCGGCAAGCTCGGCCCCCTCCTTGGTGCTGGAGGCGGCGCGGGACGCTCTGACCGAAGAACGGCTCGGCTACACCGATGCGCTTGGGCTCGCTTCCCTGCGGCATCGCATCGCCACCCACTATCGGGAGACCTATGGCAGCAGGCTCGACCCCGAGCGCGTCGTCGTCACGGCCGGCTCATCTGCCGGCTTTTTGTTGAGCTTTCTGGCCGCCTTCGACCCGGGCGACCGCGTGGCCCTGGCATCGCCGGGCTATCCGGCCTACCGCAATATCCTGCAAACCCTGGGGCTTGAGCCGGTCCTCGTCCCTTGCGGCGCGGCAGAGCGCTTTCAGCCCACCCCCGAGTTGCTGGAGGCTGCCGGGCCGCTGGACGGACTGATACTCGCCAGCCCCTCCAATCCGACCGGGACCATGCTGGACCGGACGGCGCTCGGTCATTTGATCGCGTTCTGCCGTGACAAAGGCATTCGCCTGGTGTCCGACGAAATCTACCACGGCATCGCCTTCGGGCGAGAGGCCGTGACGGCCTTGGAGCTGAGCGATGACGCGATCGTCGTCAATTCCTTCTCCAAGTACTTCTCCATGACGGGCTGGCGGCTCGGCTGGCTGATTCTGCCGGCGGACATGGTGCGCCCGGTGGAGTGCCTGGCTCAAAACCTCTTCATCTCCCCGCACAGCTTGAGCCAGCATGCCGCGCTGCGCGCCTTCGACTGCCGCGAGGAACTCGACGGCCACGTGGCGCGCTATGCGAGGAACCGCGCCTTGCTTCTAGAGCGCCTGCCGCAAACGGGCCTGTCTCGATTGGCGCCTTCCGACGGAGCCTTCTACATCTACGCGGACATCAGCCACCTGACCAACGACAGCGTCGATTGGTGCCGTCGGGCGCTGGAAGAGACGGGGGTCGCAATGACACCGGGGGTCGATTTCGACCCGGTCGAAGGACACCGCTTCCTGCGTCTCTCCTTTGCCGGGGAGGAGGCAGAAATGGCCGAGTCCGTCGAGCGCCTGGGCGGCTGGATCGCGCGCTAGCAGAGCAGTCGGCTTACCCCAAGCGCGGCCGCATGAAGCCTGTGCTTGGGGTGAGACCTTACAAGCGTTCAGACCGCTAGCTACCGAGCACTCTGTTCCACCAGCCGCGGCGGCGCGGCTTGTCGGGGTCGCTCTCCTCGGTTTCCGACTGCGCGGTCGCTGCGATGGGCGCCTCTTCGGCGGGCGAGGGAGGCGCGCTTGCGTCCTCGTCTTGTCGTCCATCGCCGTTGCCCGGGCCGGCAGCAACCGGCGTCTCGACAGGCTCGGTTTGGTCCGGTTCGGGCGCTGCAACCGTTGCCTCGGCCGGGGTATCCGGTGAAGCCTCGGTCGCGGTCTCAGCGGTGGTCGCGGCGCTTTCTTCGGCGGCAGCCGCGGATTTGCGGGGACGTCGGCGTCGCGGCTTTGGCGCGTCCTGTTGCGGTTCTGCCGGATTCGCTTCGGCGTCGCTTTCGGCCTGAACGTCGAGCGGCTCAGGCGCCATCGCAGCGTCCTCGCTTTCGAGCGGCGGCTGCTCTTCCGTGCTCTCAGGCGCGGCGTTGGCCGTGTCCGTTGCCTCGACCGAAGCGTCGTTTTCCCGCCGGTTGCGTCGCCGGCCGCCGCGCTTGCCGCGCCGCCGTCGTGAGCTCTTCTGCTCGTCGCCCTCCTCGGATCGCCCGCCGTCGGATCGCCCGCCGTCGGAGCGCCCACCGTCCGACCGCGCGCTGGCTGCCTCGCGCTCGCCTCGGTCCTCTCGCTCCTCGGACTGGGTGGATCTGCTGCTCTGGTCGCCACGGCGTCCGCGACGGCGACCCCTCTTGTCGTCCTGATCGCCGTCTTCTTGGCGCTGTTCTCGCGCTTCGATGGCAGGTGGCGCCTCGCCCTCTTCGACGAGGCGAGTCAGGCTGTAGTCCGATGGCGGCAGGCTATCATCGGCTCTAATCGTGACGCCGAGCCCGAAGCGGTCCTCGACAGCGAGCAAGTGCCGGCGCTTCTCGTTTAGCAGGAAGATCGCGACCTGGGAGGGAACCCTGACTTCTGCGTGACCCTCCCCGCCCTTGATGGCCTCGCTTGTCAGGGCACGTAGGACTTGCAAGCTCGAGGATTCCGGCGAGCGGATGAAGCCCGTGCCATGGCACGTCGGGCAGGTCGAGGATGCCGTCTCGTAGATGCTCGGGCGCATGCGCTGCCGCGACATCTCGAGCAGTCCGAAGGGACTGATACGGCCAAGCTGAATGCGCGCCCGGTCGCCCTTCATGGCGTCCTTCAAGCGCCGTTCGACCTCTCGGTTGTGGCGCGGATCTTCCATGTCGATGAAGTCGACCACGATCAGGCCGGCAAGGTCGCGCAGGCGCAGCTGGCGGGCCACCTCGTCGGCGGCTTCCAGGTTGGTGCGCAGTGCGGTTTCTTCGATGTGCCGCTCTTTGGTGGCCCGGCCGGAGTTGACGTCGATGGAGACCAAGGCCTCGGTCGGGTGGATAACGATGTAGCCGCCCGATTTCAGCTCCACCTGCGCTTCGTGCATGGCATCGAGCTGTTCTTCCACGCCGAACCTGTGGAAGAGAGGCACCTTCTCGTCGCTGTAGAGCTTCACCTTTCGGGCGTGGCTCGGCATCAGCGTCTTCATGAAGTCCTTGGCCAGCTTGTAGCCGGCTTCGCCTTCGACCAGCACCTCTTCCATGTCACGGGCATAGAGATCGCGGATGGAGCGCTTGATCAGGTTGCCTTCCTCATGAATGAGGGCAGGGGCGGTGGACTCGAAGGTTTTGGTCCGGACCTCGTCCCACAGGCGCATGAGGTACTCGTAGTCGCGGCGAATTTCCGCTTTGGTCCGCTGCGCCCCGGCGGTCCGCACGATGACCGACATGACCTCCGGGATCTCCAGCTCCGAGAGGATTTCCTTGAGCCTCCGACGATCCTTCGGGTTGGTGATCTTGCGGCTGATTCCGCCGCCTTTGCCGGAGTTCGGCATCAGCACGCAGTAGCGTCCGGCCAGCGACAGATAGCTGGTTTGCGCAGCCCCTTTATTGCCGCGCTCTTCCTTGGTGATCTGGACCAGCAGCACCTGCCGCCGCTTGATCACCTCTTGGATCTTGTAGCGCCGCAACAGGCTGGCACGGCGGCGGCGAAACTCCTCGGTTTCGTCGCCGGTCAGGGTATCGACCGAATCCTCGCTGTCGACCTCTTCGACATCGACGTCCTCGTTCGCAGGCTCGCGCGCGCCGTTGCGCCGCCTGGAGCCACCGTCCCGGCCAGTGCTCTCCCGCTTTGAGCGGGTGCTGCGGCGTCGGGGCGAGCGACGGGTGCCGGATGAGCGTGACGACCTTCGCGACTCGCTGCTGTCCCGTTCCTCGTCCGCGGCCGGCTCGCTTGCGGCTTCGACGGCTCCGTCAGCGGCGGCTCCGTCATCGACGGCTCCGTCATCGCTGGCGGGGGCGGAAAGGTCTTCCGGTTCGGCAGAAACCTTGAAGTCTTCGTCGTCTATGACGGCTGGAACCGCGAAACCGCTAGGGCTGTCGTCGTCGTCCGGCTCGCGCGGCGTTTCGTCATCGGTATCCCCGAAGGCGTCTTCGCCATCAGCCGCATCGTCGCCGCGATCGTCCTGTTCCGCAGCGCCGAAGTCCTCTTCGACCTGGTGGGCTTTCTCGTCGGTATCGCTTGTCTCGGGCGCCGTCGAAGCCTCGACGGCGTCGTCTGCGGCCGTTTCGGGTTGATCACCCGCGGCCGTCTCGGCGGATAGCTCGTCGCCGGCTTCCTCTTCAGCGGACCGCTTGGAGGCCTTGGCCGTCCTGCCGCGGCTGGTCTTGCCGCCGCGCCGGGTCTTGCCTTTGCTTTTCGCCTTGTTCGAGGCCTCTTCGTCCTCGTCGATGTCGCTGCTCAGCGCAGCTTCTTCGGCAAGCAGCGCCTGCCGATCGGCGATCGGAATACGATAGTAATCCGGGTGAATTTCCGTGAACGGCAAGAAACCGTGCCGGTTCCCGCCGTAGTCGACGAAGGCCGCCTGGAGCGATGGCTCGACCCGGCTGACCTTGGCTAAGTAAATATTGCCCTTAAGCTGTACCTTGTTGGGGTTCTCGTAATCGAACTCCTCAACGCGGCCATCTTGTACGACGACAACCCGGGTCTCTTCCGGGTGGCTCGCGTCGATTAACATACGTCGCGACATGAGATCTGTACTCCGCACGGCGGCACGAGGAGCTGCCCGGCTGGTCCGCCGGACGGCCGGCACGCGCCGCCGCCTTGTTCTCTTGGTTGCGTTCTATTGCGCGGCTGACGGTCGGTTGGTGAGTCACCTGACGCTCGTCCCCTATGGGTTAGTGGGGCTGCGAACCGGAGTCGCCGCCACCGCAATGGTTCTGTGTGACAGCCAGCTTGGCTGCCGGGGTGGGCGCGATTGCCGCAGGTGGGGCCTGTCGGCGCGCCGGAAACTTTTCGAGCCCGCGCAAGTGGCGCGGCGAGATCGAGAGTAACCTTCGGAATTCGGTGAAGTTTCCCTGTTTGACGAGGGCCAGCCTGCATTGCTGGAGCTGGCGCCCAAGATCCTCCGACCGGATTGGACTCCAAAGGCTGGCGCGAGCATAGACAGAAACACTTTCCTAGACAACTTGCTTTCTTATGAGTGAGTAAGCGCGGTCCGCAGCATTGTGCGGCAGGCCGCGGGGCGCCGATTGCTCAACGTTTCAAATGCTTGCGGTGCGCTGCTGATACAAATATTTTGCTTTGGTCAACCGCAATCGTGGTATAGCGCGCAGCAAATGGCTCCGACTCGGCAAACTGCGAAATCAAACCCGGGCTTTGTTCCCGGCATTATTTGCGTTTTTGTGGTGGCCTTGATGTTGGCCTTGGCTGGCGGGCGTGCTGCGACGGCGCTCGAAGTCCGCGATGTGCGCGTCGGAGAGCATAGCGACAAGACACGCTTCGTGCTCGATCTCAGCGGCGAGCCCAGCTACCGCATCTTCACCTTGGCCGACCCCTACCGCGTGGTCATCGACCTGCCGGAGGTCCGCTGGCCCGGTGAGGTGGCAAAGTTGCCGCAACGAAGCGGCGTCATCCGAGAGCTGCGCTATGGTCTCTTCACGCCGGGGACCAGCCGTGTGGTGCTCGATATCGGCGCGCCGGTTGAGATCAGCAAGGTCTTTCATCTGCCGCCTGCCGAGAAGTTCGGCCATCGGCTGGTGGTCGACCTGGTCGAGGTCGATCGTCAGCGCTTTCTGGCCGCGCGCCCCGGCAGTGCCATTCAGTCGGCGACCCCGCTTCCCTTGCCGCAGACTGCGCTTCTGGCGCCGCGGCGGCCGCAGGACCTGCGTCCGACAGTGGTGATCGATGCTGGCCACGGGGGTGTCGACCCGGGGGCCATCGGCGTGTCGGGCACCCACGAGAAGGACCTGGCGCTGAGCTATGCCCTCTCGCTGCGGGACGCGCTCGAGGCCAATGGGCGCTATCGCGTGGTCCTGACCCGCGACAGCGACTATTTCATTCCCCTTCGGCGGCGCGTTGCCTTGGCCGAGCAGGCAGAGGGCGATCTCTTCATCTCGCTGCACGCCAACACCCACCCCTCCCGCCAGATCAAGGGAGCGTCGGTCTACACCCTGTCCGAGACCGCGTCCGACGCCGAGGCCGCGCAGTTGGCGGCCAAGGAAAACACCGCTGATGTCATTGCCGGCGTCGATCTCAGCAATCAGAACAAGGTCGTCTCGCAAATTCTCATCGACCTCGCTCAGCGGGAATCCATGAACGTTTCCAAGTCCTTCGCCAGCGAATTGGTCGGAACGCTGGGCGAACGGGTGACTTTGTTGCGCAATACTCATCGTTTTGCCGGATTTGCCGTGCTCAAATCGGCAACGGTGCCCTCCGTGCTGGTCGAGATCGGCTATATGTCGCACAAGCAGGAGGAGCGGCTGTTGAAGTCGCCCGAGCATCGGGCAAAGATCGTTTCGGCGATTACGGCAGCGGTCGAGCGGCATTTCGGTCAGCAGCAGGCGCGGCGCTGACCGGCTCACCGCGGCAAATGGGGCAAGCGTGCCGCGTTGGGGGCACCGGCGAAGCCGGGCGGGGCGGCACCTGAACAAGATTGGAGTCGGCTAACGTGCGCTTTCTGCTTCGACTTTTCGGGCTGCTGATGGTGCTCGCCCTGCTGGGGGCCGGGGGCGCCGTCGCGGTGCTCCACCACTACGGTCAGGACTTGCCGGACTATGGCCAGCTCGCCGACTATGAGCCGCCGATTGTAACCCGCATCCATGCGGGCGACGGGCGTCTGCTCGCCGAATATGCCGAACAGAAGCGTGTCTTCGTTCCTGTCGACGCCATTCCCCAGCGCGTCAAGCAGGCCTTTATATCCGCCGAGGATCAGGAATTCTACCAGCACCCGGGCGTGGATTTTAAAGCCCTGCTGCGCGCCGTCGTCACCAATGTGCGCAATCTGGGCTCTAACAGGCGCCCGGTCGGCGCCTCCACGATCACCCAACAGGTCGCGAAGAACTTCCTGCTGACCAATGAGGTCTCGATCGAGCGCAAGATCAAGGAGGCGATTCTCGCCTTCCGCATCGAGCAGGCCTACAGCAAGGACAAGATCCTGGAGCTTTACCTGAACGAGATCTTTCTCGGGCAGCGCTCCTACGGTGTTGCGGCCGCGTCCCTCAACTATTTCAACAAGTCGCTCGACGAGTTGAGCGTCGAGGAGGCGGCCTATCTTGCCGCGCTTCCGAAGGCCCCCAACAACTATCATCCGACCCGCCGTACCGAGGCCGCCGTGTCCCGTCGCAACTGGGTCATCGGCCGGATGCTGGAGGACGGGCACATCGGCCATGCGGATGCCGAGCTGGCAGCCGCGCAACCCCTTGCCACGGCAGTTCGGGCGGAGACTGAGATCGTCAAAGCCGACTTCTTCGCCGAAGAGGTGCGCCGGGACCTCGAACGTATCTATGGCGAGGACGAGCTCTACGGCGGCGGGCTCTCGGTCCAGACCACCATCGACCCGACGCTGCAGCGTCATGCCGATGCGGCCCTGCGCGAGGGCTTGATTGCCTATGACCGGCGGCACGGTTGGCGCGGCCCCGTGGCGCAGCTCGACCCGGCGGTCGTGGAGGCGGACTGGGCTGCCGCGCTCAAGGATGTGCCGGCGCCTGCGGCGAGCGGTCACTGGCAGCGGGCGGTCGTCTTGGGGCTGAGCGCCAAGGCCGCCGCAGTTGGCCTGGCGGACGGCAGCGAAGGCCGTATCCCCATGGCGGAGCTCGCCTGGGCCAGGCCGACGCTGAAGGAGCAGAAGGTCGGCGAAAAACCGCGGCGGCCGAGCGACGTGCTGGCCGTTGGCGACGTCGTGCTGGTCGAGGCGGTGTCCCAGAACAGCGATGGTCAGGACTACGAGGCCGGAACCTATGGACTGCGCCAGATTCCGGCGGTCAACGGGGGCCTGATCGCGCTCGATCCCCACACCGGACGCATCTTGGCCATGAGCGGCGGCTATTCCTATTCCGCCTCGGTGTTCAACCGGGCCATTCAGGCGCGCCGCCAGCCGGGCTCGGCCTTCAAGCCCTTCGTCTACCTTGCCGCGCTCGACAACGGCTACACGCCGAGCAGCATCGTTCTCGACGCGCCGATCGTCTTCGATCAGGGGCCGGGCCAGGAGAAATGGAAACCGGCCAACTATACGAGCAAGTTCTACGGGCCGACGACGCTCCGCATCGGACTGGAGAAGTCGCGCAATCTCATGACCGTGCGCCTTGCCCAGGCGATCGGCATGGAGAAGGTCGCCGAGTACGGTCGGCGGTTCGGCCTCTACGACGATTTGCCTCAAGTTCTGTCTATGTCGCTCGGCGCCGGGGAGACGACGCTGCTGCAGGTCACGAGCGCCTACGCCATGCTGGTCAACGGCGGCAAACGGGTGGTCCCGAGCTTGATTGACCGGGTGCAGAACGCCAATGGCGAGACGATCTATCGCCACGACACGCGTGCATGCCCCGACTGCCGGCCCGAGCGCTGGGAAGGGCAGGCGATGCCGCGCCTACCCGATACGCGAGAGCAGGTGGCCGATCCGGTGAGCGCCTATCAGATCGTTGCCATGTTGCAGGGTGCTGTTCAGCGCGGGACCGGCGTGCGCCTCGCCTCCTTGGGGCGCCCGCTCGCCGGCAAGACCGGCACCACCAACGACTACCGCGATGCCTGGTTCGTCGGCTTCTCTCCCGACTTGGCCATCGGGGTCTACGTCGGCTTCGACGATCCCAAGACCCTGGGCAAGGGCGAAGCCGGCTCCCGCGCCGCCTTGCCGATCTGGAAGGCCTTTGCCGAGAGAGCCTTCGACGGCAAGCCGCGCACGCCCTTCCGCGTGCCGCCCGGCGTCCGCTTGGTAAAGGTTGCCCACGCAAGCGGCCAGCTTCCCCGTCCGGGTGAGGAGAAAATCATACTCGAGGCCTTTCGCGAGGGTTCGCAGCCGCGCAGCACCGGCAACCGCCAGCTTCTCCAGCCCGTGGTGCGCCAGCCTAGCGCGCAGCAGGGCGAGGTTGGCGAGACAGCCCCTGCAACGCCCCTGGCCGTCGAGCCGACGCCGATACCGGGACAGAGCGGCATTTACTGATCGGAGCGGCATTCGTTGGCTGCCTCACGGCTTGCGACCTCAGGCGCGGCACCATACAAGTCTGAGCGCGAATTCTGCGTGTGAAGGAGCCGGGCCGTGCGGGCCGAACATCAAGCAGCCGTTGACGAGATCACTCAGTCATTGGGCCTGCTGAGGAGGTATCTTTGACCTGGAGACCTCTCAGGCGCGTCTGACAGAGCTGAACACCCAAGCCGAAGCGCCGGACCTCTGGGACGACGCCGAGAAGGCACAGGCGTTGATGCGCGAGCGCTCGCTGCTCGAAGAGCGGCTGCAGGGTTACCAAGCGCTGGAAAGCGGTCTCGAGGACGCCGTCACCCTGCTCGAGCTGGGCGAGGCGGAGGAAGATGCCGAAAGCGTCTCCGAAGCCGAGGAGCAGCTTGAGAAGCTGAAGACGCGGGCCGGTAAGCGTGTGCTGGAGTCCATGCTTTCCGGTGAGGCGGACGCCAACGACTGCTATCTCGAAATCAATGCCGGCGCAGGTGGCACCGAGGCTCAGGACTGGGCACAGATGCTGCTCCGCATGTACTTGCGGTGGGCCGAGCGGCGCGGTTTCAAGGTCGAGCTTCTCGAGGAAAGCCCCGGAGAGGAAGCCGGGATCAAATCCAGCTCCCTGCGGATTTCAGGGCACAATGCCTACGGTTGGCTGAAGACGGAGAGCGGCGTTCATCGCCTAGTGCGTATCTCGCCCTTCGACAGCCAATCTCGGCGCCACACCTCCTTTGCCAGCGCTTGGGTCTATCCGGTGGTCGACGATGCCATCGAGGTCGAGATTCAGGACAAGGACCTGCGTATAGACACCTATCGCGCTTCGGGCGCCGGGGGGCAGCACGTCAACCGCACCGATTCAGCGGTGCGCATTACTCATTTGCCAACCAACATCGTGGTCCAATGCCAAAACGATCGCTCGCAGCATCGCAATCGGGCGACGGCCATGGCCATGTTGAAGGCGAGGCTCTATGAGCACGAGTTGCAGAAGCGGGAGGCCGAGGCGCAAGCGGAGGCCGATTCCAAGTCGGAAATCGGCTGGGGTCACCAGATCCGCTCTTATGTGCTTCAGCCCTATCAAATGGTGAAAGACCTGCGCACGTCCGTGGAGAAGGGGAATGCGCAGGGGGTGCTGGACGGCGATATCGACGAGTTTCTGGAAGCGGCCTTGTCGCAGCGTATCGGTGGCGCTGCGGCGTCCGAAGCGGCGCAGTGACCCGAGACGCCATCCTAGACAAGGTTTTCTTTTCTTTTGTTTGGCATTTGATCTATAAATAAAGTATAATATTGTTCAAATAAAAGCTCGTGAGAATAAACGAACGACTTGGGCGATTTACCTTTTCTCAATCTCCCTAGTGTTTAATGCAAGCATCTCGAGACTGACCAATGGAGGTTAGGATGCTTGCCACCTTTAATCGACTGATCAAAGACGACGAGGGCGCGACCGCCATCGAGTATGGCCTGATCGCCGGCCTCGTGTCTGTTGCCGCCATCACCGCCCTGGGCGCGATGGGTAACTCCCTTGATGAGATGTTCACCTTCGTGTCTAACCGGCTCGACAACGCGGTTGCCGCTGGTAGCGGTGGTGGTGGTGGTACGCCTTCGCCGTAAGGCTGGGCAACCACAGCTTACACTTTCTTGGGGTGGCGAGGTGGCGACTTATCGGCGCCTCGGCCTCCAAACCGAGATCGACCGGCGCGCGGCCTACCGCGCGCCGGTTTGTCTTTCTGCGGGGATGTAAGGCGGGCCGGTCGAGCCCCGCCGCGGCCAGAAAACAGCAGGACAAAAGTGGGACATAGCCCCGCCTTAACCAAGCGCAGAGAAAGTCTTTTTAGTCTAGCGGATGGAAGACTTCACGTGCCGGGTCTGCAGGACGCGGCGGCATGCTGGAGGAGACCGGGAAGGCAACCATGTCTACGCGTAAGATCGTTCTTGTCGCCCTCGCACTGATCACCGGTGCCGGGACGCTCTTTATGGCACGCACCTTGATGACGCCGCCGGAGCCAGTCGTCATTCAGGCCCAGCCGGAGGTGCAGCCGCCGAAGCCGGAACGCTTCGTGCTGGCGGCCCGACGGGATCTGCCGGCCGGGACGCTGATTCGCGACAATCACCTCGAATGGCTGGCATGGCCGGAGACCGACGGCGAGCTGGCGCGCTATATCGTGCGCCAGGACCAGACCATCGAAGATTTCCTAGGCGCCGTCGTTCGCCGCGGCATCGGTGCCGGCGAGCCGGTGACCGAAGACAGGCTGGTCAAGCCGGGCGAGCAGGGCTTCCTGGCCGCTGTTCTAGAGCCCAAGCGCCGCGCCGTCTCGGTGTCGATCAATCCGATCACCGGTGTCGCCGGTTTCATCTTTCCCGGAGACCGCGTCGATCTCATCCTGACGCACAGCATTCCCTACGAGGGCGAGTTGCCGATCGGCAATCGTCGGGTCACGGAAACCGTCCTGACGGACTTGCGGGTGCTGGCGATCGACCAGGTCACCAACGATCAGGAGTCGACCCCGCGCGTGGGCGAGATCGTGACCCTCGAGGTTGAACCAAAGCAAGCCGAACTGGTCATTCTGATGAGCCAGATGGGCCAGCTTTCTCTGAGCCTGCGCAGTCTGGTGCGCGAATACCAAGACGAAGAGCCGGCAGCGATCGCCTCCACCCCGGTTCCCACCGCGGAGCGCGCGGCGATCCAAGCCTCTTCGGTCAAGGAGCTAGAGGACGCGGAGACGAAGCCCAATCAGGCGCAGCCTCAGCTCAACCAAGTGAATCGAAAGAACAACCCAACCGCTGCAGAGCGAGCCGCCGCGCGGCGTTCCTCAATCGACCGGGCCTACGCCTGGGATAGCGATGTCAGCCAGATCCTGCCGGGGCCGGGCACGCACCGCATTCGTGTGATGCGCGGACAGGTGAGCAATGTCGAGCATTTCAGCAACTAGCGGTGTGAGATGAAGCCGATGCAGAGGCATGGCCGAGCAACTTCCAACTGGGGCCGACTGGTCGCCGTCCTGGCGTTCCTCGTCGGCTTGCTTGCGGCATCCTCGGCCGCGGCGCAGGTGCTGTCCATCGAGATCAACAAAGGGCGGACCGTCAAGCTCGACCGTCCTGCGGCCTCGGTCTTCATCGCCAATCCAGACATCGCCGACATCCAGCTGATCACGCCGACCATGCTCTATGTCTTCGGTCGGGCGACAGGCGAGACCAGCCTTCTGGCGGTCGACGAGCGGGACCGGGTCATGGTCGACCGCCCGATCAGCGTGAACCACAATCTTTCCGGCTTGCAACGCGCACTGAGGCGGGCTTTGCCGGGGCGCGAGATCTCGGTCTCCACGGCTCAGACCGGCATCGTCATGAGCGGGCTCGTGGCGTCTGCCAGCGAAGCCGACAGGGCGCGGCGCATCGCGCAGCGCTTCATCGGAGAAGCCGGAGAGATCATCAACGAAGTTGGCATCGACGGGCCGCAGCAGGTTCAGCTCCGGGTCAAGATCGTCGAGATGAACCGGGCTGTCGCCAAGCAGTTCGGCGTCAATCTGGAAGTCCTGGCGCAGTTCGGAGACTTCGGTTTCGCCTATGGCGCGTTCGACGACATCGTCTTCGGTGATCAAGGCGGAATCCTGCGCTCGTCCGACGGCGCCAACAACACGCTGCTGCAGTTCGAGTCCGGTGATGTGAGCGTCAATGCCCTCATCGACTCTCTGAACGAGAACGGCCTGGTGCGCCTCCTGGCCGAGCCGAATCTGACGGCGATATCGGGTGAAACGGCGAGCTTCCTGGCCGGCGGCGAGTTCCCGGTTCCCATCGACACCGAAGACGGCCTCGCGATCGAGTTCAAAGAGTTCGGTGTGCAGTTGAACTTCACGCCGACCATCATCGGCGATGGCCGCATCAACCTGCACGTCCGTCCGGAAGTGAGCGCTACCTCCGACGCCAATGCCATTCTGACCGGCTCAGGCACCGTCCCCTCCCTGATCTCCCGTCGGGCGGAGACGACTGTCGAGCTGGGGAGCGGCCAGTCCTTCGCCATCGGCGGGCTGCTGCGGGTCGACGACCGCTACAGCATCGACAAGCAGCCGCTGCTGGGCGACATCCCCATTCTCGGTGTTCTGTTCCGCTCCAGCTCGTTCCAGCGAGACGAGAGTGAGCTGGTGATTATCGTGACGCCCTATCTCGTGAAGCCGGCCTCTTCGCCCGATCAGCTAGCGACCCCCGCGGACGGCTTCACTCCGCCGAGCGACTACGAGTTCTTCATCGAGGGCGACTACGTCGGTACGCCGGATGGCTATGAGGGTGCGGACGAGAGCACCGCTGCGCCCGAAGAGCCGGTCGGGGATTTCGGCTTCCTTCTGCAATAGGGGTTTGTGATGATCAGGCGTCATATCTATGCGAGCTGTTTCTTTGTCGCTGCCGCGACGCTGCTTGGCGCTTGCACGCAGGACCAGCCGCCGCAGGAAGACATCAAGCGGGTCCAGGTGAAGGAGTTCGAGTCGCTCCACGCGGTGCGCTTCCAGAGCGGCAATGTCATCGTCTCGCCAGCCGAGGCGGAACGGCTGCTCGGCTTCATGCGACGCCTCAACCCCAGCGATCGCGACAAGATTCTGGTGGAGTACCCGGGCCGCGTCGACAACAAGGGCACCGAGCTGCGGCGCGCCGAGATCGTCGCCAAGCTGCTGGCCAAGCATGGCTACTTGGCAAAGCCCTTCTCCCTGCAAGAACAGGCGCCCGACATGATCCGTGTCTCGGTCAGCCGGGTTGTCGCGCAGGCGCCGGAAGACTGTCCCAACTGGTCGCCGCAGACCTTCCAAGAAGATATCGCCAACGGCGTCGGCTCCAATCTGGGCTGTTCCACGGCGCATAATCTCTCGGTGATGATTGCCGATCCGCACGACCTGATCGAAGGGCGCGACGGCGGGCCGGCCACCTCCGAGCCGGCCGTGCTGGGCCAAGAGCGCTATCGCAAGGGTGAGACCAAGGAGTTCCTGGAGGGAACCATCGTCGGCATCGGAGGGGGCGATTGATGGCAGAGGCGGCCCACAAGCTGCCGGAGAGCAGCCTAATTGTCTTCAATCCCGAGTTTATGGCGGTGGTGGCCGACGACGAGACGCGCCATGCCGCGAGCGTGGCCGCGCAAGCGCAAGGCTGGGAGGACACCGCGGTCCAGATCGGCAATATCGAGCATCTGGACGGCCTGGTCAGCTCATCGCATGCGCCGCGGCTTCTGGTGGCCGACCTTGACGGCGCGATCGACCCGGCCGGTGCTCTGCTTTCGCTCGCTGTCGAGTGCGGCGACCGCTGCGGTATCGTCGCGGTCGGCTCGACCAACGACGTAACCCTCTACCGCGCCCTCAAGACAGCCGGTGCGGCGGACTACCTGGTCAAGCCGGTCACCACTGAGGCATTGCTCGAAGCGCTCGGCGCCGTGGGGCGGGCCAGCGGAACGACCCGCATGCCGGCCAAGGACGGCCAGAAGCATGGCAAGGTCGTCTGCGTCATCGGTGCGCGTGGCGGCGTCGGGGCCAGCGCGATGGCGGTCAACTCCGCCTGGTTCCTCGCCCACGAGTACAAGAAGAAGACCGTCATCCTGGACCTCGATCTGCATTTCGGCGTCAGCTCGCTGGCTTTGGACCTGGAGCCTGGCCACGGCCTCCGCGAGGCCCTGGAGTCGCCGGACCGCTTGGACAGCCTTCTGCTCGTCTCCTCTTTGGTCAACGAGAGCGACAATCTCTGCATCCTCGGCGGCGAGGAGCCGCTGGAGCAGGCCATCGACTTCGAGAACGCCGGCATCGGCACACTGTTCGATGAGCTTGCCAACCAGTTCGACTGCGTCGTCGTCGACATGCCGCGCGTGCTCCTTCCGCGGCATCGGCACATCTTGGCGAAGTGCAATGACGTCTACTTGGTGACCGATTTCACCTTGCCTGCGCTGCGCGACTGCGGCCGCATCTTGGAGATGATCGAGGGGCTTCACGCCGGCTTCACCTGCCATGTTGTCGGTAGCCGGGTCGGCAAGGAGCGCGGCGGTCAGCTCGACAAAGCAACCTTTCAGCGCAACCTGAAGCGGGACATCGAGTTCGTCTTGCCAGAGGATTCCAAGACCTTCGCCAACGCCGCGAACGCCGGCAAGACCGTGGGCGAGATGGCGCGCAACGCCGTCGTGTCGAAAACCTTCTCGCGCATCGCCAAGGACTTGGCGGCCAGCGACGAGGACGAGGTCAAGAAGGTCGGCCTCCTCGG
>JANQIA010000111.1 GCA_028282405.1 Rhodovibrionaceae bacterium
GCCCTGTTCTATCCGGCTCTTGTGCGGGGGCCATGGCTCGGCGCACTCTTGTCGAAAGAAGCCAGCGCCACGCAGCCACGGCCATGATCACAAGCTCTCCGCCGCTCGAAATCCGCCCCATGACCACCTCGCACGGCGCCGAGGTACTGCGCATCTATCAGGAGGGCATCGAAGCGGGCCACGCCACCTTCGAGAGCCAGGCGCCGAGCTGGCTCGCCTTCGACAGCAAGTACCGGCCGCACTGCCGGCTGGTTGCGCTCGCCAACCGGCGGCTGCTCGGCTGGGCCGCGCTCACTTCGATCTCTCCGCGCAAGGTCTATGAGGGGGTCGCCGAAGTGAGCGTCTACGTGTCCGCCGCCGCCCAGGGACGCGGGGTCGGCTCGGCCCTGCTCGAGGCGCTGATCGCCTGCTCCGAGGCGGCCGGCATCTGGACTCTGCAGGCGGGGATCTTTCCCGAGAACCGGGCGAGCCTGGCGCTGCACGAGCGCCACGGCTTCCGCGCCTACGGTACGCGGGAGAAGATTGCACGCATGCCGCTCGGCCCCATGGCCGGCCAGTGGCGCGACGTCATCCGCCTCGAGCGGCGGAGTTCGACGACCGGGCTTGATTGACCGGGGCCGATGCGTCCGTTTCGCTACGCAGGTAGACCTCGGCCTCTTTCGCCAGAAGAACGGCGTCGCCCTCGTCGTAGTGCAGACAGGGGTGCGGGACCAGCGCACGGCGGTCGAGCTCGCGATAGCCGAAGCGGCGATAGAGCCGCATGGCGCCCTCGTTCATCTCGAAGCAGATCAGGCTGACGCGCGGCAGGTCCTGGCGGCGCGCTTCCTCGTCGGCGGCGGCCAGCAGCAGCGTGCCGATGCCATGGCCGCGATACTCCGGATAGAGCGCGATGGCCGAGACGTAGAGGCTGCCGGCATCCTCGAGCTCCGCATAGGGCCGGAGCACCGGGTCTTCCTCGTTGTCGTCCTCGGCTCGCGGCGGCATGGCGAAACTGTGCAGCATGCCCAGCACCTTCTCGCCCGAAACGGCGAGGAGGCACTTCTCATAGGAGAAAGGCACGCCCTCCCGCGCATAGCGCTTGGCGCCGACCTCGGCCAGGTCGGCGCCAGGCTCTGCCAAGCCGCTCCAGATGTACTCGGCCAGCCCGTCGGAAGAGATCAGGAAGAGCTTGGCGATATCCTTGCAATCCTCCGGTCGGGCCGGACGCAAAGCGAAGGAGATGGTCATAGGGGCAAGGTCCCAGGGTGATTTTCAGATTTCACAGCATGCATAAGCGCTATCGGCTTTGCTGCCTGTGCGCTTCCTCACAGAACGCGTGAAATAGGGCTTTGAAATGGAAATGCGCTGATCCAGGTTGCTCAACAATTCTGAATAACGGGAATGCGGCATGCGTGCTTGGCAGGGAGATCTGCATACCTCATTTTTCTAAGCAGGACACTTTCGAAAGCCCGGACGGGAGGAGGCCGAAAGATGGTAGCAGCCGTGAAGATTTCCGACGCGTTGGCCGGCAAGAAAATGCTGACCGGGCGCCGCCCCGACATGAGGGAAGACGAGATGGACGGGACCTTCGCCACGCTTGTCGAGACGCAATTCGGCGGTATCTACGCCGGCAGCTTCCAGGGCGAAAGCGCCTGGGAGCGGCATCAGAGCTGGGATGAACTGGTACAGGTTTTGGAGGGCTCCACACGCCTGACCGTGATGACCGATGCGGGGCCGCAGGTGTTGGAGATGTCCGCCGGGATGGTGACGGTGGTCCCCAAGGGCTGCTGGCACCGCTTCGAGTCCGCATCCGGCGTGACGGTCATGACCATGACGCCGACGCCGACCGATCACTCGACTGCCGATGACCCGCGCGAGGGCGGGTGATCTCGCAAACGGAGCATAAGGCTTCGTTGTCTTCAGAGCGCCTGGCCTGAGAAACCGCCCCAGGCCGAATATGAAGTCTGACGCAACGAGCCTGCGGTACATTTTCAAGCAGTCAAAAGATTCAATTCTCAATTTAAGTTAGACATTACTCGACCTAGAAAGATCAAGCCGTTCCCAGAACCAGAAAAGGACGCCGACGAGAGCAATGATCATCACGTAAGGCAGCGCAACATTGACGTCGCAGAGCTTTTCCACAAAGACCCAGAGCTTATCGCGCTTCCAGTTAAGCTCGTCGAGGAGATCGCCGCCGCGCCACTGGGACAGCCAGTAACGGGTTATTTGGAGAGGAGCGAGTTCCTCGGCCATGTCCAAGTTGCGAAAGTAGGTCTCGATCGTCCAGATCCGTCCCATATAGGCCCACTGGAAGAGCTTCCATGTTGCCTCGATCATCCAAAAGCAAAGGGCGTTGATACCAGCGAGGCAGGCAATCCATCGGCTACGCTGTTTAAGTGCGAATGCGACCACAGCCACCGAGATACCTGTTCCCCACTCCTTGATATGCAGCGCTTTCGCATCGAAAGCTTCAATCGTCTGTTGCAGGTGCATGTACTCGTCTGCAAGCAGTCGAACTAGTTCTGGATCCATGGTCATGGTGCTCCTAGGTGTCACTGCGCTCACAGCCTACGTTGCGTGTGAGGGATGGCGGGTTTCAATCGCGCGTACTGCCCGACTTTGGCTAATGGGCGAAGTCAGCGTCCAACACGTCGAAGACCACGATAGCTTTGGACGCGGACACGTCACAATGACACGGCAGCCGGCCAACCGCCGAGGACCTGCGCAGAGAGAGCTGACTCGGCTCTTCCGCAAAACCGCCTGAGGAATGAGATGACAAGACGGGGCCACTGCCTCTGCGGAGACACACGCTGGGCGTATGAAGGCGAGGCGACCTGGGCCTGCTATTGCCACTGCGACGATTGCCGCCGCAACTGTGCGGCCCCGCTGGTCGCCTGGCTTGGCGTCCCCCTCGAGAGCTTCCGATGGTTGGGCCAGCCGCCGAAGACGTTCGAAAGCTCCAAGGGCGTGCGGCGGCACTTCTGCGCGACCTGCGGCTCGCCGATGGGCTTCGAAGCGGATCACTACCCGGGGGGCATGCACCTCTATGCCGCGTCCTTGGAAGACCCGGAGACCTTCCAGCCGACGTTCCACGTCAACTATCAGAGCAAGCTTCCCTGGCTTCAGATCGACGACGATCTTCCGAAGTACGACGGCACGCTGCTGACCTCACCGGAAGACCCGAAGGGTTACAAATGAGCCTGGTCCGGCGTTGAGGAAGAACCGTCTCTCTCCGAGACAGCGCATATCACGCCCGCCTCAGTCCGCGAGCCCGAAGAGCTCCTGTGGCGCGCGCACACCGCGGAGGGTGTGAAAGCCGAGCGACTCCAGGCCGCTGTCCGCCCCAGCGGCCGCTCGTAGACTGCCGGAGGCAAGGATGCTGCGATCGAGGTCCTTGCAGAGTGCCTGAATGCGGCTCGCCTCGTTGACCGCCGGCCCGACCACGGTGAAGTCCAGCCGCTCGCTGGCGCCGATGTTGCCGTAAAAGACCTCACCCAGGTGCAG
>JANQIA010000122.1 GCA_028282405.1 Rhodovibrionaceae bacterium
CCGGGGGGCGGATGCCCATGCGGGTGCGCTGCGGTGTTTGGCGGAAGCGCTCGCGGTAGCGCTTGGCGAAGTGCGAGGCGGAGACGAAGCCGCAGGCCAGGCCGACCTCGGTGACCGAAAGCGCGCTGTGGGTCAGCATCATGTGGGCCCGCAGGAGACGCAGCTCGACGTAGTGGCTGCGCGGCGTGACGCCGAGGTACTTCTGAAACAGACGCTCGAGCTGGCGGGTGGAGACGCCGATCTCGGAGGCCAGCTCGGCGCTGGAGAGCGGCGTTTCCAGGTTGTCTTCCATGATCTTGACCGCCTGCAGCAGCTTCGGGTGGCCGACGCCGACCCTGAGGCGCAGGGACATGCGCTGGCGATCGTCGAAGGCGCGAATACGCTCGTGCAGGAAGTGATCGGCGATGCGCACGGCCAGTTCCCGGCCATGCTCCTGCTCGATCATGTGCAGCAGCATGTCGGTGGCTGCCGAGCCGCCGGCGCAGGTGAAGCGGCTGCGGTCGATCTCGTAGAGCTCCTTGCGCAGATCGATGTCCGGGAAGGTCTCCTGAAAGCCGTCCATGCACTGCCAGTGGGTGGTGCAGCGGTAGCCGTTGAGCAGACCGGCCCGCGCCAGCACGTAGACCCCGTCGGAGACAGCGCCGACATGCACCCCGTTGCGCGCCGCCCGGCGCAGCCAGGAAATGGTCGCCTTGTCGGCGAAGCGGTGGGCATCGACCCCGCTGCAGACCACGATGCGGTCGTAGCGCTCGCCTTCGTCGGCAAGGGACTGAGTCTCCACGGCTACGCCGTTGGAGCAGCGCACCATGCCGCCTTGCGGCGAGAGGATGCGCCAGTGATAGAGCCGCTCGCCGCTCAGGAGGTTGGCGCCGCGCAGCGGCTCCAGCGCGGAGGTGAAGGCCATGAGAGGAAAGCCCGGCAACAGCAGGAAGGCGAAGCGCAGGCTGCGGCCCTCCGTATAGCTTTCCGACGCTGAGTCGCCGGACTCTCTGTCGGGCGATCGCTCTTTCACTGGCTGCCGTCCGGCTCCGCCGGCTTGGCCAGCGAGTTGCTGGCCGGCCAGGCGGCATCCCAGGCCTCCCACGACAGGGTTTCTCTGGCGCGGCGCGAGTCTTCCGCCATCTGCGCCTTCAAAGCCTCGAGCGAGTCGAACTTCTGTTCCGGACGCAGATAGTCGACCAAGGCGACGCGAAGATGGCGGCCGTAGAGATCGCCGTCGAAATCGAAGAGGTGCACCTCCAACAGCGGCTCATCGAGCTCGAACATCGGGTTGATCCCGAAATTCGCCACTGCCGGCAGCCACTTGGTCTCGCCCTGGCGCGCAAAGGAGACGCGCACGGCGTAGACGCCGTAGGCCGGACGCAACAGGCGGCCGACGGAGAGATTAGCTGTCGGATAGCCGAGGTCGCGGCCGCGCTTGGCGCCGTGGCGCACCCGCCCTTCGATCTCGAAGTAGCGGCCCAGCACCAGGGCGGCGCGGGTCGGGTTGCCTTCCTTGAGATAGTGCCGCACCAGGCTGGAGGAGTAGGGGGCCGTGCCCTCTTCCTGGATGAGCGGCACGGCGGTGACGCCGAAGCCGTACTGCCGGCCCAGCGACTCCAGCATCGCCACGTCGCCCAGCGCCCGATTGCCGAAACGGAAGTTGTTGCCCACCACCACGTGGCGCAGCTTGAGGCCGCCGGCCAGCACGTCGCGCGCGAAGTCTTCCGCCGTCAGCTTGGCGAAGTCGCGAGTAAAGTGCAGCGCGAACAGAACGTCGAGGCCGAGCGTGTCGAGGAGCTGCGCCTTGGTGCGGAACGAGGTCAGCCGGAAGGGCGGCTGGTCCGGCTTGAAGACGCTGGCCGGGTGCGGCTCGAAGGTGACCAGGCCGTGCGGCGCGCCGAACTCCCGCGCCAGGCGGCCGGCCTTGGCGATGAGCTGTTGGTGGCCGCGATGGATGCCGTCGAAGTTCCCGATGGTCACGACGGCGCCTCGCGCGCTTTCCGGCACGTGCTGGTAGTGGCGGTAGAGCCGCAAGGACAGGCCGTCCGACCCGCCGCCGGGTTGTGAGGTCATCCTCATCCCAATTACGCCCAATCACCAACCAAAATAAACCAATTGCTCAACCATGCTAGACCATTCTTGATCTCACAAAAACGAGGCAATAGGCTATCCGGGTTCGGGACCGGCCCACAAAGCAGGCCCAGAAAGCAGGACCGTCGCCATAATGAGTGTCGCCACCGACATGACAAGCCTTCTCTCCCCGAGCCTTCTACCCGCGGAGAGAGAACGGCGCTTCTACGAGCCCAAGGCCATTCGCATGCCGGGCCTCGCCAATCGCGGCCCGCGGGTCGAGCGCTACCGGGTGCCGGCCACCGGCGCCATCGTCGTGGCCTTCGAGGCGGGCGACCAGATCGTTCTGTCGGATCCGGAAGGCCTTCAGCCCGGCGAGCTCTTGGTTCTGAGCCGGGCAGGGCAGGCGGCGCCTGGCCTTTTCGGCCAAGGCGGCGGACAGGATCTGCTCGGCCTGGCCGCCATTCTCGCTGCCCGGGAGGAGAGCGCCCGCCGGTTGCGCGACGGCCTCGTGCGGCGCGGTGTCGACCTTGCCCGCCTCAAGGGCCTGCGCCTCTTCGGCAACGACAGCCCGCCGGGGACCGCGGCGGCTTTCGAAGCCAGCGACGCAGGCATTCTGGTGGCGGCGGCGCCTGGCCAGGACATGATGGCGGACGAGCAGTCGCCACCGACGGACCTCTTGCTGACCCTGACCCGCGCGCGGCCGCTGCCGATCAACGATCTGCCATTGCCGGAGCCTCTGGCCGAGCCGCTGCGCGAGCTGCGCGTCCACAGCGCCACCGCCGAGAGCTATGAGATCAAGGCCGGCGAGTACATCCAGATCATCGACGTTGCCGGGCGGCAGTGCAGCGACTTCCAGGCCTTCAACCTGCGTCCGCTCGAGAGCGGCCTGGAGCGCCCGGTCGACGATACGGTCACCCGCACCCTTATGGGTGCCGCCTACCCGGGACCCGGCCTTTTTTCCAAGCTCTACGACCTGGACATGCAGCCCCTGGTCGAGCTGGTGCAGGACACCTGCGGCCGGCACGACACTTTCGGCTTGGCCTGTACCGCCAAGTACTACGAGGACATGGGCTATCCCGGCCACGCCAACTGCTCGGACAACTTCAACGGCGCGCTGGAGCCCTTCGGCATCGCGCCCCGGGCCGGCTGGCAGGCCATGAACTTCTTCTACAACACCCGGGTCGACGAGCATAACGTGCTCTATCTCGACGAGCCCTGGTCGCGGCCGGGCGACTACGTGCTGATGCGGGCGCTGACCGATCTGGTCTGCGTCTCCTCGGCCTGCCCGGACGACACCAGCGCCGCCAACGCGTGGCATCCGACCGACATCCACGTGCGCGTCTACGGGCCCGAGCGCACCTTCTCCAAAGCGGTGGCTTATCGCATGACGGCAGACGCTCCCACAGAACTGACCAAGGAAACCGGCTTCCATCCGCGCACTTCGTCGCTGACCCGGGACTTCGTGGAGTACCGCGGCTACTGGCTGCCCAACTCCTATACCAATCTCGGACCAATCGACGAGTACTACGCCTGCCGCGAGGCCTGCATCGCCATGGATCTCTCGGCGCTGCGCAAGTTCGAGGTGCTGGGCCCGGACGCCGAAGAGCTGCTGCAGCGCTGCCTGACCCGCAACGTGCGCAAGCTCGCCGTCGGCCAGGTGGTCTACAGCGCCATGTGCTACGAAACCGGCGGCATGATCGACGACGGCACGCTGCTGCGTCTGGGCGACAACAACTTCCGCTGGATCGGCGGCGACGACTATGGCGGCATCTGGCTGCGCGCGCAGGCGGAGAAGCTGGGCCTGCGTGCCTGGGTCAAGTCCTCGACTGACCAGATGCACAACCTCTCGGTCCAGGGGCCGAAGAGCCGCGAGATCCTGAAGAACTTCGTCTGGACCCCGCCGACCCAGCCGAACATGGACGAGCTTGGCTGGTTCCGCCTGAGCGTCGCCCGCATCGGCGACCACAACGGCACGCCCATCGTGGTCTCGCGCACCGGCTACACCGGCGAGCTGGGCTATGAAATCTGGTGCCATCCCAAGCATGCGGTCCAGGTTTGGGACACGCTCTTCGAGGCCGGCGCGCCGCACGGCATCCAGCCCCTGGGCCTTGCCGGGCTCGATATCCTGCGCATCGAGGCCGGGCTGATCTTCGCGGGCTACGAGTTCTGCGACCAGACCGACCCCTACGAGGCCGGCGTCGGCTTCACCGTGCCGCTCAAGAGCAAGGAAGAGGACTTCATCGGCCGCGAGGCGCTGGTCGAGCGCAAGGCCCATCCGCAGCGCAAGCTGGTCGGCCTGGAGCTGGAGGGGCAGGAGCCCGGCGCCCACGGGGACTGCGTCCATGTCGGCCGCGCCCAGGTCGGCGTCGTCACCAGCGCCACGCGCTCACCGATCCTGCAGAAGAACATCGCGCTCGCCCGGCTCGACATCCGCTATACGGACGAGGGCACCGAAGTAGAGGTTGGCAAGCTCGACGGGCACCAAAAGCGGATCCCCGCCCGGGTCGTGCCGTTTCCCTTCTACGACCCGAAGAAAGAGCGGGTGCGCGCATAGTCTAGACCAGGGCAGGGCCCTATCGTTTCAACACGTCAACAGCATCAAGAATGGGAACAGGGGAGAGTGGAATGACAAAGCGTGTCGCGGTGATCGGAGCCGGGCCCTCCGGCCTGGCGCAATTGAGAGCCTTCCAGTCGGCCGCCAACAAGGGCGAAGAGGTGCCCGAGGTGGTCTGCTACGAGGCGCAGTCCGACTGGGGCGGGCTGTGGAACTACTCTTGGCGCACCGGCGTCGACGAGGCCGGCTTCCCGAACCACACCTCGATGTACCGCTACCTCTGGTCCAACGGCCCCAAGGAGGGTCTCGAGTTCGCGGACTACACCTTCGAGGAGCACTTCGGAAAACAGATCGCCTCCTATCCGCCGCGCGAAGTCCTTTTCGACTACATCCAAGGCCGGGTGAAGAAGGCCGAGGTGCGCGACAAGATCCGCTTCAACAACCGGGTGCGCGACGTCCGCTATGACGAGGGCACGGGCCTCTTCACCGTCGTCTCGCGCGACACCGAGGCGGACCTCGAAACCTCCGAGGACTACGATCACGTGGTGGTCGCCTCCGGGCACTTTTCCACCCCCAACGTGCCCTACTACCCGGGCTTCGAGAACTTCAACGGCCGCATCCTGCACGCCCACGACTTCCGCGACGCGCGGGAGTTCAGCAACCAGGACATCCTCATTCTCGGCACCAGCTATTCGGCCGAGGACATCGGCTCCCAGTGCTGGAAGTACGGCTGCAAGTCGGTGACCGTGGCGCACCGCACCGCGCCCATGGGCTTCGACTGGCCGGAGAACTGGAAGGAGGTGCCGGCGCTGGAGCGGGTCAACGGCAAGACCGCCTACTTCATCGACGGCTCACGTACCACGGTGCACGCCATCATCCTCTGCACCGGCTATAAGCACCACTTCGCCTTCCTGCCGGACGACTTGCGCCTCAAGACGGCGAACCGCCTGGCCACCGCCGACCTCTACAAGGGCGTCGTCTGGAACCATAATCCGAAGATGTTCTACCTCGGCATGCAGGACCAGTGGTTCACCTTCAACATGTTCGATGCCCAGGCCTGGTGGGTGCGCGACTGCATCATGGGCAAGATCGCTCTGCCCTCGAAGGAGGCGATGGCCGCCGACGTGGACGAGCGGGTGGCGCGCGAGGATGCCGGCGAGACGGACTACGATGCCATCAAGTACCAGGGCGATTACGTCCAGGAGCTGATCGACGAGACCGACTATCCGAGCTTCGACGTGGACGGGGCCTGCGAGGCTTTCTACGCCTGGAAGAAGCACAAGAAGCAGGGGATCATGACCTTCCGCGACAACTGCTACAAGTCGGTCATGACGGGCTCCATGGCGCCGGTGCATCACAC
>JANQIA010000195.1 GCA_028282405.1 Rhodovibrionaceae bacterium
CCGTGACGCTCTGCGCGTCGTGGTCATCATGCATGTAGTCAGACATCACTCTTGCAACAGCCCCTTGCCCGTACCGCCGCACCGCCATCTTCTCTCAGGTGTTGAGGAAAGTCCAACTCCGGACTGTCGGCAAAAGCACGCCCGCAAGCGCCGCTTGTGTGCCGCTTACTGCCAATGATCCGGGGTGTAACGATGCCCAACTCGCTCCGAGGCCACATGACGATTAGGGCACGTTAGCAGATCGTTTTGCGCGGTTCACCAAAGAACTTCTGTTTAAGTCGATGTTCGCAGCGGCCTATGTCCCCGGAACAACTAGGCTTAAGCCCTCGAGGGCTGCGACCGCCTCGCGTTCGCTGCGCTCGACAGGCAGTAGCTGCCAGCCGAGGCCGGTAAAGACGACCTCCATCTCGACGAAGGACAGGCGCTCGGCGCCCGCGTCGAGGTAGATGATCTCGTTCGGCTCGGCGGTCGAAAAAACCTGGTAGCGGCCCGGCCGCGCCTCCCGGAAGAAGACTTCTCCAGGCCGACTGATGCCGACGGACGCGCCGTTCACGATCACCTCCGGCTCGACGGCGCGGAAGAGCTGGCCTTCCTTGCGGTAGAAGTAGATGCCGGAAAGCCCCGGCTCCGGCGGCGCCAGCGGCAGCGCTAAGCGGGCGATCGCCTTGCCGCGGGTGGTCTGGCAGGCCGAAAGCAGCGCCGCCGCCGCCACTGCCGTGAAGATCTCGCGACGGCCCACGCGGATTTCGCTGGGTTTGCAGCCAATCCTGCGCCCTGGCGCCGCTTTCCGACTTGTGTCGATGCTCATCGCTCCAATATACTGCAATGCAGCACAAACAATTCTGCGCTGCAAAAGCATGGGATTAGGGCCGGCTTAACTCAGCCATTGTATCGTTTTTGCGACGCATTCTAGCGAAGGATTGGGGTCATGAGCGAATTGCACGGCTATTACATCGAAGATCTTCAACCGGGCATGCAAGCTTCGATGGCACGCACGGTGACCGATGCCGACATTATCATGTTCGCCGGCGTGACCGGCGACACCAATCCGGTGCACCTCAACGAAGAGTACGCCAACGCGACGATCTTCAAGGGCCGTATCGCCCATGGCATGCTCTCCGCCGGCCTGATCTCCGCCGTCCTCGGCACCAAGCTGCCGGGTCCGGGCTGTGTCTACCTCGAGCAGAACATGCGCTTCACCGCGCCGGTCAAGATCGGCGACACCGTGACGGCGACGGTCACCGTCAAAGAGATCAAGGCTGAGAAGAAGCGGGTCGTCCTGGAGACGATCTGCCGCGTCGGCGACCAGGTCGTCGTCAATGGCCAGGCCCAGCTCATGGTGATGAGCCGCCAGGAGCAGCTTCAGGCCGCCGAATAGGACCTTGCGAAGGCTCGCGGCGGCACGCCGTCGCGGAGCACAACAGACATGCGATTGAACGACTGTCTCTCCGCGCGCTTGCGAATTACCAGCCCGGCTTTCTGAGCGGAAAGCCGGGATTGTCGTTCCGCATGGCACGCAGGGCTTATTGCCGCGTGCCTAACCCCCGAAATTGGTGATATGGACAGGCGCCGCGCTGGCCTCGGCGCCGGCCGCAAAGCGCTTTAGAGAACAGATCATGACCGTCGACTACAAATCCACGATCTTCCTGCCGAAGACCGATTTCCCCATGCGCGGAGGCCTGGCGAAGAAAGAGCCGGAGATTCTCGCCAATTGGGACGCCCTCGACCTCTTCGGCCGCCTGCGGACGCAGTCGGCGGAGCAGGAGAAGTTCATCCTGCACGACGGCCCGCCCTATGCGAACGGCCACCTGCACATGGGCCATGCGCTCAACAAGGTGCTCAAGGACGTCATCAACCGCTCCCAGCAGATGCTGGGCAAGAACGCCCACTACGTGCCGGGCTGGGACTGCCACGGCCTCCCCATCGAATGGAAGATCGAGGAGAGCTACCGCGCCAAGGGTCTCGACAAGGACGAGGTCGACCGCATCGCCTTTCGGCGGGAGTGCCGCGAGTTCGCCGAGAAGTGGGTCGGCGTGCAGACGACCGAGTTCAAGCGCCTGGGCGTCGTCGGCGATTGGGAGCGGCCCTATACCACCATGGCGTTTTCGGCCGAAGCGCAGATCGTGCGGGAGATCGGCAAGTTCCTGCTCAACGGCTCGCTCTATGCCGGCGCCCGGCCGGTGCTCTGGTCGGTGGTCGAGAAGACGGCGCTGGCCGATGCCGAGGTCGAGTATCACGAGCACAAGTCGACCACCATCTGGGTGCGCTTCAAGGTGCTCGAGAGCCCGGTGGAGGGCCTGAAGGACGCATCCGTCGTCATCTGGACGACCACACCTTGGACCATGCCGGGCAACCGGGCGATCGCCTACGGCGAAGACGAAGACTATCTCCTGATCACCGTGACGGAGCTGGCGGAAGGCAGCAAAGCTGAGGTTGGCGAGCGCCTGGTCGTTGGCGCGGCGCTGCTCGATCAGGTCTTGGCGGATGCCAAGATCGCTGGCCACACGGTCGACGCGCGCTTCATGGGGGCCGAGCTTGCCGGCACGGTGACGGCCCATCCTCTGCGCGGGCAGGGGTACGATTACGATGTGCGGCTCTTCCCAGGCGACTTCGTCACCATGGACCAGGGCACCGGCTTCGTACACATCGCGCCCGGCCACGGTGCCGACGACTTCAATCTCGGCCGCGCGCACGACCTGGAGATCCCGCAAACCATCGATGGCAGCGGCGTTTTCCTGCCGCATGTGCCGCTCTTTGTCGGCACCTGCGTCTATAACCAGGACGGCAAGCCGGGTGACGCCAACGGGGCGGTGATCAAGGCGATCGCCGGGGCCGGCGGCCTGCTCGCCAAGGGCAGCTTGCGCCACAGCTATCCCCATTCCTGGCGCTCCAAGGCGCCGCTGATCTTCCGCAACACGCCGCAGTGGTTCATCTCCATGGAGACCAACGGGCTGCGCGAGAAGGCCCTGGCCGGTATCGAGGCGACGCGTTTCGTGCCGGCCGACGGTCAGGCCCGGCTGCGCAGCATGATCGAGCAACGGCCGGACTGGTGCATCTCCCGTCAGCGCCTCTGGGGCGTGCCCCTGCCGCTCTTCGTGCATAAGGAAACCGGTGAGCCCCTGCGCGATCCGGCGGTGATCGAGCGGGTCGCGGCGGGTTTCGAGGAGGAGGGCGGCGACGCCTGGTTCAACTCGCCGCCGCAGCGCTGGCTCGGCAACGACTACGACGCCGACGACTACGAGCAGATCCAGGATGTGGTCGAGGTCTGGTTCGACAGCGGCTCGACCCACGCCTTCGTGCTCGAGCAGCGGCCCGAGCTCGCCTGGCCGGCCTCGCTCTATCTCGAAGGCTCGGACCAGCATCGCGGCTGGTTCCACAGCTCTCTCTTGGAGTCCTGCGGCACCCGAGGACGGCCGCCCTACGAGGCGGTGCTGACCCATGGCTTCGCCCTCGACGAGGAAGGCCGCAAGATGTCCAAGTCCTTGGGCAACGGCGTCGACCCGGCGGACATCGTCAAGCAGGACGGGGCCGACATCCTGCGGCTCTGGGTCGTCGCCTCGGACTATGCCGAGGACGTGCGCATCGGCCCTCACATCATCGGCTATCAGCGCGACGCCTACCGGCGCTTCCGGAACACCCTGCGCTATCTGCTCGGCAACCTTTCGGGTTTCCAGGAGAGCGAGCGGGTGGCGCCGGAGGACATGCCGGAGCTGGAGCGTTGGGTGCTGCATCGTCTTTGGCAGCTCGACAAGGTCGTGCGGCAGGGCTGCCACGACTTCGACTTCCACAGCATCTATCAGCAGATCCATAACTTCTGCGCGGTCGACCTCTCCGCCTTCTACTTCGACGTCCGCAAGGACAGCCTCTACTGCGACCGGCCGGACAGCCTGCGCCGGCGGGCCTGCCGCACGGTACTCGACCTGCTGTTCGATCACCTGACGGCCTGGCTGGCGCCCATCCTCTGCTTCACCACCGAGGAAGCCTGGCAGGCGCGGGGCAAGGCGCCGCAGTCGGTGCACCTGCGCGTCTTCCCCGACGTTCCGGCCGCTTGGCAGGACGAGGCCCTGGCCGAGAAATGGGCCCGCATTCGCCGCGTGCGCCGGGTCGTCACCGGCGCGCTGGAGAAGGAGCGGGCGGAAAAGCGCATCGGTGCTTCCCTGCAGGCCGCACCCGCCGTTCACATCGCCGACGAGGCGCTTTTGGCCGCGGTGCAGTCGGTCGACATGGCCGAGCTCTGCATCACCTCCGGCATCGCGCTGCTGTCCGGAGACGGCCCGACGGAGGCCTTCCGTATCGAGGACGTGGAGGGCGTCGCCGTCGTGCCGAAGCTGGCCGAGGGCGAGAAGTGCCAGCGCTGCTGGATGTTCCTGCCGGACGTAGGACAGCATCCCGAGGCGCCCGGCTGCTGCGGCCGCTGCAGCGATGCGGTGATGGCCTTTCAGGCGGCGGAATAGGCAGGAAGCGCGGCAAAGATAGGCTGGCCCCGACGATGCGCCTTTCGACCCTTGCCTTGGCGGCCCTGGTCGCGGCCCTGGATCAGGCGACCAAGTGGTTGATCTTGCTGGTCGTCATGAGCCCGCCGCGCATTATCGAGGTGACGCCCTTCTTCAATCTCGTGTTGGCCTACAACACCGGAATCGCCTTCAGCCTGGGTGCCACCGGCACACGCACCAGCAGCTATCTGTTCGGCGCCCTGGCGATCGCGATCGTGATCGGGCTCATCTTCTGGCTGCGTACCCAAAGCCGGGCCCTCGTGCACTTCGCCGGCGGACTGGTGATCGGCGGCGCCATCGGCAATATCATCGACCGCTTCATCCACCCCGGCGTGGTCGACTTCCTGGACTTTCACTGGGCCGGCTATCACTGGCCGGCCTTCAACCTGGCCGACAGCGCCATCGTGGTTGGCGTTGCGGTTCTGCTGTTCGATGGCTTGTTCGGCGCGCAAAAAGCGGATAAGCAACAGGGCTGAATATCAACGGAGAAAGCAGGGGGATATGTCGAGAGTCATCGCCATCATCGCCTTGGCCATCGTGGTCGCCGGTTGTTCGCAGGTGCGCGAAGAGCTGGGCCTGGAGAAATCTTCGCCGGACGAGTTCCGCGTCTACTCGCGCGCGCCCTTGTCCGTGCCGCCCAACTTCGCTTTGCGCCCACCCCGCCCCGGCGTGGCGCGGCCGCAGGAAGGCACGGCGCAGGATCAGGCCAGACAAGCCATTTTCCGCGCCTCGACCGGAGGCAGCTCCGTCGACGAGGTGATGCCCAACGATGGCCGCTCCTACGCCGAGCGCTCCTTCCTGGTTTCGGCCGGGGCAGGGGAGGCCGAGCCCGACATCCGCCGCGTCCTCGATCGGGAAACCAACGAGATCAACCGCGATCAGGAAGGCCTGGTCGACAGCCTGTTGTTCTGGAAGGAAGACGAGCCCGACGGCGTGGTGATCGACGCCGCCGCCGAGTCCCGCCGCATTCAGGAGCGTACAGCCCTGGGCGACGAGCTGACCGGCGACGACGTGCCGACCATCGAGCGCAAAGAGACCGGCATTTTCGAAGGCATTTTCTAGGGTCGATCTGCCAGGCTCACTCGGGGCGCCAGGCCGATCCTGCCTCCGGATCGCTTGATCCGCGCCGCAAGCGCGCCACTTTGTAGGCGTCCGTTAGCAACCGATCGCTATTGTCATGCACGGAAAAGGGTTTCCGAGCGGTCTTTTGCGCTCTGGACCCAGTGAGCCGTGTTGACCAACAAGAGGCCTCGCCATGCCCTTATCCCGCGCCTTCGGGCTCCCCCTTCTCGCCGTTGTCGGATTGCTCCTGAGTTTCGGCCCGCCCAACGCGGCGCAGGCCCAGGTCTTCAATCCCGAGAGCGGCGTGCTCGACAACGGCCTTCAGGTGGTGGTCGTCACCAACCGCCGCGCGCCTGTCGTGACCCACATGCTCTGGTACAAGGTCGGCAGCGCCGACGAGCCGCTCGGCAAGTCCGGCATCGCTCACTATCTCGAGCACCTCATGTTCAAGGGCACGGAAAACCTGGGCGAGGGGGAGTTCTCCGAGATCATCGCGCGCAATGGCGGGCGCGAGAACGCCTTCACCTCCTTCGACTACACCGGCTATTTCCAGATCGTCGCCAGCGACCGTCTCGCGCTCATGATGGAGCATGAGGCCGACCGCATGGCCAACCTGGTGCTGACCGACGAGGTCACCCTGCCGGAGCGCGACGTCATTCTCGAAGAGCGCAGCACCCGCATCGACAACCAGCCCGGCGGCCAGCTCGGGGAAATGTCGCGCGCCTCGCTTTTCGTGCACCATCCTTACGGCCGCCCGATCATCGGCTGGCGCTCGGAGATGGAGCAGCTCAGCACCCAGGATGCGCTGGACTTCTACGAGACCTGGTACGCCCCCAACAACGCGGTGCTTATCGTCGCCGGCGATGTCTCCTTTGACGAGGTCATGGAGCTGGCCGAGAAGACCTATGGCAAGATCCCGGCGCGGGATGTGCCGGAGCGCAACCGCGTCGTCGAGCCGCCGCATTGGGCACCGCAGCGGGTCAGCCTCTCCAGCGATCAGGTCGGGCAGCCCTCGTTCTCCATCAGCTACCACGCCCCGAGCTACAACCTGGACCCCGAGGGCCAGGCCTATGCGCTCGAAGTGCTCTCCGAGATCCTGACCGGGAACACCGGCCTGTTCTACGACGAGCTGGTGCGCGATCAGAAGCTGGCCGTGGCGGCCGGTGCTTACTACTCCGGCGACAGCTTGGATTTGGGCACCTTCGGCGTCTATGCCTCGCCGGTTGCCGGGGTCGATATCGAGACCCTGGAAGAGGCGACCCGAGCCCTGATCGACCGCGTGGTCGCTGAGGGCATTCCCGCCGAAGAGCTGGAGAAGGCCAAGCGGCGCCTGACGGACTCGGCCGTCTTCGCGCGCGACGACGCCTCCACGGCCGCGCGGGTCTTCGGGCAAGCTTTGACCTCGGGTTTGACCATCGAAGACGTCGAGGATTGGCCCAATCGCATCGAGGCGGTGAGCCTTGAAGACGTCAACGCAGCCGCTCGCGCGGTCTTCTCGGACAGCACGGGCTCTGTGACCGCGGTGCTGCTCCGCGCCGATGACGAACGCAGCTAGGAGACGATCAGAGATGCAGACCCTGTTCGCACTGCTCGTGGCTGGGCGGCGGTCGTTCCGCCTTGCCATTCCGACCGTTCTCCTCGCCGTCGTCCTGGCTCTCCCGGCCACGGCGGCCGAGGTCAAGCGGGTCGTTTCGCCCGGCGGCATCGAGGCCTGGCTGGTCGAGGACAACAGCAATCCGCTGATTTCCGTGGAGATCGGCTTTCGCGGCGGCGCCGTTCTCGACCCTGACGGCAGGGAAGGCACCGCCTCCATGACCGCCGCGCTGCTCGACGAGGGCGCCGGCGAGCTAGACTCCGTAACCTTTCAGGAAGAGCTCAACGACCGCTCGATCTCGCTGCGCTTCAGCGCCGGCTACGACCGCTTCGGGGCCTCGCTCAGATTCCTGACCCGTGAGCGGGACCGGGCGTTCGAACTGCTGCGTTTGGCGCTCACCGACGCGCGTTTCGACGAGGAAGCAGTCGAGCGCATTCGCGGCCAGATGCAGGCCTCGGCCCGTCGCCGGGCGCAGGACCCGAGTTCCATCGCCTGGACCGCGCTCGGACGGCTCGTGCAGGGCGAGCATCCCTATGGGCGCTCGGCGCGCGGCACCGAGAGCACGCTTGCCGCCGTCACGGCGGACGACATGCGCGCTTTCGTCAAGGACAGCATCGCGCGCGACCGCATGTTCATCGGGGTCGCCGGCGACATCACCGCCGAGGAGCTGGGGCCGCTGCTCGATGAGACCTTCGGCGATCTGCCGGCGACCGGCAGCGCGACCGTCATCCCCGAAACGAGCCCGCGCAGCGAGGGTGGCCTGGCGATCATCGAGCGGCCGGTGCCGCAGTCGATCGCCGTGATGGCGCAGCCCGGAATCACGCGCGACGACCCGGACTACTATACCGCCTTTGCCCTGAACTACGTGCTTGGCGGCGGCAGTTTCGCCTCGCGCCTCATGCAGGAAGTGCGGGAGGAGCGGGGGCTGGCTTACTCGGTCTATTCCGCGCTCAGCCCGCGTGACGAAGGCGGCCTGATCGTCGCCAGCGTCGGCACCCGCAACGACGGCGTCGCGGAGTCCATCGACATCATGCGCGACGAGTGGCGCCGCTTCGCCGAAGAGGGGCCGACCGCCGAAGAGCTGGCCGATGCCAAGACCTTCCTCACAGGCTCCTTCCCTCTCAGGCTCGACAGCTTGCGCGGCATCGCGGGCATGTTGCTCGGCATGCAGATGGAAGACCTCGGCATCGACTACATCGACCGGCGCAACGACTACATCGAAGCGATCACCCTGGAAGAGGCCAAGCGGGTGGCCAAGCGGCTGTTCGACGACGGCCAGCTCAGCATCGTCGTGGTCGGACAGCCCGAGGGCCTGACCGCCACGCTGGATGCCCCTTCGGGCAGTTAAGTCCACAGCTACGCAGCCTTCGTCGCTTCCCCCGACTCGCCCATCCCGCTAAGTTTGCGGGATGGGTGATACCGCGCGACTCTTCATGATCGATAGCCGCCGCTGCTTTGCCGAGGCGATCGAGGGTGCGGGCCTCTCGCAGGCCCGCTACGACGCGGCCCTTGGCGCCGTGCAACCGCGCCTTGAGGCCCTGGCCCGGGAGAAGGCCGACGGGAGCCTGCCGTTGCTCGCCGTGCCGGAGCAGCGCGACGACCTGCAGGCCGTGCGGGACGTCGCCTCGGCCCTGAGCGAGAGCTGCGACGACATCCTTGTGCTCGGCACCGGCGGCTCCTCCCTGGGCGGCCAGGCCATCCAGGCGCTGACCACCGCCGGCGGCCTGGTCGAGCCGAGCGAGGGCCCGCGTCTCATCTTCGTCGACAATCTGGATGCCCACGGCTTCGAGCTATTGCTGGCGGCCAGCGACCCCTCGCGCCTCGGCGTGGTGATGATCTCCAAGTCCGGCGGCACCATCGAGACCCTGTGCCAGAGCCTGCGCGCCCTGGCTTTCCTCCAGGAGCACCTCGACGAGTCTCGCCTGTCGGCGCAGATGGCGGTGATCACGGAACCCAAGGACAGTGCACTCAAGCGGCTGGCCGAGCGTTACCGCCTGCCTTGCCTGCCGCACAACACCGGGGTTGGCGGCCGCTTCGCCGTGCTGACCAACGTCGGCATGCTGCCGGTCTGCCTGCTCGGACTCGACCCGGAGAAGCTGCGCCGCGGCGCTTCGGCAGTGCTGGAAGACCAGCTCGCCAATGCCTCGGCCGGTCCCGCCGAAGGCGCCGCGCTGGCCTTCGGTCTCCTGGAAGAGCAAGGCATCTCCCAGAGTGTCCTGATGCCCTACGGCGACCGCCTGCGGGTCTTCGGCGCCTGGTACCGCCAGCTCTGGGCGGAGAGCCTGGGCAAGGACGGTAAGGGCCTGACGCCCATCGCGGCCCTCGGCCCGGTGGACCAGCATAGCCAGGTGCAGCTCTTCCTCGCCGGTCCCAAGGACAAGCTCTTCACCCTCCTTTGGCTCGACACGGCGGGCGAGGGCGCGCCCATCGAGGCGCCCCTGGCAGAGGAGCTCGCCATTGGCCAGCTCCCGGGCCGCCGCATGGGCGAGCTGCTGCTGGCCGAGGCCAAGGCCACCGCGGACAGCTTGGCGCTCAACGGCTGCCCTCTCCGCACGATCACCTTCAGCCGTCTCGACGAGGAGGTGCTGGGCGGTCTCTTCATGCAGTTCATGCTGGAGACCATCCTGACCGCCCATTTGCTGGGGGTCGATCCCTTCGACCAGCCGGCGGTCGAGCAGGGCAAGCAACTGGCCCGCGACTATCTCGCGCGCATGGGTGGAGGCTGACGGCCATGGGTATTCGCCTGCTTCCCGAATCACTGGTCAACCAGATCGCCGCCGGCGAGGTCAGCGAGCGCCCGGCCGCGGTGGTCAAGGAACTGGTGGAGAACGCCATCGACGCCGGCGCAGGGCAGATCGCCGTGACCCTGCGGGACGGCGGCAAGGCCCTGATCGCCGTGGAGGACGACGGGGTCGGCATGGGCGAAGCGGAACTCAGGCTGGCGGTGCAGCGCCATGCCACCTCCAAGCTGCCCGACGATGACCTGGTGCATATCGGCAGCCTCGGCTTTCGCGGCGAGGCGCTGCCGTCCATCGGTGCCGTGGCGCGGCTCACCCTGACCAGTCGCGCATGGGGGGCCGAGGAGGCCTGGTCGCTCACGGTCGAGGGCGGCGCCGTCGGCACCCCTAAGCCGGCCGCCCAGCCCAAGGGCAGCAAGATCGAGGTCCGTGACCTCTTCTACGCCACGCCGGCGCGGCTCAAGTTTCTCAAGAGCGCGCGGGCCGAGGTCATGCAGATCCGTGACAGCCTGCAGCGTCTCGCCATGGCCTATCCGGCGATCTCCTTCCAGCTCGCCGACGAGAGCCGCAGCCTGATCAGGCTCGGGGCCGAGAGCGGCGACCTCTTCGATGCCCGCCTGGCCCGCCTTGGCGCCATCATGGGCCGCGACTTCCCAGAGTCCGCCCTGGCCATCGAGGCCGAGCGGGAGGGTTTCCGTCTCACCGGCTATGCCGGCCTGCCGACCTTCAATCGGGCCAACGCCCAGCAGCAGTACCTCTTCGTCAACGGCCGTCCGGTGAAGGACCGCCTGCTGCTCGGCGCCCTGCGCGGCGCCTATCAGGACTTCCTGGCCCGCGACCGCCATCCGGTGGTGGCGCTCTTTCTCGAAGCGCCGGCCGAGGCGGTCGACGTCAACGTGCATCCAGCCAAGGCCGAAGTGCGCTTCCGCGAGCCGGGCCTCGTGCGCGGGCTGATCGTTTCGGCCTTGCGCCACGCCCTGGCCGAAGCCGGTCACCGTGCCGCCCCCAGCGTCTCCCAAGCAGCGCTCGGGGCTTTTCGTCACGGCGGCGACGCGGCCGGTGGCGGCAGCGTGACGCCTTTCCCGAGTTATCAAACTGGTCACGCACGCCTCGGCCGCGGCATGGCAGACGCCGCCGTGGCCTACCACGCGCCCCTGCCCGGCTTGGCTACGGCCCCGGCGAAACGCGACCATGCGGAGCCGCACGAGCAGCAGGATACGGACGCCCCGCCGCTCGAGTCCTATCCCCTGGGCGCCGCCTGCGCCCAGCTCCATGAGACCTACATCGTGGCCCAGACCGCCGAAGGCCTGGTCGTCGTCGATCAGCACGCCGCCCACGAGCGTCTGGTCTACGAGCGCATGAAGCGCCAGATCGCAGCACAGGGGGTCGAGCGCCAGGCGCTGCTCATCCCCGAGGTGGTGGAGCTGGAGGAGGACGCGGCCGTGCGTGTGCTGGCCCGCCGCGAGGAGCTGGCCGAGCTCGGTCTGGTGATCGAGCCCTTCGGCGGCGCAGCCGTGGTGGTGCGGGAAACCCCAACCCTTCTCGGCCAGACCAACGTGCAGGGTCTCCTGCGCGATCTGGCCGACGAGCTGGTCGAGTACGACCAGGCCCTGGCGCTCAAGGAACGGCTGGAGGAGATCTGCGGCACCATCGCCTGCCATGGCTCAGTGCGCTCCGGGCGGCGGCTCAATCAGGCCGAGATGAACGCGCTGTTGCGCGAGATGGAGGCCACGCCCCACAGCGGCCAGTGCAACCACGGCCGCCCGACTTATGTGTCTCTCGCACTCTCCGATATCGAGCGACTTTTCGGCCGACGGTGAGCGGCTAGGCGCCCAAAATAATCAACCGCGCTTTGCCGTAGGTGCGATCGTCGAGGACCGAGAAGCCCTCTGGCAGGGTCACGGCCTCGCTCTTCATCACCTCGAGGGAGACCAGCGCGCCTTCGGCCAACCAGCCGGCCGACTGCAGCGCCGTGAGCGCGGGGACGGCCAAGTTCTCGTTATAGGGCGGGTCCATGAAGACGAGCTGACAGGGCTCGGGCGCCGCCGGTGGCACCAGGGCGTCCCGGTCCAAGACCTGGCACTGCTCTCCGACGCCGAGCTTCTTGATGTTCTGGCGCAGCACCGTCAGGGCCGGGGCGAAGCGCTCGATGAAATAGACCTGGCGCGCGCCGCGGGAGAGGGCTTCCAGGCCCAGTGCGCCGGTGCCGGCGAAGGCGTCGAGCACGGCGGCGCCGGGCAGGGGCGAGGCACCGCCCAGGCGCTCGACCAGCTTGCCGTGGCTCAGGATGTTGAACAGCGCTTCGCGCGTGCGGTCGGCGGTCGGCCGCACCGCGTCGCCCTCCGGCGCGGCCAAAGGCCGGCCGCGCAGGCTACCGCCGACGATCCGCATCGGTTTTCTTTCCGGTGGATCTTGCCGTTCCTTGCCGTGCAGGGCCTGCTTTCCGTGGGCGAGGCTTTCCGGAGAAGGGCTTGCGTCCGCCAGGCTTGGTCGGGCGCGGCTTGGCCTTGGCGGTGCCGACCTTCTCGGTGGTCTTGGGCTTGTCGCCCAGCACCTCGGCGAGCTGGCCCCGTGGCACCGGGGTAATCTGCCCGCGCGGCAGCTTGCCCAGGGTAAAGGGGCCGTAGGCCACCCGGATCAGGCGATTCACCTGCCAGCCCAGATGCTCGCAGACCTTGCGGATCTCGCGGTTCTTGCCTTCGCGCAGGCCCATGGTCAGCCAGGCGTTGGCGCCGCGCTGCTCGTCAAGCCGCGCTTCGATCGGGCCGTAGGCAACGCCCTCCACCGTGATGCCCTTGGCGAGCTCAGCCAGGCGCTCCTCCGAGACGCGGCCGAAGACTCGCACTCGGTAGCGCCTGAGCCAGCCGCTCTGGGGCAGTTCCAGGCGCCGCTTGAGAGCGCCGTCGTTGGTCAGCAGCAGCAGCCCTTCCGAGTTCATGTCCAGACGGCCGACCGGCATCATGTGCGGCATCTCGCCGAGCTGATCGCGGATGCGCTGAAAGACCGTCGGGCGGCCTTCCGGATCCTTGGTGGTGGTCAAGAGGCCGCGCGGCTTGTGGAAACGCCAGAGCTTCGGGCCTTCCGGCTCCGGCAGCGGCCGGCCGTCGACCATGATCTGGCTGGCCCGCTCGGCCGTGGCCGCCGGCGTCTCCAGGCGCACGCCGTCCAGGCTGACCCGGCCGGCCAACACCCAAGCCTCCGCCTCCCGGCGGGAGCAGAGGCCGCTGCGCGCAATCCATTTGGCCACCCGCCACGGGGGCTCGCCGTCCGCGGTCATGGCGGAGAGGTCCTTGTCAATCTGCGATGGATTGGCGGAAGCTATACTGGCTTTTGGAGAAGTCGCAACTCTCCCGCCGAGAAAGGCTCACAGATGTCGCCCGACCTGCCCATGAGAGCGCTGAAGCCCGCCGATGTCATGCGCCTCGCGCTGGCCGAGGCGGAGGCTGCCGGCCGGGCCGGCGACGTGCCGGTGGGCGCCGTGGTGGTGTCCACGACCGGAGAGGTCTTGGCGCTGGGGCAGAACCGGGTGGAGCGGGACGGCGACCCCACCGCCCATGCGGAGATGTTGGCGATCCGGGCGGCGGCCCTCTCCGCCGGCGCCAAGCGCCTGACGGAGGCGGACCTCTACGTCACCCTGGAGCCCTGCGCCATGTGCGCCCAGGCCATCGCTTTCGCCCGTTTCAGGCGGCTGGTCTTCGGCGCCTACGATCCCAAGGGTGGCGGTGTCGAGCACGGCGCCCGTATCTTCGAGCGTCCGACCTGCAACCACCGGCCCGAAGTGGTCGGCGGCGTCCTGGAAGGGGACTGCGCCGCCTTGCTAAAGACCTTCTTTCAGGAACGGCGCTAGAGTGCTTCGCGGGCCCGAACTGAAGCTCGATCGTGCCGCCCCTCCTTTCGTCACCCCGGCCAAGGGCGTCAGCCCGCGAGCCGGGGTCCAGCCACAGGCTCGATCCGTGCCTACCGCTGGATACTCGGGTCTCGCCACTAACGTGGCTCGCCCAAGTATGACAACGTGGGTGAGGTCAGAGGCGGGGCCGCACCTGTTCTCGTCACCCCGGAGGAGCCTCATAAGAGGCGACATCCGGGGTCCATCTCGAAGCTGGGCGCAGGCTTAAACATGCCTTCGGCAACTCGCTGCGCGAGCCCGGAGACGCGGGCTTCGCCCTTGGCCGGGATGACAGTTTGAGAGAAACCGCCGGGATCGCCGCACCACAAACTGTCACCCCGGCCTCCGAGCCGGGGTCCATTCATCAGCCTGGATGGGCTTTCGGATTGTATCATGCTGCTCGCAGCACATGGGAAATGGGCCTCGGCCCGTGCGGGTTTCGACATGGTTCCCGGCTCGCGGGCTTCACCCTTGGCCGGGATGACAGTCTGAGGGAAACCGTCGGCATCGCCACACCACAGACTGTCACCCCGGAGGGGCCTCGCGAGAGGCGACATCCGGGGTCCATGTAGAAGCATGTGCGAGCGGATGAGTACCTCGCGCAGCTTACTGCTTCCTCTCCACCGCCCGCGCGCCGATATCGCGGCGGCAGAAACCTTCGGGCCAATCGATCCGCTCGACGGCCGCGTATGCGCGTTCCCGTGCGGCGCCGATGTCCTCGCCGAGCGCCGTGACGCCGAGCACCCGCCCGCCGTTGGCCAGACAGGCGCCGTTCTCGCCGCGCTTGGTGCCGGCGTGGAAGACGGTGACGTCGGCATCGCTTTCCGCCGCCTCGAGCCCGGCGATGACGCTGCCTTTCTGGTAGCTGCCGGGGTAGCCCTTGGTCGCCATGACGATGCAGAGCGCGGCCTCGGGATACCAGCGCAGGTCGAAGCTGCCGAGCACGCCGTCGCAGGTGGCGACCAGGGCGGTCACCAGGTCCGACATCAGGCGCATCATCAGCACCTGGCATTCCGGGTCGCCGAAGCGGACGTTGTATTCGACCAGCTTGGGGTCGCCCTCGGGCGTGATCATCAGGCCGGCATAGAGCACGCCTTTGAAGGGACGCCCCTCGGCCTCCATGGCCTCGACGGTGGGCCCGATGATCTCCGCCATCACCCGGGCCGACAGCGCATCGGTCATCAGCGGGGCGGGGGAGTAGGCGCCCATGCCGCCGGTGTTGGGCCCCTGGTCGTCGTCGTAGACCCGCTTGTAGTCCTGCGCCGAGGCGAGCGGCACCGCCGAGGTGCCGTCGACCAGGGCGAAGAAGCTGACCTCCTCGCCCTCCATGAAGTCCTCGATCACCAGCTCGGCGCCGGCCTCGCCGAAGGCCTGCTCTTCCAAGGCGGCCTCGATGGCGCGATCGGCCTCGT
>JANQIA010000203.1 GCA_028282405.1 Rhodovibrionaceae bacterium
GATGCTGACCAGGCCGCAGTAGTCCAGCTCGATGACGAAGACCGCCCGGCCCTCCACCGTGGGATTGGCGCTCATCTTCAGCGCCACCTCGTAGATGCGGTCTTGCAGCTTGCTGGCCGAGACGTCGATGGCGACCTCCATCTGCGGCGCCTGCTGCTGCAGCATGGTGAAGACGCGCGGCGCGTTGGGATTCTCGAAGGAGAGGTCTTTGACGTACTGGGTATGCAGCACGATGGGCTGGTCGGCGACGGCGCCGGCCGCCTGTTGCTCGGCATCGGACATGGGAATTCCTCTTGTTGGTCGGCGCCTGCTAACACGGCATCGCCGAGGCGGCAACGGCTCAGCTCAGGGGGTCTGCACGGCGGGAATCAGGGGCGCCATGGGCGGCACCTCCGGGTGGCTGTCCAGCGGGTTGCAGGACACCACCTCGCAGTTGCCGACCTCGTGGCCGGTCAGGGCACGGATGAAGCCCCAGTGGCTGATCACCAGCGCGCCGCCCCAGTCGGCCTCCTCCCGCATTTTCTTGCGGAAGGCCTGGCTGCGCGCGATCAGGCTGGCCTCGCTCTCGTCCAGCGGCAGCCACCAAATCTCCTCCAGCGCGCCGAAGTCGTGGTCGGGCCAGCGCCGCTCCAGCGCCCGGCGCGAGGTGCCGATGTCGCAGTGGAAGAAGGCGCGCTCGCCGACCAGCCGCTCGACGGAGATCGGCAGCTTGAGCCGCCGGTTGACGATCTCCGCCGTCTCCAAGGTCCGGTGATAGGGCGAAACGATGATGCGGGAGACGGACTGTCCGGCCCCCGCCCCAGTCACCGCGAGGGACTCGGCCAGCTCTTCCGCCTGGCGGCGCCCGGTCTTGGTCAGCGGCGGATCGACGATGCCCGGATCGCGCCGGTGGCGGCCGAAATGGATGTTGAAGTGCGATTGCGCGTGACGGGCGAGAAGCATGATCGCTCGGGTTCAGTTGCCGTCTCTATCCCTGTCCGAGCCCTTATCGGGCCCCTTATCCGAGGGCTTGGGGCCTTCGGTTTCCTCGGTCACATCGACATAGTCGCCTTCCAGGGTCGGTCCAGGCTGCTTGGGGCGCGACCAGCCGCGGCCGGGGTTGGGCGGCGGGTCCCCCGGTTTTTGCGGGCCTGGGCGACCCGGACCGCCGGGCCCGCCCGGCTGAGGGCCGAAGCCCCCGCCCGCGCCCCCACCCGCGCGATGCATCTGAACCCGGGTCATGCGGCCGCCGAGGTACTGGCGCAGCAGGTCGCGGATAGGCGGCATCAGCAACAGAAAACCCACCGCATCGGTGAAAAAGCCGGGAGTCAGCAGCAAAAGGCCGCCGAACAGCAGGCAGGCGCCGTCAAACAGCTCCTTGGCCGGAACCTGCCCCGCGTCCATCTGGCTTTGCGCCCGGCGCAGGGTCGCCAAGCCCTGCTGCCGCAAGAGCGCCGTGCCGATGACCGCGGTCAGGATGATCAGCCCCAGGGTCGGCCACAGGCCGATCCACCCGCCGACCTCGATGAAGAGGCCGATTTCGATCAGGGGAACCAGGATGAAGGCGGCGAGAAGGAGTAGTGCCATCCTTGCCCTTTTATTCGCGCTTTCTTATGTAGTGAAGGGT
>JANQIA010000211.1 GCA_028282405.1 Rhodovibrionaceae bacterium
CGACACCGACGGCAACATGCTCTCCATGCCGTTCAATTCCTCGACGCCGGTGCTCTATTACAACAAGGACGTCTTCAAGAAGGCGGGCCTGGACCCGGAAGCGCCGCCGCAGACCTGGCCCGAGCTGGCCGAGGCGGCGAAGACCATCATCGACTCCGGCGCGGCCACCTGCGGCTTCACCACCGGCTGGCAGTCCTGGGTTCAGCTCGAGAACTTCTCGGCGCTGCATGACGCCAGCTTCGCCAGCAAGGCGAACGGCTTCGGCGGCTTCGATACCGAGCTGTCCTTCAACTCGCCGCTGCACGTGACCCATGTGCAGTCGCTGGCCGACTGGAAAAAAGACGGCGTCTTCAAGTACGGCGGCCGTCGCTCGGACTCGGCGCCGCTGTTCTATTCCGGCGAATGCGCCATGTACATGAACTCCTCGGCCGCCTATGCGGGCGTCAGCGCCAACGCAAAGGACTTCGAGTTCGGCGTCGGCATGCTGCCCTACTGGCCGCAGGTCGACGGCGCGCCGCAGAACTCGATCATCGGCGGTGCCACCCTCTGGGTCCTGCAGGGCCGTCCGGAGGACGAGTACAAGGGTGTGGCCAAGTTCTTCTCCTACCTCTCCAGCCCGGAGGTGCAGGCCTGGTGGCATCAGGCGACGGGCTATCTGCCGATCACCTCGGCGTCCTATGAGCTCAGCAAGAAGCAGGGCTTCTATGACGAGAACCCCGGCACGGACACCTCGATCAAGCAGATGACGCTCAACCCGCCGACCGACAACTCCAAGGGTCTGCGGCTCGGCAACTTCGTACAGATCCGGGACATCATCAACGAAGAGCTCGAGACCGTCTGGGCTGGCGAAAAGACAGCCAAGGAGGCGCTCGACCGGGCCGTTGCCCGCGGCAACGACCTGCTGCGTGAGTTCGAGGCTGCCAACTAACGGCTAGCCGCTCGTTCGGCGCCGCGGGCATCGAGACCCCGGCGCAGTCTTTGCCGGCCGGCACCCAGGACATTCGTCTTGGGTGCCGGCTGCGCGCTCCACACGAACATCTTCCTCCATGCAAAAGCGCGTTACCTTCCGGCATCTCACGCTGCCCTATCTCTTCATCCTGCCCCAGCTGGCGATCACCATCGTCTTCTTCATCTGGCCGGCGGGCGAGGCGATCTATCAGTCGCTCCTGAGGCAGGACGCCTTCGGGCTCAACACGCGCTTCGTCGGGTTCGAGAACTTCGAGCGGCTCTTTGCCGATCCGCTTTACATCGACACCCTCTGGCGCACGCTCGGCTTCAGCGTCAGCGTCACCCTGCTCTCTATGCTGAGCGCCCTGCTCTTCGCCGTGATGGCCGACCATGTCATCCGCGGCGCCACGACCTACAAGACCCTGCTGATCTGGCCCTATGCCGTGGCCCCTGCCATCGCCGGCGTGCTCTGGTGGTTCCTCTTCAACCCCTCGGTCGGCATCCTGGCCTATCTGCTGCAGGGTTTGGGCTACGACTGGAACCCCTTCCTCGACGGTGACGACGCCATGATCCTGGTGGTCATCGCCTCGGCCTGGAAACAGGTCAGCTACAACTTCCTTTTCTTCCTGGCCGGCCTGCAGGCCATTCCGCGCTCGCTGATCGAAGCCGCGGCCATCGACGGCGCCGGGCCGGTCAAGCGCTTCTGGAGCATCGTCTTCCCGCTGCTCTCCCCGACCACCTTCTTCCTGCTGGTGGTCAACGTGGTCTACGCCTTCTTCGATACCTTCGGCACCATTCACGCGACCACCTCGGGCGGGCCCGGCCAGTCGACCACGACCTTGATCTACAAGGTGTTCAACGACGGCTTCATCGGCCTCAACTACGGCTCCTCGGCCGCCCAGTCGGTCGTTCTCATGGTCATCGTCATCGGGCTGACCGTGGTGCAGTTCCGCTACATCGAGCGCCGGGTGCATTACTGATGGTCGAGAACCGCCCCTTCTTCACCTTCGTCGCGCACTTCGTGCTGCTGCTCGGCGTCGCCATCGTGGTGCTGCCGCTGTGGCTCGCCTTCGTCGCCTCGACCCACGAGCCGAGCGCGCTGATCACCGGCCTGATGCCCCTCATTCCCGGCGACCGTCTGGTCGAGAACTATGAGCTCGTGCTGGGCGAGGGCGTGGCGGCCTCAGGCGCCATCCCCGTCTGGAAGATGCTGTTCAACAGCCTGGTCATGGCGCTCTGCATCGCCATCGGCAAGATCGCCATCTCGCTGATCTCGGCCTACGCTATCGTCTACTTCCGCTTCCCCTTCCGCACCTTCTGCTTCTGGATCATCTTCATCACCCTGATGCTGCCGGTGGAGGTGCGCATCGTCCCGACCTTCGAGGTCGTCTCCTCCCTCAACATGCTGAACAGCTTCGCCGGACTCTCCGTGCCGCTGATCGCCTCGGCGACGGCGACCTTTCTGTTCCGTCAGTTCTTCCTGACTGTCCCGGACGAGCTGGTCGAAGCCGCCCGCATTGACGGCGCCGGGCCCTGGCGCTTCTTCCAGGACATCCTGCTGCCGCTCAGCCGCACCAACATCGCGGCGCTCTTCGTCATCCTCTTCATCTACGGCTGGAACCAGTATCTCTGGCCGCTCTTGATCACCACCGACCAGAGCTTCACCACCATCGTCATGGGCATTCAGCGCATGGTGACCGTGGCCGATGCCGAGCCGCAGTGGCACGTGGTGATGGCGACGGCGGTGCTGGCCGTGCTGCCGCCCCTCGCCGTGGTGCTCGGCATGCAGCGCCTCTTCGTCAAAGGCCTCGTGGAAACGGAAAAGTAGGAACCCATGTCTTCCATCTCCATTCGCGGCGTCGCCAAGAGCTACGGCAACACGCCGGTCATCCACGACTTGGACGTGGAGATCGCCGAGGGCGAATTCATCGTCGTGGTCGGTCCCTCGGGCTGCGGCAAGTCCACCCTGCTGCGCATGATCGCCGGGCTGGAGCGCATCACCGGCGGCGAGATCGCCATCGGCCAGCGGGTGGTCAACGAGTTGGAGCCCAAGGACCGGGACATCGCCATGGTGTTCCAGAACTACGCGCTCTATCCCCACATGTCGGTCTTCGACAACATGGCCTACGGCCTGAAGATCGCCGGCCTGCCGCGGGAAGAGATCCGCCAGCGGGTCGACCGCGCCGCTGCTATTCTCGAGCTGGCCGACTTCCTCGAGCGCAAGCCGCGCCAGCTCTCAGGCGGCCAGCGCCAGCGGGTTGCCATGGGCCGCGCCATCGTGCGCGACCCCAGCGTCTTTCTCTTCGACGAGCCGCTCTCCAACCTCGATGCCAAGCTGCGCGTGCAGATGCGCCTGGAGATCAAGCAATTGCAATGCTCGCTCGGCACCACTTCGGTCTACGTCACCCACGACCAGGTCGAAGCCATGACCCTGGCCGACCGCCTCATCGTCATGAACGCCGGCGTGGCCGAGCAGATCGACACGCCGCTCGCCGTCTACAGCCACCCGGCCAGCCGCTTCGTCGCCGGCTTCATCGGCTCCCCGGCGATGAACTTCCTGGAGGCGACCCTGACCGAGGACGGCAGCCATCTCGGCCTGACCACCGGCGACCAACTGACCCTCGACCACCGCCCCGACGGCCTCAACGGCGGCCAGAACGTAACCCTGGGCCTGCGCCCCGAGGACCTGCTGCTCTGTCAGGAGCCCGAGGCCAGCCTGCATCTCCAAGTCGAGATGGTGGAGCCGCTCGGCGCCGACACGTTGGT
>JANQIA010000217.1 GCA_028282405.1 Rhodovibrionaceae bacterium
CTGATGACCTCCTTCGCCTTCATCCTGGGCGTGGTGCCGCTCCTGATCGCCACCGGCGCCGGCGCCGAGATGCGTCAGGCCCTGGGCACCGCGGTCTTCTTCGGCATGCTGGGCGTCACCTTCTTCGGCCTGATCTTCACGCCGGTGTTCTACGTCACCTGCCGCTGGATCGGCTCCTTGGGCAAGGCGAAGCCGGCCGCCCCCGCGGCCTCGGAAACCAGCTCCGCATAGCCCGGATATGGACGAAGCGGCCGGGATGGCCCAGACTGCCCGCGCAGTGTGAGCAGGGAACGAGGCGCCCCGTGCAAACTCCCGAAGCCGTGCTGGCGGCCTATGTCGCCGCCTGGAATGCCCATGACATGAAGGCCTTCGCCAACCTCTTTTCCGAGGACGCGGACTATGTGAACGCCTATGGCGAGTGGTGGCAGGGGCGCGAGGCGCTGCAAGCCAAGAACAGCGAGGCCCATGGGAGCTATTACGCCCGCACGCGTATGCGCATGGAAAATCCGGCGGTTCGGGCGCTCGGCAACGACCTTGCGCTGGTTCAGGCACGCTGGGTGCTGCACGGCGACACCCGGGCCCGGCGCGACGAGCGCCTCGGTTTCGTGACGCTGGTCCTGACCAAGGCGGAAAGCCGCTGGCGCATTCGCCTGGCGCAGAACACCGAGCGGCAGCAACCGGCGCCGAAGGAAACGGACGCACCCTCGGGTGAGACGCCCTCGGGTGAGACGGCCTCGGGGGAGGCGGCGCAGGCGAGGTAAGCCGTCGTCTGCCGCGCCTTGCATTTGCCGCCATCGGCTCCTAAGCAACGGACTCACCACAACCCCGACAGCCTTCGAGCCAGCAGAAAATGGGCATCAACGCTCTCAGCGCCTCCCTTGCCGGCGTTGCCGCCGACGTCCTCGACCGCGACGCCTCCGTCGTCGAACTCGGCAGTCAAGAACTCGACCTCACAGCCGATTGGCTGGAGGGCTTTGCCAAAACGCGCAGGGAGAGCCAGCAGCTCGACGCCATACGGGCGCTCGGCGGCAAGGCCGACAGCATCGCAGAGCGCGCGCCCGAGCTCTATGCCGCGCTTGGGATGAGCCAATACAGCTCGATCGATATCAACGGGCAGCTCAACAGCCTGCCCTTCGACCTCAATAGCTGTATCGAAGAGCGCTATGATTTCACCCAGCGCTTCGATCTGGTGACCAACAACGGCACCACGGAGCACCTGTTCAATCAGCAGGCCGTGTTCGACAACATTCACCGCCTGACCTCGGTCGGCGGGCTGATGCTGCACGCCGTGCCGTTCCTCAACTACATCAATCACTGCTTCTTCAACTACAGCCCGACCTTCTTCTACAACCTGGCGGTCGCCAACAACTATGCCCTGTTGGCCCTTGGGGTCGGCGTCAAGGAAGGCAACGCCATCGTCGCGGCAAAGGACGATATCGAGCCGCTGGCCAAACGCGACATGACGCAAGCCGAGGCCGTGCCGTTCCGGCTGATTCTGGGCCGGCCACGCTTCAAGAGCGGCCTGGCCTACTACCGCAAGCGCTATCTGCGCAGCGGCAAGGACCACAAGCTCAGCCATGACGAACGGGCCGATCGTCTGGCATTCGGCAAGGCCCTTGCAGATCTTATGGAAATCAGGCGGGATCTGATCGTCTTCGCGCTCTTGCGCAGAGAAAGCGATGCGGCCTTCCAGACACCGTTCCAAGATGTCTATCGCGAGGACATCGCCGAGCCGGACGCGGCCGAGTCCTACGCTTTACGCGCCAGCTAGCTGCACCTGATATAGCATGGGCAGCGTTGCGCAAGCTGGCTCGAGGGAGCGGGAATGCCAGCGAACGACGCGGCACGCTACGAATTCGGCCGGAACTGGTCCGAGTTCGCAAAGACGATCGGCGAGAGGGATGTTCGCAGCGCCGAGGCTCAGTTGCGAACGATGCTCTTGCGCGACGATTTGAGCGGTTTGAGCTTCCTTGACATCGGCTGCGGTTCGGGACTGCATGCCCTCGCCCGAGCAGCGGCAGAACCAACCGGGACAGCTTGCCCCAAGCCAGGCGCATCCAAAGGAAAGGTGTAAGTTCCAGCGTATGTTCAAGTTGATTCGGCTGTTCTTCCGCTTCGAAGGCACCAACCCTTGGCTGGTGATTATTTGCCTGGTGCTGGCCAGCCTGGCTCAGGGCATCGGCATTGCCGGCCTGGTGCCGCTGATCTCCATGGTCAGCGGCGACGAAGTCGACCCCAATTCACCGATCAACAGGGCAATCGGCGACGTGCTCGGCAGCGTCTCCTTGCAGATCAGCCTGGAGACCTTACTCGGCTTCATTCTGGCCATGGTGCTGCTGAAGTCAGCGTTGAGCATCGTGGCCATGACCTATGTCGGCTATGCCACGGCAGAGGTCAGCAATCGCCTGCGACAGCGGCTCATCGACGTGCTGCTGCGTGCGCGGTGGAGCTTCTTCACCCATAAGCCGATGGGGCATATGGTTGCCGCCGTTGGGCTCGAGACGACGCTCACCGGCAACCTCTTCGGCAACCTGGCGCGGCTGGTTGCCCATACGGTTCAGGCTCTCGTCTATGTTGCGATTGCCTTCGCCGTCTCCTGGAAGCTGGCGGTCGCCGGCAGCCTCATCGGCGCCGTCATCCTAATCTCGCTGCAGGTCTTCGTGCGCATTTCGCGGCGCGCGGGCCGCAAGGGCATTCTTCGAACCAGGGAGCTGATCACCGACCTAAGCGATGCGGTGACGGGTCTCAAGCCGCTCAAGGCGATGAATCGGCAAGAGCGGTTCCAGGCCTTGTTCGGCAAGAAGATCTTCCAGATCCGCAAGGCGGCGCGACGCGAAGCGGCCAGCCGGCAGCTTCTCAAGCAGCTCCAGGAACCCATCCTGGTGATCTTTCTGCTCGTCGGCTTCTACTTGCTCAGCCAAGTGCTGGGCATGCCGGTGGGCGAGGTCTTGGTCATGGGCTTGGTCATCGACCGCTTCGTCAAGACCATCGGTCGGGTGCAGACGCAATTGCAGGACGCACGTGTGGCAGAGGCGGCTTACTACAATGTCGATACGCTGATCACCTCCGCCGAGGAGGAAAGGGAGCGCCATATCGGCACGAAGAAAGCCAGCTTCGAGCAAGGTTGCCGCTTCCAGGACGTCTCTTTCAGTTATGGCGAGAAGAAGGTACTGGACCACCTGAGCATCGCCATACCGGCGCACCAGCTGACCCTCCTTGTCGGCCCCTCGGGCGCCGGCAAGACGACGATCACCGATCTCCTGATCGGGCTCTATGAGCCGGATGCCGGCCGCGTCCTGATCGACGGCGTCGACCTGCAGGACCTGGACATCGCCTCCTGGCGGAGCCTGATCGGCTACGTGCCGCAGGAGCTGGTGCTGCTGCACGACAGCATCCACGTCAACGTCACGCTCGGCGACCCGAGCATCGCCGCGGAGGAGGTCGAAGAGGCGCTGCGCCTGGCCGGTGCCTGGGACTTCGTCGCCAAGCTGCCCGAGGGAACCATGACGGTCGTGGGTGAAAAAGGCAGCAAGCTCTCCGGCGGCCAGCGGCAGCGCACCGCCATCGCGCGCGCCATGGTCAAGAAGCCCAAGCTGCTTATCCTTGACGAGGTGACCAGCGCGCTGGACCAGGAGTCGGAACAGGCCATCTGCGACAACATCGAAACGCTTGCCGGCAAGGTGACGGTCCTGGCCGTGTCCCATCGTCCGGCATGGCTCGAGATCGCTGAGAACACCATCGTCGTCAATCCGCATGACGAGCCTCCCCTCGAGCGTGCCGCGGCTCAGTAGGGAGCGTGTCTCGACCGTGCGAAGTCTAAAGCGCTCACCGTGACGGCCCGGCCGAAGCACGTCGCCTTTCTGTTGAACGACTTCGCGCTGGGCGGCGCCGAGCGGGTGATGATCACGCTTTGCAACGCCATGGCAGCGCGCGGCATCCGTGTCGAACTGCTGCTGCGCAAGAAACAGGGGCCTTTGCTCGGTGAGCTTTCGGATGCAGTGGAGATCACGCTGCTCCCCGCCTCCGGGCGAGGCCGTTGGATGCCGGCCGTGGCCAAGCTGGTGGGAACCTCGCCGGAGCTCCTGGCGCAACTTCTCGCAAGAAAGCCGGAAGGTTTCATTCGCCGACTGCCGGCGCTGCGCGACTACTTGAGACGGGAGCGACCGGATGCGCTGCTCTCAACCCTGACAGGAAACAACCTGCTGGCGGTCTTGGCTGCCGAACTTGCGAAGGTCGAAACCCGTATCGTCCTACGCGAAGCGATCAACCTCCTCGCCGATTACAATCGGGACGGAAAGGCACTGCCGGCCGCATTGCCATCGCTTCTGCGCCGCTGGTACCCCTGCGCCGATGCCATCGTCTGTGTCTCGCAGGGTGTGGAACAGGATCTGCACGGGCTGGTGGGCGCAGATCTGAAGAACACGCGGACAATCTACAACCCGCTGGACATCGCTAAGATCGAGGCCCTGAGCGCGTCTGACCCATGCCACCCTTGGCTCAAGACGAGCGGCGACGACTGCATCGTGGCGCTGGGCCGTCTGGAGCCCCAGAAAGACTACACCACCCTGATTCGCGCCTTCGCGCGCTTGAGCACAGAGAGACCTTCGCGCCTCATCATCCTCGGCGAGGGGAGCGAGCGCGAGTCATTGACCGTATTGGCTAGCCACCTCGGAGTCGCCGACCGCGTCGATCTTCATGGTGCGGTGGAAAACCCCTTTCAGTTTCTGGCCCGAGCCGATCTCTACGTCATGTCGTCCGCCTGGGAGGGCTGCCCAAATGCGCTCATGGAGGCCATGGCCTGCGGTTGCCGTGTGGTCAGCACCGACTGTCCCAGCGGCCCGCGGGAGCTGTTGCAAGACGGCGAAATCGGCCCTTTAGCCCCCGTGGGCAATGCGGATGGTCTCGCTGCCGCCATGGCACATGCATTGGCGACACCGCCGGATCCGGACTTGGTGAAAGCACGGGCAGCGGAGTACAGCCTACCGAACGTGGTACAGCGCTACCGTGAGGTATTGCTACCGAGCGGCCCTACCGACGACGAGTCGGCAACCTAGCACGAGGAAGCGGCCTGTTTCGCCATATCCGCGTCGATCAGGGCCTCCATGGCATCGAATTCCCGACGGATAACGTCCAGGTCATCGGGCTCCAGCACCAAGCGCTGATAGGGTGTTGCGATCGGCAGTGGCTTTCTGGGGTCGATGCCTCGCTCTTGTTGAGCTTGAAGGCTGGATACGCTCTTGCCATCCAACACCTGCTTGTAGATGACAAAACGGCATTGCTTGCTGAGCCAACACAGGCCCATCGGACCAGTGTTCACGCTAAGATTGAGATAGGCACTCTCATAGAGCGCCATGCGCAAATGCAGATGCCACGCGGCTTCCTTGAAAACGTTCAAGCCTTGTAGTGCGGGCGGCAGTTCATCCAAGGTCATATGCGTTTCCGGAACGACCACTGCATAGTAACCGCGCTGTTCCAGTTCTCGAGCGAAAGCCGACCAGGCCTCCAGATTGCTGTTCCGTTCCGGCGAGACGTCGAAGTACCGGAGCGTGATCGTCACATAGGGTCTGTCGGGGCAGTGCGCCTCTTGCCAACGCTTGACCCAGGCACTGGCCGCCGGTGGCGCGGTCAGATCCGGAATTGCCTGGCCTGCCTCTGCCCGATCGAAAACGAGCTTTGGAAAAGGCCATGCGCTCTTCAGGTTCGGGGTCTCTGGAAGATAGTCGCTGGGAAAGCGCCGCGCCGCGGCAAGCACCGCGAGATGCGAGGCTTCGCGGCGCGAGCTCACGACGCTGTAGCCGCGCGTGGTTGGCAACAGCCAGACCAAAGGCACGAGAATGTCGTGGACACGCTGTCGCCGCGCCGCGCCGTCGATCACACGGTAGTAGTCCTTACCTTCGGAACCAGCTTCCCAATTCTCTGACGGCGTAAAGACGAAATAGAGGCCAGCAAGCCCCTTCTCCCGACGAACAAGGTCGGCAGAGATAACGACCCAAACGAAGTCGAACGTGATTGGCCAATGTCCGAGATCATAGAAGACCAGTAGGCAGTCATCGTCGACCGGCAGATGGTCGCCTGATCGCCACGTGGACAAACGTCTCCTGACAAACTGAATATGCTTGAACCAGCGTCCGATCGGGTTCCCTGGCGACCGCAAAGCAAGGCCGATGTCTTTTATCAGATTCCGAGATTTTCTAACGACCCATGCTGCGGCAATGAGAGGCCGCGCTCTCACTCTCTCGCCCATATCATATTTTCTTCTTTGAATTCAGATGTTTCCGGAAATCTCGGCCGTTGGCAAGACACAAGCCGCCGCCGCTTCCAGTTGTAAGAACATGGTCGCTTGCGATCATCTTTCTCGGCCAGTGTCGTCAGAGCAAGAAGCTAATCTGCGCCGGAAAGCCGCCGCTGCTCCATGAAGAGGAACAAAGCGAAGGCGTCGTAGGGCGTGAGTCGGAGCTCGGACAGAACAGCCTCGCGATCGAACACTGCCATGCCGTGCCCTTCCCCCAAGGTCAAGCGCCCAAGGTCGCCGCTATCCAGGTCGAGCGCAAAGTAACGTCGATAGGCGCTGCGCCGCCCTAGATCACTGAGGTCATAGACGTAGTTTCCGGCCGGCCGCGCGTGACCGAAGTCGTAACCGAGCTCCTCCCGCAACTCGCGGGACAAGGCTTCTTCCGGGGTCTCGCCCGGCTCCACACCGCCGCCGAAGCAGCCCCAGTGTCCCGGATACCAGATCCCGGGCTTGTCGTCGCGGCGCTGCAAGAGGTAGCGGTCGCCATCCACAAGGATGATAGCAGCGACTGCGTCTTGAATGGAGAGAGGCGTGGCGTCGGAGATGAATGCGCTCATCGGGAATGCCCGGCCGGCGAGGCGGCGCCCATGTTCTGGGGCGGTCTCTTGCGCTGTCGCATCACATCAGCTTGGCGCGCTCGCCTGGAGCCGCCAGGCTGCCGTAGGGGTCGGCACGCATATGCTCCATGCCAAGAGCGACCAGCGATTTCGCGGGAAAGGCGAATGCCGCTACACCGCCGAGTTCAGCGTCGCGGACCAAACCCTGCGCGCGCAGAAGCGTCTCGAACTTCCAGAAGTTCCTTTGCAGCTTCCGATGGCGCCGCGTGACCACCCAATGCTCCGACCCGTCGAGGGCGGTGCAGCGGTAACGTTCCTCGTCGTCCCGCAGGTAGCGGTTGGCGGCATGAGCTTCCTCGAGGTGATGCACCAGGGTGCAGCTATCCATGCCGACGTCGAGCATGACCACTGTGGCGTCCAGTTGGGCCAGACGTCCCCAAGGGCTGCGCTCACCGCAGGGCGTTCGGTCCAGATGGTGGTCCCTGGTGAGCTCGTCGGCCGCCTCTCCGACCACGGCGACCGAATGCGTCGGATGAAGGCTGCGATGACTGGCGCCGGCACGGCGGAAGCTCTCGGTGAGGACGCCGGTTATCGATGACGTGCGCGCAGCATCGAAAACCGGATTGTCCAGGTTGACCGCGCGCCAGGACATGGTCGGCATGGCCAAGCTGCCCGGCCCGATCGCATCTGTCAGCGCCTGAGCAAAGTCCTCCGCCCGCCAGCCCAGCCGTGACAGCCCTTTGAAGGAAGAGTGCATCATGACAACGCCGCCCCACCGGATACCAAGGGCCGACAGAAACCCGCCGACATCTGACATCGCCGTCTTGGAGTCCTCAGCGATCATCGCCCACGCCTTGCTGCCATTTCTGGGTCGAGCAACGCGCAGGACAGCTTGTGCCGCACCGCCACGATGTCACTTGCCAAGAAAGCACTGCTCCACCTTTTCGATGGCGGCGATGGTGTCCTCCACCTCCCGAGGACCGTAGCGCTCGTTCAGGAAGAGGTTGAAGGAGCGGTCCCGGGTCGAGACCGCATTCGGCGTCCGAACGCCGCCGGGAATGTGCTCGGCCGCCCAGTCCCAGTCGCTGATCACGAAGTTGTAGTGCGGATTGAGATCGATGCCCTCGGCCTGCACCGCCTTCGCGAAGGTCTGCTTGTCGCAGGTCAGCTTCTCGGCATCGACCCAGATCGGCAGGAAAAACGGCGAGGCGCCATCCTTGGTGGCGTAGGCGCGGCAGACGGCGCTGCGATCGGCGAGCGCGGCCTCGATGCCGCGAACGAAGGCCATGCGCGCTTCGATGGTCGCGTCCAGTCGCTTTACCGAAGCCAATCCGATGGCGCAGGACAGCTCGTCGGTGTTCCAATTCAATGCCGGAAAGCTGTGCGCCCCAGGGCTCCGCAGGTCGTAGTCGTCGCGCCAGCTCGACTTGCCGCGATCGGCGTAGGCGAGGCCGAGCCGATGCAGGTCGAGATCCCTGGTGTAAACCAGGCCGCCGCTTGCGCCGGCCATCAGCGACTTGCGGTACATGGTGGAGGTCGCCGAGATGTCGCCGAAGGTGCCGACGCGCTGCCCCTTGTGGCGCGCACCGGGTGCCTGGCTGCAGTCCTCCAGCACCTTGATGCCGCGGGCATGCGCTTCGTCGACCAGCCGGTCGATCTCCAGCGCCTCGCCGGCGCAATGAACCGCGAGGATGACGCTGGTCTTGTCCGTCACCTTCTCGAGGAACTGCTCGACCCCGGCGTTGTAGCTGTCGGGGGCCGCGTCCGCCACGACCGGGATGCAGTCCTTGTAAAGGATGCAGCTCAGCGGGCCGGCGTCGACCACCGGCGATATGATCACCTCGCTCCCCTTGGGGGGCTCCAGCGCCTCGAGCGCAACGAAGACCGACCCCGTTCCTGTGGCGACCGCGTCGGCATAGCCGCCGCCCATCAGCTCGGCGAAGGCTTCGCAAAAGGCCTTCTCGAAGCGACCCTCGTAGGGCGGGTCCATCGGGCTGTCGCGATAGTAGGCGACTGCCTCCATGAGGGAGGCGATTTCGGCTTCGCCGAAGGCCTTGCGCGCCGGCATGGGCTCGGCGCGGACCGGCGTCCCGCCATAGAGCGCCAGCTTGGAGAGGTCTGCGGAGGCAGGGCCCTCGGTCTCTGCGATGGTGGCAGCGGATGGTTCCATAGTCTGCTTTCTAGCCGATTGCTTCCGGTTTGCCACTGACCTGCGCGCGGCTGGCTGCATCGAGGATGCGGACGACGTCCAAGCCCATTTCCAAGCCCGCGAAGTCGGGATCGCCACGCCTGACCGCTTCGGCGAAGTCGCGAATGGCGGCGGTAAGAGGCAAGGTCGGCTCCACCGCGATCGGCTGAAAGGCCTCCTCGCCGGCGGCCGCTCGGGATAGAGGAACGCGACCGCGATCGACATAGCGATAGGTGGTCTCGGCGCCCTGCACCGTCATCTCGCGGGTCTTGTCCCGCATGCCGTTGCCGACTTCCAGGTGCACGCGGGCGCCGCCCTCGAAATCGAGATCCAATGCGACGATCTCCTTCGATGGGTCGTCGTAGGGCTCGGTTTCGCGCGGCAGGTTCCTGGCTGCGACGGTCGTCGGCATCTTTCCCATGAGCTCGATACTGACCGCGAGAAAGTGGGGACTGTACTCCCACAGCGGCGTGATATCGGCGCGCCGATCATAGGCCGCACCGATGCGCCCGTCGATGGAGCGAACCGGACCTTTCCCGTTGAGCTCCTGGCGTATCCGGACCACGGCGGGATTGTGGAGATCGACATGATCGACCCTGGCGATGGCCTGCGCCGAGCGACCGAGCGCACAGAGGCTCTCGGCGTCGGCCACGTTGAGCGCCATGGGCTTTTCCATGAAGAGCGGAATGCCGCTTTCGATGACGGCCCCGGCGATCTCTCGATGAAGCCGCGCGGGAACGGCCAGCAGAATGGCATCGAGGTCGCCGCAGGTCAGCAGCTCCCGCCAATCGCTGTGAACGTGACAGCCTTCGCCGGCGATCTCCTGCGCCTGCGCATTCCCGCTTGCGACGCGGTGGAGCTGCAGTGCCGGAACCTCTTCGCGCACCGTCCGCGCAATGCTCCGGCCCCAGCGCCCCAGACCAACCAAGCCGGCGCGGAGAGGCTCCCTATGATCTTCACCGGCCACCGCTGGTCCCGCTTTCTGTCCGAGGGCCGGCCAGCCCGGCGATGAAGCGCGCAATGCCGTCTTCATCGCCCTCGTCCGGTGCGAAGGGAGCCGGCAGAACCACCTCATCTGGGTTCCAGGGCCCCGTCAGGATCTCGTGATAGACGACCCAGGGCGAGCGCGGACGCACGAAGTGGTAGATGGAGTCCGACATCCGATAGAGAAACGGCCTGGCCTGCCCTGCCGCGGCCAAGGAAACCTGGCCGGTCTCGCGACCCTCGTCATCGAAGAAGTGAACGTCCATCTGCCCTTCGATGATGTGATAGGACTCGCTGCGCCCCGGCGGGTGCTTGTGCGGCCGGAAATAGCTGTCGCCTTGCACGCAGATCACCATCTCCTGGGTCGCATCGCCGGCATCGCGATGCATGCAGAGACGAAAGCGCTTGCGCGGCGAAGCCTCCGCGCGGCGTTTCAGCTCTTCGATGAAAGCGCCGTCGACCGTTCGAATCGGTTCCGTATTGAAGATCGCTTCTGTCACCGGTCGGACTGTCGTCTCGTTTCGGCTGCTTGGGACGCCTATCCCAAGCCCAGCCTGTCGGCGATCAGGCCCTGCTCCAAGCCGTGCGCGGCCAAGAGCTGCTGATGATTGCCGTAGTGGTGGATGAATTCGTCCTCGAGGCAGAAGGTGTCGATGCTGCAGGTCGCCTGGCTGTCCCAGGCCAGTTGCTTTACGCGGTGGCCCAGGCTGCCGGTCGGCGCCGTCTCCTCGATCACCACCACCCGCTGATGGCTCTTCAGCGCCGCGACGATGCCGTCCTCGTCCAGCGGCTTGAGGGTATGCGCGCTGATCAGCGACACACTCTGGCCAAGCTCCCGAAAGCGCTCGGCAATGTCCGCCGCAAGCTTGGCGATGGGCCCATAGGTCAGGATGCAGACATCCGTTCCGCGCGTGATGGGGCGCAGCTTGCCGAACTGCCAGGGCTCCGGCGCATCGGCCGTCAGCTCCGGCTCTCCCGCCTTGCCGAGCCTGAGATAGACCGGCCCGCGCGTCTGCTCGGCGCACCAGCGCGTCGCCGCCTCGACCTCCGAGGGATCGCAGGGCGCGATCACCGAGAGATTGGGCACGGCCGTGGCGATGGCGATGTCTTCCTGCGCGTGATGGGTGCCGCCCAGGGTCGAGTAGGTGACGCCGCCGCCGATGCCGACGATGGTCACCGGCAGGTTCTGATAGCAGAGATCGTCGCGCACGAACTCGAAGGGGCGATAGAGCGTGAAGGTCGCGATGGTGTAGGCGAAGGGGCGCAGGCCGCGTTGCGACAGGCCCGCGCACATGCCGATCATGACCTGCTCGGCGACCCCGGTGTTGACGAAGCGGTCGGGAAACTCGGTGCGGAACTTGGCGATCGAGCCGGCCGGCGAGATGTCGGCGACCACCAGGCAAAGCCGCGGGTCGACCTGGCCCAGCTCATAGAAGACGTCGGCGAACCTGTTCCTCATTCGGAGATCTCGACCAGTTCGTCCAGGGCCTGCCGGTACTCCTCCGGAGACGGCGCCCTGTAGTGCCAGATGGGCACGTGCTCCATATAGGACACGCCTTTGCCCTTCACCGTCTCGCAGACCGCCACGAAGGGCGCGCCGCCCTTCCGATCTCCCACTGCAGCGAAGATGGCATCGGCGCTGTGTCCCGGCACCTGGGCCGTTTCCCAACCGAAGGCGGCGAACTTCTCGGCCAGAGGATGGAAGCTGGGATGCGCCTCGCTCATCCGCTCGAGGCCGGAGAAGTCGTTCATGTCGACGAAGGCGATCAGGTTGTCGAGCTTCAGGTTGGCGGCCATCATCGCCGCCTCCCAGGTCGAGCCCTCCTGGCACTCGCCGTCGCTCAGCACGAGATAGACCTTGCCGTCACGCTTCTGCAGCCGCTCGGCCAACGCCATGCCGGTTGCGATGCCCATGCCGTGCCCCAGCGAGCCAGTCGAGGCAGCAATGCCGGGCACGCCGAAGTCGGGATGCGCCCCAAGGCGCCCGCCGGGCTTGCAATAGAGATCGATGTCCTCGCGCGACAGCACGCCCATCTCCTCCAGGATGACGTACTGCACCATGCAGCCGTGTCCCTTCGACATGAGAAAGACGTCCGGCGACTCCGGGGACTGTCCCGCATCCTGCCAGCGCATCAGGTCGTGATAGATCAGGTCGACGATCTCGGTGCAGGAAAAGGCCGGCGCCACGTGCAGCGCACCCACCTGCTGCGAGATATCGAGGATGCGACGCCGGTAGCGCAGGCAGCGTTGTCGCGCGGCCGCGGCGTCCAAGTCGTTTCGTCTCACTCTATCGGCGTCCAAGGCAGGCGCCGTTGCCTGGTTCATCTCTAGAGCCTTCTACGCCCTCAGCGTATAGCCGGTCGGCCAGTCGCGGATCTGGTCCAGATAAGTTCTGCCCCATTCCACCATCTCTCCCAAGCCCTCGTCCCAGCCGACCTGCGGCTGCCAGCCGACGGCCTCTTTGAGCGCCGAGGAGTCGAGCCAGTAGCGCGAGTCCTGGCC
>JANQIA010000218.1 GCA_028282405.1 Rhodovibrionaceae bacterium
CAGCACGACGGCGCCCAACGGCAAGGAAATCATCCTGAGCGTCATGGAGCGGGGCGACGTCTTCGGCGAGATCGCTCTGCTCGACGGCTTGCCGCGCACCGCCGATGCCCGGGCGCTGGAAAGCAGCGAGCTGATCATGATGCGGCGGCGCGACTTCACCAGCCTCCTGGAGCGGGAGCCTTCGCTCGCCGTGCATCTGCTCGAGCTGCTGTGCGAGCGCCTGCGCAACACCAATGCCATGCTGGAGGACGTGGCCTTCCTCGGCTTGCCGGCCCGCCTGGCCAAGCGTCTCCTCAGCCTGGCGACGATCTACGGGGAAGAGAACGAGGACGGCGAGCTGATCGGCCTCAAGCTCTCCCAAAGCGATCTCGGGCAGATGCTCGGCACCTCGCGCGAGAGCATCAACAAGCAGCTTCAGGAGTGGGTGCGCCAGGGTGTCGTCAAGCTGGGGCGCAGCCGGGTCACCATCTGCGACCGGACGGCCTTGCAGGAAGTGGTGGAAAAGGCGCTCGCGGCTTGACCTGCCCACGCGCTTGCGCCATGTCGCCGAAAGTGTCGAACTGAGTCGCGGCAGTCGCCGACCGACCTCCCAGGAAAAAATGAACGTTAGGAGACGAGGATGGCTTGGCAGCGCGTTGCCAGCGTGGGCGATCTGAGCGAGGGCGAGATGATGGAAGTGGAGATCGGCGATCAGTCGATCGCCGTCTACCGCCTGGACGACGGTTTCTTCGCCACCGACAACATCTGCACGCATGCTTTTGCCAAAATGACCGACGGCGTCTTGGACGACGGCTGCATCGAGTGCCCGCTGCACGCCGGCGTCTTCGACGTGCGCACCGGCGAAGCCCTCGACGGACCCGTAGAGGACGATCTCAAGGTCTTTCCGACCAAGATCGAGGGCGACGACATCCTGATCGACGCCTAGCCGGGCGAGCGCCGCACGTCCTCGGTCGTTTGAGATGTCGCTTTGGGAGTTGCCGCCGGCCGCGTTCCTCTTCGCCGCTGCCGTGCTGTTCGCGGGCGGGCTGGTGAAGGGCATTCTCGGCATCGCCCTGCCGCTCGTAGGCATCCCCCTTCTGACCTTCATCATGCCGGTTCAATCGGCAATCGCGGTGATGGCGGCACCGGTGCTGCTGGGCAATCTGCAGCAGCTTCACCAGGCGCAGGGACGACGGGCTATCTTCAAGCGTCTCTGGCCACTACTCGCCGCCCTCGTCACCGGGATCGTCATCGGCGTGCATCTGCTGGCCGGCAGCGATGCGGAGGTCGTCCTGCTGCTGCTGGCGGTGGCCATCGTCGTCTTCGTCGCCATCAACTTTCTCGCCCCGCGCCTGGCCATGCCGCCGCGGCTCGAGCGGCCGCTCGGCGTGCTCGCCGGCGGCTTGGGCGGACTGCTCGGCGGTATGACCTCGATCTACGGCCCGCCGATCATTCTCTACGTCCTGGCTATGCGGCCGCCGCGGGAGACCTTCATCGCCTATATGGCGGTCATCCTGCTGACCGGCACCATCCCCCTCTACACGACCTTGGCGCTCTACGGGATACTGGGTTGGGAGGAAGGTCTGTTCTCTCTCCTGCTCGTCGCGCCTGTCCTGCTTGGCATGGCGGTTGGCCGCCGGGTGCGCGGTCTCATTCCGGAAGAGCGCTTTCGCCTGGTCATCATGCTGATGCTGCTGGTGGTTTCGGCAAACCTGGTGCGCAAGGCCCTCTTTCCTGACTAGAGGGCGGGGCGGTCAGACTAGGGTTGGCCGTCGCGTGATCATGAGCAGAGGGAAGATCAGCAGCCCGGCGAAGAAGCCGCCGGCATGGGCCTCCCAGGAAATGGCGCTGCCGCCGTCGCCGGGCGTGCCCAAATAGGCGTAGCCGACGTTGAGCAGCATCATGATGGCGGAGAAGGCGAGCAGCTTTCTGAGCCGCTCGCCGGCGCGCAGATGCAGCGGGGCGGCCCAGATGTGACCTGCAGCTCCGATCAGTCCGAAGACGACGGCCGAAGCACCGATGGTCAAGGTCGGCTGACCCCAATGAAGGAAAGCCTGGGTGAGGCCGCCGACGATGCTGGTAAAGAAAATGAAGATGAGAAAGCGGTCCGTGCCGAGTACTCGGCAGATTTGACTGCCGAGTATCGCGATCCAAAGTGCATTGAAGATCAGATGCAGCCAGCCGCCGTGCAGGAAGGCATAGGTCACCAGGGAGTACAGCCGGTCCGGCAGGAACTCACCGTTCCAGAAGAGGACCAGGCCGAAGGTCCATCGCATCCACTCGACCTGGTTCGGCGGCAGCACGGTCGAAAGCACCTGCACCGCCACCAT
>JANQIA010000227.1 GCA_028282405.1 Rhodovibrionaceae bacterium
GGCCAGGACCTGGCCCTGCATCGGCTTTTCCTTGGCGCTGTCGGGGATGATGATGCCGCCGGCAGTCTTCTCGTCCTCTTCCAAGCGACGGATGACCACACGGTCATGCAAGGGACGGAATTTCATCTTTGCTCCTCCCAGGAGTTGAACAGAACTAGATCGTTAGGATGTCATGGCACTCCTCGAACGAGAGTGCTAACACGCCGCGTATATCGGCCATCGGACGGGTCGATTCAAGACCCTCCGGGAGAAATTTTCAGGCTGCGATTCCAAGGCTTTGGAAGGATGCGCTGAGGCTCCGCGCCCCGCGCGAGATGTCGGCGGCAATAGCCGCAAATGCCATCGATCCCTAACAGATTGTAAAGGGCGATGCTCCTAAACTAACGTGCTTTCGCATCGGTCCCTTTGGCCGAACGATATGGAGCCTGCACGTCAATGCCTGCTCGGACCAACCTCAGCCTTCTGGCGACCATGAAGCGCTTGCGCCGCAATCGCAAGGGCTCGTCGCTGGTCGAGTTCGCCGTCTCCGCGCCGGTGGTGATCGTCGCGCTCATGGGCATCGTGGAGTTTTCCATGATTCTCTTCGTCAACAGCCTTCTGGAAGGCGGCCTGCGCGAGGCGTCGCGCTTCGGCCTGACCGGCTTTCAGCCGAACGGACTGACGCGCGAGGAGCGCATTCTGCAGATCGTCGAAGACCATACTCTCGGGCTGGTCGACGATACGGCCGCCAATCTCAGCACGCTGGTCTATCCCAGCTTCGATTCCATCGGCGAGCCGGAGCCCTTCACCGACAACAACGGCAACGGACAGTTCGATGCCGGCGAGTCCTACATGGACGTCAACGGCAACAACCAGTGGGATCCCGACATGGGCGCCGCCGGCCTCGGCGGGGCTGAGGATATCGTTCTCTACACCATCGAATACGACTGGCCGCTGCTCACCGGGCTGCTGAGCGACGTGATCGGCAACGACGGCAAGATCGGCCTGCGCGCCAGCGTTGTCGTGCGCAACGAGCCATACGGGACGACCGAGTGATGAGACGCCTCCTTCGTTTGCTCCGTGACCGTCGAGGCAACGTCCTGCTCGAGACGGCCTTCGGCATGGCCATGCTGGCCACGCTGTTCATGGGCGGTGTCGAGGTGGCCCGCTATGCCCTGCTGACCCAGAAGCTGGACCGGGCAGCCATGACCCTCGGCGATCTGCTGTCGCGCAACGAGACGCTGACCCTCGCCGAGATCAACAACATCATGGATGCCATCCCGCATATTATGGAGCCCTTCGACTTCGAGGCGAGCGGCGGCATCGTCCTCAGCGCGGTTCAGCGCATGCAGGGCGGTGACCCGACTGTTGCCTGGCAGGTGCAGCAAAGCGATCACCTGACCATCAGCAGCCAGATCGGCGCACTTGGCGATGTCGCGGTGCTGCCGGAGGCGCTGAACCTGAACGACAATGAGAATCTCTTCGTCGCCGAGGTCTATTTCAACTTCGAGCCCATGCTCGTCACCGACATGGTCACGGGCAGCCAGCTCTACCACCGCGGCATCTTCCGCGCCCGCTTGATGGACACGCTGGACATCGAGGCGGCACCGCCAAGCCCGTAGAGCGGCGCTGCCGGCCATACGCCCAATCCTCTGCTCTGTTTTCCGAGTGTCCGCTCTACCGGCCGGTTGAGCGGACATCATGCGTCGTGCGTTGCCGTGCCACGGCGGCCGGCCGAGCGATGCGCAACAAGGCTGGCCCGGGCAACGGAAAGAGAAGTGACCGGCAACCGACGAAGTCTACATAGCGCCGCCGCAGGGGACCGCCGAGGAGAAGGCGGGCAAGGGCCAAGAGTTCCGTCGGTCGCGTGACAGCCGCGTAGACACCCCCCGACCCTACTCACCCCACTCCCCTCAATGACTCGGTTGGCCGTCATCTGCGCCCTGCACCTGGCGAGCCCCTGTGCTGCAGGTAAGCAAGCTGGCTTTCCACAAGAGGCTCCCCCCATCCCTCACTCGTTGCCGACTGAGGCTCAAGTGCCAGTGCCTTCGGAAGGACGTCGAGACTCGATGGGACAACGGCTCCCTAAGGCCAGGCTGCGCCGAAGAGACGGGGCTAGCCACGCTCCAGGGCTGTGCGCACCTCGTCCTTGGGGCAATGGCACGGGTGTGTACGCCGCCCGGAAAACGCTGATGACCGGGCGTCAAAGCCCCGGTCATCACAAAGCCTTCCCGGTGTCATCGACTGTGTCTGCGACACGCGGACCTCAATGAATTGGTCGGGATAGCTGCGCAAGCGACTGAGCCCTCTCATCGAGCTCCGCTGCGGCGTGGGCCGGAGCCAATTGAGACATCAGTTCCAGAGCACGGCGATCCTAGGTCCTGGCGGCTTCCGATATCGCACACTCCAAACAAAGATAAGGGCCAGCCGCCTGACGAAGGGGGCGCCTGCCCAGTGGAGTAACGGGCCGCGCGTTCCGGCGCCTGGCCACTCGACCCTATCTCCAGGATATGCGCGTCGCGGCCAGGCTCGATCTCACACGCAACGGCGCTCCGTCAGACGTGACCGTACCTGGGACAGGATGCTCCAGGATCGCAAAAAGAAACGGCGCCGGCTGAGAACGCCGGCGCCGCTTGAGCTCGAGGCCCCCTCAGTCATGCGGCGTTGCCTGGCAAGCACCACCGCACGACGGCCGGGAACCGATTGGCTGGACCGCTATTCGCGGATACGCAGGTTGCTGAGCTGATTGGCGATCGTGCGGAAGGCCGTGTTCAGCTGACCGCCGCCATAGCTGTTGAAGTAGTGACCGGGCGAGGTCGCGCAGGTCTCGAAGAGATTGCGGACCACGTTGCCGGCGTCGTTGTTCGGCACCTCGAAGGTGATGGCATAGATGATGATGCCTTCGTTCTTCATCGCCGTGCAGATGTTGGCGAGCTTCTGGTTCAGCGCCGTGGTGGCTTGCGAGGTCGTGGTTCCGAGAGCCCCGTCCGCGAGCCAGCCGTAGGCGGTGAAGATGTTGCTGTGAGCCGTGTTCACGCCGTCGGTCAGCATCACGACGACCTTGTCGGACAGAGGCTCGTCGTAGTCGAGCGGCAGCTCCGCACTACCCCACTCGCCCCGCCATTGCGGCGACAGCACACGCCAGCCCCACACCAGACCAAGCGGGATGTGGGTATAGCCCCAGTAGTGCGAGACCATATCGTCGATCGCCTCGTCGACGTCGCCGCGCAGCGTCAGATGCGGCCGGACCTCGGTGACGCAGGCCCGGTTCGGGCCGCGGGCACTCGACGTCGTCCGCTCTCGCACGCTGTTCGGCAGGTAGCGATTGTGCATCCAACTGGAGGACCCGCCGACATAGCGATCCCAATGGAAGGGCTGGAAGGGCACGCTGGCCGGCGTTGCGTCCGTCAGATCATGACCATTGGGCCGCGCCATGACGCAACCTTTCCAGCCATCCGAAACAAGGCAGCTATCGGTATGTTCGTTCCAAATGCCGATGGCTTCGCAGTCTTCCTGAGTGAGGCCGTTGCGGGTCTCTTTCGTCCCTACAGTGCAGGCATCGAAACCATGATCGAACGAAGTGTTGTCCCCGACGCAGTTGCCGGAGGCGACTTCGCTGTCCGGGTACTCGTATGGCAGCGCGTCGATCGCACCCGTCTCGAGCCAGCCGTCGTTGTGCGGGCCGACGTTCACCGTGGCCGCATAAGGAACGACGCTGACGTAGAAGTCGGGAATGCTGGTCTTCGTGCCATAGAGGATTTGGACCAGCTCATGCGCGGCCGAGCGCATGTTGCCGATGCGGTTGTTGGTGGCCATGGACCCGGTGTTGTCCATCACCAGAACCAGCTCCATGCCGCGCTCGGCCCGCTGCACCACCGTGCGTGCGGAGACCGTGACGCTCGACTGGCCGATCAGGGTCAGGAAGGTCGTGTCCATGGTGGCACTGGCGGTGACCTCGATCGATCCCTCAAGCGCGTCGGCATTGATGGAAAGCGGGCTCAGCGTCGCGCCCATGAAGCCGTCCGGAAAGTTGGCCGTGAAGAAGTCCTGGACGTCCTGATCACGGTCGGCCTCAAAGAAGACGCGTCCGCCGGCGAGGGCGGCTGCGTCGATCGCCTGGTTCAGCCGCGCCTTGAGGAAGTAGGCTCTGGCCGTATCGATCGAGATTCCGACGAAGGCCATCAGCGGAACCAGTAGGACCGCAAGCATCACGGCGGTTGCGCCGCGATCGTTGCGAAGCAAACGACGCAGAGATGCGCCGCGCTTTTCGTTGGGCTTCTTAGTCACGTCCAAGACTCCTTAGACCCATGAAAATCAAGCAAAAACTAGCAAACCAAGCTTAAGAAACGCTCAATCGAAAGGCGGCCATTCGGCCCGCCCGAGCTTCGGATTTTCCGGCCTTAAGCCGGCAAGCGCTGGGCGAGAACCGAGGCGGCCGGCGCGGCCGCTAGCGGCCGCGCAAAACCCGTTTCGATCGCAGCGCATAGCCCACCCCTACTCCTTGATGCGCAGGTTGCTGAGCTGCTGGCCGATCGTCCGGAAGGCGTCCTCCAGCTGAGCGCCGGTGTAGCTGTCGAAGTAGTGCGCCGGCGTCGTCGCGCAGTTCTGGAAGATGCCGCGGATCTCGTTGCCGCCCGCGTTGTTGGCGACCGAGAAGGTGATGGCATAGATGACGATGCCTTCATCCTTCATCGACTGGCAGATGTTGACCATGCGCTGGTTGAGCACCTGGCGCGCGCCACCGATCGAGGTGGAGCCAAGCACATTGGCGCTGACCCGGTCGTAGGAGGAGAAGTCGCTGTCTCCGGAAGGGGCGTGGCCGGCGTACATCTGGTTGTAGCCGTCGGTCAGCACCACCACGACCTTCTCGGTCAGGGGCTCGTCGTAGTCCAGCGGCATGTTGGGCATGCCCCAGAGACCGCGCCAGCGCGGCGACAGCAGGCGCCAACCCCACACCATGCCGAGGTTGGTGGCCGTGCCGCCGCGGTGCCAGGAGTCCATGTTGTCGACGGCCGCTTCGACCGCCGTGCGTTCCGTCATGAACGGCCGGATTTCGGGGCCGCAGCCGAGATTGGGGCCGATGCCGTCGTTGGAGTTGGTGTTGGTCGCTTCACTCTCATCGATGTCGGCCGGCAGATAGTCGTTGTAGCGCGGCTCGTGGTCGCCCTCGATACCGTCCCAAGAGGGCCAGTAGTAGGGCTGGAACGGCTCCGAGGCCGGCGGCGTATCGGTCTCATCCTCGCCGTCGAGGCGTGCCATGACGCAGCCCTTCCAGCCGTCTCCGATCACGCAGCTGTTCGTATCGGCGTGCCATACGCCCAGCGGGCCGCATTCACCCTCGGTCATCGTGGCATCGACGGTGGTCTCGCCGATGACGCAGGTCTGATGCGCGGCATCCCACTCGACGTTGGTGCCCTGGCAATCCTCCTGCGACACCACATCCGCCGGGAACTCGTAGGGCAGCGCCTCGATGGCCCCGTCGGCGAGCCAATCGGCGTTCTGGCGATCGATGTTGATGGTCGCGGAGTAGGGAGCCAGGCTGATCCAGAAGTTCGGAATCGTCTGGCGGCTGCCATAGAGAATGTCGACCAGCTCATGCGCCGCAACGCGCAGGTTGTTCATCTTCGAGCCGCGCATGGAGCCCGTGTTGTCGAGCACCAGCACCAGCTCCATGCCGCGGTCGGCGCGCTGCACCACCGTACGGGCCGAAACCGCTATCGTCGGATGGCCGAGCAGATGCAGGAAGCTGGTGTCCATGGTCGCCGAAGCGACGACCTCGATGGAGCCCTCGACCTCGTCCGCATCGATGTCGAGCGGCGACAGGGTCGCATCCATGAAATCTTCGCCCAGGTTTGCCGCGAAGAAGTTCTGGATGTCCTGGTCGCGGTCGGCCTCGAAGAAGACCCGCCCACCGGCCAAGGCAGCGGCGTCGAGCGCCTGATAGAGCCGCGCCTTGAGGAAATAGGCACGGGCCGTATCGATCGAGATCCCGACGAAGCCGATCAGCGGAACCAACAAGACCGCCAAAAGGACGGCCGTGCCGCCCCTCCGGTCTTGCCCGAGGTGGCGGAGTGCACGCACGAAGGGCTTGCAATAGCGAGCCAACCTCATTGCTCTGTCCTCCAATACAAGGCCACGAGCCTGCGAGGTTAGCCCTCCGTCATTAATAGATTGGTAAGAATTACAAAGGTTTTCTCAAATTACCGCTCTAAATTCCAAGACTTCTCCAACAAAAGAAATTACTTATTTGTTGCATTGTAGCGAAAACAATCAATCGTATGATCGTTTACCATGCCGGATGCCTGCATGAAGGCATAGCAAATGGTCGGTCCGCAGAAGCGAAAGCCCTTCTTCTTGAGTTCGCGCGACATGGCTTCGGAGGTCGGCGTGCTGGCCGGCACCTCCTCCACGCTCCGCCAACTGTTGAGCTTTGGCGCGCCGTCGACGAAGGACCAGAGAAAATGTGAGAAGCCCTGCGGCTCGGACATCATGCTGCACCAGATGCGCGCGCCCGCGATCGTCGCTTCGATCTTGCCGCGATGGCGCACGATGCCCGGGTCGGCGAGCAGGCGAGCGATATCGTCTTCCTGAAATGCCGCGATACGCTCCGGCTGAAAGCCCTCAAACGCCCGGCGAAAGGCCTCGCGCTTGCGCAGAATCGTAATCCACGAGAGGCCGGCCTGAAAGCTCTCGAGCATCAGAAGCTCGAAGAGGCCGCGGTCGTCATAGAGCGGTACGCCCCACTCCTCGTCGTGGTAGGCTTGATAGAGCGGGTCGTCGCCGACCCAGGCGCAACGAGTCGGCTGCTCCCCCACTTGCGCCCCAGCAGAATTTACCATTTCACCCCTCCTCCGGCGAAATCGGAGACCAGACACCTACATTCCGTTTCAGCGCCTGCGACGCAATCCCGAGGCGGGCAATAGCCGTTGCACAAGAGACTTGGGTTGCCGGAAGCCGCCTGATACACGGCCTCGCCGGCCGGAGGAAAGCTGTGGAGTACTTCATTCTCGTCGCCAAGGCGGTTGCGTCTGGCTTCATCGTCGCCGTGCCGATGGGAGCGGTTGCCGCGCTCTGCATCCGCCGCGCGCTCCAGCGGCGCTGGATGACGGGAATCGTGATCGGCATCGGCGGCGCCATGGCCGACGCCCTGCTCGCCGCCGGCGCCGCTCTCGGCCTCAGCCTCATCCTCAGCTATGTCATGAGCCATATCGAGATCTTGCGCTATGCCGGCGGCGGCGCGCTGATCATCCTCGGCATCTTCATGTATCGGGCCGCGCCCCCGGCACTGGACCGCGACCCGGCGCAGCGGCCCAGCCCGACCAGCATCGCCAACATCGCCAACCTGGCCGCCGCGATGGCCTCGGGCTTCGCCCTGACGATCTTCAACCCGGCAACCTTCCTAGCCTTCGTGGCAACCTTCACGGCCCTCAACATTTTTGACGGCACGCCTCCCGACGTCACCAAGGGAAGCTTGCTGGTCGCCGGGGTTTTCGTCGGCTCGACCCTTTGGTGGCTGCTGCTCTGTCTCGGTGCCACCTTGCTGAGCACACGGCTGTCCGATCGCATGTTCGTGCTGATCGACAAGGGCTTGGCGCTCTTCATCATCGCCGTCGGGGTGGTCGCCATCGCCCGACCGCTGTAGCCCCGGTCCCCAAGCCATCTGCGAGCGGTCCGCGCGCGTCTCCCATGCGGCTCGGCCCGCTTGTTCGCCCAGACGGGCCAACCTAGCCTACTCCGTCACGTTTACGGGGGAGGATAGGTTGCACATGAATAAAGTCCTGATCGAGAACTGCCTGCTGTTCGACGGCATCAGCGACAATCTCCAGGAAGGCGCGAGCCTGCTGATCGAGGACGACCGCATCAAGGAGATCGGCGAAGGTCGCATCAACGCGGGCGATGCTTATGTGGTCGATGCCAAGGGCCGCTTCGTCATGCCGGGCCTGATCGACGCCCACTTCCACGCTCTGGCGGCCGACCCCGACATCGGACGACTCGACAAGATGCCGCGCTATCTGCTGGCGCAGCATGCCAGGAAGAACCTCGAAGCTTCGCTGATGCGGGGCTTCACCTCGGTGCGCGACGCCGGCGGCGCCGACTACGGCCTGGCCCTGGCGGTCAAGAGCCGGCTTATCGAAGGCTCCCGCGTGTTCTATTCCGGCAAGGCCTTGAGCCAGACCGGGGGGCACGCCGACTTTCGCACGGTCGGCGAGGAAGGCCCGCCGCTCTGCTTCTGCGGGCAGAGCAGCAACGTGTTCGGCGTGGTGGCCGACGGCATCACCGAAGTCCGCAAGGCGGCGCGGGACCAGTTGCGGACCGGAGCGACCCAGATCAAGATCATGGCCTCGGGCGGCGTCGCCTCGCCGACCGATCCGATCTGGAACTTGCAGTACTCGGAAGAGGAAATCCGCGCGGTGGTGTGGGAGGCCGCCTCTTGGCGCACCTACGTTATGGCCCACGCCTACACGCCGGAAGCCATCAGCCGTTGCGTGGAGTTCGGCGTTAAGACCGTCGAGCACGTAAATTTGATCGATGAGGACACGGCCCGCCTCTGCACCCAGCACGGCGCCTGGGCCGTGCCGACCTTGGTGACCTACGATGCGCTGGAAAGCGACGGCCCGGAGCTCGGCTTGCCGCAGGTCAGCCTCGACAAGCTGCGGCATGTCAGGGAGGTCGGGCTGCGGTCCTTGGAGATCCTGAAAGCGGCCGGCACCCAGATCGGATTCGGCACCGATCTCTTGGGCGACATGCATCGCTACCAAAGCCGGGAGTTCCTCATTCGCTCGGAAGTGCTTAGCCCGCTTGAGCTTTTGCGCTCGGCAACCTCCGGAAACGCCCGCATGATGAATGTCGAAGGGGAGTTCGGCGTGCTTGCCGAAGGCGCGGTCGCCGACGTGATCATGGTCGATGGCAACCCCTTGGATGACCTTGGCGTGCTGCAGGGACAGGGCGAGCACATCCCGCTGATCATGAAGGATGGCGAGATTTACAAGAACGCGCTGGCTTAGCCGCGAAAGCCGGATAACCACAAACTAAAGCTGGCACTTGTATCCGCGACCGAATGGAATAGGCTATGCGACGGCCGGGCGCAGGCCGATCAGGCATTGCGCCCTTGCTCTGTTGGCCTGAACTGGGCTGAACGAACGACAAAGACAGGGAGCATACTATGCGACTTCGCTTAGGTCTCTTGGCCGCGGCGGCAGCAGTGTCCCTTTTGGCACTGGGCACCGCGAGCGCCAAGGAATTCCGCTACTCAACGACGGGAGACGTTCTTGGTCTGGACCCCCACTCGAACAACGAGGGGCCGACCAACACCATGAAGGGCAATATTTACGGTCGCCTCGTGCACCGTAAGCCGGACCTTTCTCTGGAGCCGGATCTCGCCGTCAGTTGGGACAACATCGATGAGGTCACCTGGCGCTCCAATCTGCGTGAAGGCGTGACCTTCCACAACGGCAATCCCTTCACCGCCGACGACGTCATCCTCTCGTTCAAGCGGCAGAGACACGAAAACTCGAATATGGCCTTTGCGGTGAACACCGTGAAGGAGAT
>JANQIA010000264.1 GCA_028282405.1 Rhodovibrionaceae bacterium
GTGGTCGAGTTCCAGCAGCCCATCGAGAACGAGCAGCGCTTGGCGGCCTTTGGCGAGGCCATCGACCGCTATCTCGCCGAGGCCAACGAGGACTATCACGAGCGCCGCATCGTCGACGGCGGTGTCCTGGCGCCGCAAGTCTTCGCCATGGCGCCCGGCGGCTTCTCGGCTTGGATGAAGAGCATCGGCAAGCTCGGCGGCCAGCATAAGGTGCCGCGCGTGCTCGGCGACTGGTCCCGCTTCGAGGAGCTGATCGCCTTCGCCGAGGGCTATCGCGGCAACTAGTATCCTTTCGACTCCGAAGTTCGCTCAGGGCCTGCAGCATGCTCCAGCGAACTTCGGCCTTCGAACACTAGCGTTTGGTCGAGGGCCCGGAGCTCGATGCGCCGCCGCCTTGGTGCACCGCTCGCCCTCGCCCTCTCTCTGTGGCCGGTCAGCCTGAGCGGCGGCATCGCTTGGGAGGCGCTCCAGCAGCCCGGCACAGTCGCCGTCATGCGTCACGCCTTCGCGCCAGGCAGCGGCGACCCGGAGGATTTCTCCCTCGGCGACTGCACCGCCCAGCGCAATCTGGATGAGCGCGGGCGGGCCCAGGCGCGCAACATAGGCCGCGCCTTCCGCCAGCACGACGTCACGGTCGACCGCGTGCTGACCAGCCAGTGGTGCCGTTGCCAAGAGACGGCTTTGCTTCTGGATTTGGCACCAGTGGAGGACTTTGCGCCGCTCAACTCTCTCTTCAGCGCGTTGAGCCAATGGCGGGAGCAAACCCGGGAGACCCGCGCGCTTCTCGCGAGCCTGCCGGCTGACGAACGCATGGTCCTCGTGACTCACTCGTTCAATGTCGTCGCGCTCATCGGGCGCTTTCCGTCGCCCGGCGAGGTCTTCGTCGTCGAGGTGACAGACGACGGCAGCCTGGAGGTTCTGGGTAGAGTCTTCGTCGCCCCGTAAGCGGCAACAAGGCTCGAGTCCCGTCGATCAGGCTTTGACGGTCTGATCGTCAACCGGGGCGTCCGGCGCGTTCTTCTTCACCGAGGCGATGCCGTTGTCCCGCGCCGAGGCGGTCTTGTAGCTCTCGCTGGTGCCGATGATCTGCCGGTTGCGGGCGCGCAGGTTGAAGCGGAAGTTGCCGGCCTTGGTGTCCTTGCGCTCGAAACGCTCGTCCAAGGGTGCGTTCTTCTTCACCGAATCGATTCCGTTCATGCAGCTTGGCTTCGCCTTGTAGCCTTCGCTGGCCAGGATGATTTGCCCATTGCCGGCCTTGAGCCGGAAGCGGAACTCCCCGGCTTTGTCTTTGAAGACTTCGAACTTCCCTGCCATGGCTCTCGCCTCCCCGTTTCGGTTGAGAAAGCCCAATCTTCCTAAGTTGGTGAGGCAATTCTGTGAGATCTGACTCTCGTCCTCTGGTTCGCTTGCAAGCGCGGCGGGAGCGCGGCACCGATTGACGAGAGATTGCAGGTCGCAGCGCCGTCGCCTTACGGCACTTATTCGCGAGCCCTTGGCCTTGTTCGGGCCGGCAGGGAGATAGAGTGTGGCACCAACAGACGTCGTGACGATTCGTCAGGCAGTGTCGCTGCTCAAGCAGCATCAGGATGACGTAAAGAGACTATCCAAGACCAACGTCTGGAAGTCGCTTGGCGCGATCGCCTTCAACTGGTCGATCATCCTGTTTCTCATGTGGCTGTCGATAGAAACGGAGAACCCGATCGTCTGGGCCATCAGCTTCGTCGTCATCACGGCCAGACAGCATGCCTTGCTGATCATCATGCACGACGCCGT
>JANQIA010000282.1 GCA_028282405.1 Rhodovibrionaceae bacterium
CCACGATCACGTGGAAGGCGACGTTCAGGTGCGCGACATTGCCGACGCCACCTGCGGCTTCGCGCTTGCCGGACCCAATTCGCGGAAGGTCCTGGAGAAGCTGACCCACGATGACGTCAGCCATAAGGCCTTCCCCGTGTTCGGTTGCCGCAGCCTGGATGTCGGACTGATCCGGGCCCGGGTCGCGCGCATGTCGGTGACCGGCGAACTCGGCTACGAGATCAACTGCGGCGCGCTGGAGCACATTGCGCTGCGCGACATGCTGCTCGAAGCGGGCGCCGAGCTCGGCATCAAGGAGTGGGGCTTCTACGCCATGAACAGCCTCCGCCTGGAGAAGAGCTTCGGCATCTGGAACGCCGAGTTCATGCAGGACCGGACGCCGGGCATGACCGGGATGGACCGCTGGATCGCCTGGGACAAGGGCGACTTCATCGGCCGCGAAGCCGCGCTCAAGGAGAAGGAAAGCAACACGGCGCCGCAGCGTCTCGTCACGCTGGAGGTCGATGCGCTCGATGCTGATGGTTCGGGCTACGAGCCTGTGTGGAAAAACGGCAGGCGGGTCGGCTACGTCACCTCCGGTGGCTACGGCCACACCCTGGGCAAGAGCCTGGCCATGGCCTTGGTCGAGCCTGAGTTCACCGAGCCGGGCGAGGAGCTGACCGCGCACATCGTCGGTGTCGAGCGCGGCGCCACGGTGATCTCCGCCTCGCCGCACGACCCGCAGGGCCAGCGCATGCGGGTATAGTGCGCCGGTCGCCGGCCGCGGCATGAAAATCTCGCGTGTCGCCGTTTGGCAGAAGACGCTGCCGCTGGCCAAGCCCTACTGGCTGTCCGGTGGACGTCAGAAGTTTGAGGCGCTCGACACGACCTTCGTGCGGCTTGAGACCGACGACGGGCTCAGCGGCTGGGGCGAGGGCTGCCCTTGGGGGCATACCTATCTGCCGGCCTTTGGCGGCGGTATCCGGGCTGCCATGGACATCCTGGCACCTACGTTGCTCGGCCGCGACCCACGCCATATCGAGGCACTCAACCGGACGATGGACGTGGCGCTGCCCGGCCATTTCTACGCCAAGGCACCACTCGACATGGCGCTTTGGGATCTCTTGGGGCAATCGGCCGGATTGCCCCTCCACGCGTTCTTCGGCGGTGCGGAGGGCGAGGCCGTGGCGCTCAACAGCTCAATCCCGACCGGCACGCCGGAGGAGATGGCGGCGTTGATCGAAGCCGCGCGGGCGGCCGGCTACCGCACCCACTCGGCCAAGGTCGGTGGGACTGAGCCGGCCCAGGATATCGCGCGCATCGAGGCCATCGAGGCGGCGCGCCAGGCCGACGAGTTCGTCACCTATGACGTCAATCGGGCCTGGACGCCGGCGCTGGCCGTCGAGGTGATGAACGCAGTCACGGCCCGTGGCTGGTTCGAGCAACCCTGCGAGACTTTGGACCAGTGCACCCAGGTCCGGCGTCTGACCCGCCAGCCGATCATGCTTGATGAATGTCTGCAAAGCTTTCAGGACCATCTCGATGCCTGGAAGGCCGGCGCCTGCGAAGGGGTGAAGGTCAAGCCCAATCGGGTTGGCGGCCTGACCAAAGCCAAGCGTGTGCGCGACTTCGGAATCTCGGTCGGCTGGCGCATGCACATCGAGGATGTCGGCGGCACGGTCCTGGCCGACACAGCCGCTCTTCATCTCGCGCTCTCGACGCCCGTGGAGAACCGCCTCGCCTCCTGGCTCTGCCACCCGCATCTGGCCGACGACCCCATGGCGGGGCAGGGCGCGCGCAACGAGGGCGGTTTCGCGAAGCTGCCGGATGCTCCCGGTGTCGGCGTTAAACCCGGCCTCGATTGGCTCGGAGAGCCGGCTGCGGTTTACGAATAATCGCGCCCATACTCCTGCCAGAGCCGGTGCACCTCGTCCCAGGTTGGCACCTGCCTGCTTTCGAAGCCGAAGGTCTTGCCGGTGGCGATGGTTGGAAAGGCCTCGATGGCCCGCTTGTGCGCCCCCGCATAAAGGAAAGCCCGCATGGCGGCTTTCGATTCCCAAACGCTGAGCGTGTGATGCACGCTTGCGATGGTTTTGGCCGTCGCCTGAAGGTTGCCGGGCGCTTGCCTGGCTTGTCGCATCGCAGGTGCCGCGTAGCGCCAGAAGCGGAGGGCGTGCCAAGGCCCCTTCAAGCGCAGGCCCGTGATGGAGATGTAGAGCTGACCGGCGTCTTGCGCCTTCAGCTCTCGTCGATCAGCCATTGGGCACGTCGAACAGCACCTCGTTGCGGCGCAGGAAGGCCGGCGTAAAAGGCGCGTTGTAGTAGGCGAAGGTCGGCGGGCCCGAGGGCTCGATACCCCGCGCCTGCAGCCAGTCGCGCAGGCGCGTCTCTTGCTCGGCGAGCGACTCGTCGGTCGGGTGGCCGCTGAAGCGGACGGCGGCGCGGCGCTGGGCCGGGGCCTCGATCAGGCGCACGTCGGCACCGGCGGGCTTGGGTAGCGTATCCAGATTGTATTGCGATGGCATGATGAAGCGAACCGACCAGGTTTTTGCCCCCTCTGCCTCCGGTGTCTGGATCACCGGCGCGGTCATGGCGATCTTGTCGCCCTCCCGCTCGGAGGCGAAGATGTAGGAGGCGAGCGGGCGGAAGCCCTTGCTGACGGCGTCGCGGCGCTCGCCACTGCGGGTGACCTCGGCCATCACCATGGGCGGATAGTCGCGGATCTCGAAGTCGCCGTCCTCAACGACGGCGCCATATTCGGGCTGTTCGACGTCGTTCACGTACCAAACATAGCCGAGGTAGCCGACGATGGCGATGCCGACGACGGCGGCCAGTATCACGAAGAATAGCTTCATAAGCTCTGCTGGGCCTTTCCCGTAAAGCGTATCGGTGTTTTGAGATGCCTACGCTTGGAAGCTGGCAATGGATTAGGGCGAGTGTGAGGTCCGTCGCTAACGCTCGATGCTCGGCAGCACGGCGTCCAGCAGCACGCCGACCGGCACTTTCCAGGCGTCCGGCGAGTTGTAGTTCCCGGCCGTCACGACCATCAGCATGTTGCCGCGCGGCATGATCTGGAGCCGCTGACCGCCGTTGCCGAAGGCGCCGACCCACCGCGGACCTTCCGGCGGCGGCTTTCCGAGCCACCAGTGATAGCCGTAGTCCACGTCTCGATCGACCTCGGCCCGGGTCTCGAAGGAACGCACCAGCCAGTCCTCCGGCACCACCTGCCGTCCCTCCCAGCGTCCACCGTCGAGCACCATCTGGCCGATGCGGGCCAGGGCACGAGGCCTAAGGCGCAGACCGGAGGCGGCGATATGCGCGCCGTCGTGGCCCTTAACCCACTGATAGGTCACGATACCGAGCGGGCTGAAGAGCTTCTCCTCGGCATAGTCCGCGAGCGGTTTGCCCGTGCCCTTTTCGATCAAGCGGGCGAGGATGGCCGTGGCGCCGCCATTGTAGGTCCAGCGCGTGCCGGGCTCGGCGACCATCGGCCGGTCGAGCACGTAGCGATAGCGGTCCGGAGCGCGGTCCATGGCGATCTCACTGTTGCGCGGGTCGGCATAGGAGGGGCTTTCGTCCCACTCGGTGCCGAGCTGCATGGAGAGCGCATGGGCGACGGTCATACGTTGCCGCTGAGGATCGTCGGCCAGGTCCGCGTACTCGGGAAAGGCATCGAGCAAAGGCGTATCGAGCGACGGCACGTTGTCTTCGGCTAGGGCGATGCCATAGAGCAGGCCGACGATGCTCTTGGTGACGGAGCGCAAATCGTGCAGGTCTTCTGGGCTGAAGTCGACGGTACCGCGCGGTCGGCCCCGAACCTCGTCTTCGCCTTCGTAGTAGCGCTCCAACACCAGCTTGCCGTGGCGGACCAGCAGGACGGAGTGAAGACCGGCGAAGCGGCCGTCAGCGACGCCGGCATCGATCTTCTCGCCCAGGTCGTCAAAGAAGCCCGACTCGGCCAGGCTCGCCGTTGGCCAGTCTTCGGCAGGCTCGTCTGCGTTGGCGCTCATGCCGGCGGCCATGCATAGGAGTGCGAGCAGAGCAAGAGCACCGCGGAGCGCGCGGGAGCACATCGTTCGCATCGCTTGCTATCCCTACTCGCCAGCATAGGCCTTCTATAACCCGTTCGTGGCGTTAGTCCGACTCGAATCCCTGCTCCATTGCGGCACCGAGCTGGCGCTTCACGGCATCGATGTCGCCCAGAACCCAAAGCTCGGTGATGCGCGCTCCGTCAGTCTTGAAAAAGGCGGCGCCGGCCCATTCGATCTCCTGGCCGGTGGCCTCGACGCCAAAGAAGGGCGCCTGGTGGCGGCCGACGAAGCGCATCTTGGCGGCGGCCCCGCGCTCGGTCGTCAGCAGCTCTTGAATTTCGCAGCGGTAGTCGGCGAGCGCCGCGTGAACCGAGCGCATGTAGGCGATGAAGCCTTCCGGCCCCAAACGGGCCGGCCCCAGCGAGGCGCGGAAGCGAAAGTCGGGATGCAGGATCTCCCGCGCCACGGCCTCGTCGGCTTGGTTCCAGACCTCGTGATAGAAACGCTCGACGAGATGGGTTGGTATCGACGTCATGCCTCTCGTCTCGCTTTGGTTCGTCTTAGTGAGGTGCCGCTTAGTGATGTGCCGCCATGCCGTCCGTGGTCAGGCGGTGGCTGCGCAGATGCTGGTAGTGGGGCAGGAAGGTCTGGTGCATCTCCTGCACCCAATCCGGCGCCTTGCCGATGTCGACGGCCTTGCGCGGCTGACGCTTGAGGCCGTCTGATTTCTTCAGGGTGTCGTGCCAGACCTCTTGCTTGTCGTACCACAGCACCTCTTTGCGCTCGCCGGGCTTCCAGCTCAGGGCCTCGGGCTTGAAGCGGAGGCCGACGGCCTTGCAGTAAGCCTCGACCACGCCATGGGGATCTTCCAACAGATCGTCGCTGTCGATCACCGGTGGCGGCGTTCCCTGCTGCTCGCAAAGCCGGTCGAAAAGACGTCGTTGTTCCTCGAAGCCGATCTCTTTGCCGACGAACGCCGGCCAGTGCTTGTGGACCGAGGTCAGGACTTTGGCCGGGTCGCGGATCAGAAAGCTGTGGCGGAACAGGCCGAGAAACTCTTCGCTCCAGAGATGATCCGTGTACTGCGGCATGTCCTTGAGAAACACCGGTCCCTGTTCGGCGGCCTGCTCGAGCTGGGCCCGCACGCTGGCGTAGCTCAGGCCCGGCTGCCGCGGGCTGTCGGGGGTGAGGCGGGGCCAGAGGGCGTCATCGCCCTGGTACCAGGCCTCGCCGAAAGGCTCGTGAAAGCAGATCAGGTCGCCACGCATGCGCATCATCCACTCGAAGGCAGTGGAGGTCGAACGCGGCGTCGCCCAGAGCGTCAGAATTTCGTGCATCGCGAACGCTCCTAGCCCTGAAGCCGGGTGAGAAGCCGCCCCTGAGGCCCCAAGGGGGCGACCCCGAGGGTCTTGAAGAGGCGCCAGTAGAGCGCGAGGTCGGAGGCAACGATGGGTCTGCCGATCGTGCCTTCGAGGCTGGGTGCCAGGCTGACGGCACGTTGCGGTAGGCCTTGATCGTTGCGCCAGTTGGGCATGCCGGTCACCACGATGGCGTCGGCTGTGGGGGCCTGCTCCGCAACGCGAACCATCGAAGCCTCGGCCAGGCTGCCCGGGAAAATCCAGGTCAGCGCGTTGACCTCTTCCTGGGTCGCGTAGAAGCCCTGATCGACGAAGTTGCCCGAGTAGAGCACTTCGAACCCTGCCTGCCGCAGAAAGCGGGTGATGCCATCGCGCCAGTCGGGCCAGTAGTAGACGGCGTTGACGGCGATGCGCTCGGCGCCAAGCTCCCTCAGCGCCTCGACCAGACAGTACCCGGCCATGTGAAAGGCGGTCTCGTATTTGTCGCTGAGGCGGTCGCAAAACTCGGCGATCTCCTCCGGCGTGGTGCCGTTGCAGTGAACCCAATTGGTGCCGACCTGGCCCACGGCATCGGCGCCGGCGTTGGCCATGCAATGCACCACGTCTTCGAGAAGGTGGAAGTTGTCGGCTCTTTGGCTCAGCTCGTGGTCGTACTGCGGCAGGTGCAGCAGGCGACCGTGCACGCCGACACTCGCTGGCGCCATGCGCAGGAAGTCGCTCGGTGCCGCATCGAAGTCATGCGGCGGGGCGGTGAAGCCCACCTGACGGGGAAAGAGCTTGTTGGCCGGGTCGTGCCAGCGCGCAGGTTTCACCGGATGCCCCGTTTCTCTTGCGGTGCTGTCCGGCGAGACTAGGGCGGGTGCGGCCTCTATGCTGTTCTCTGTGCGACGCGCGACCGTCGATGACCAGAGCTGGCGCTATGCCAAGCGCCGGCCGTTTCCGGCGTCGAACCGGTCCTTCTCAGCTTAGAATCAGATCGTCATCCGAGTCTTTGTCGCCTCGAACATAGATGTCTTGGTGCCTTTCCAACAGTCGCGCCGCGTCTTCCTGGTAGTCGCGCTTGATGCGCTCGTTCATCCGCAAGATCGACTGCACTTTGGAGATCAGCACGTCGAAATCGACCGGCTTCGTCAGGTACTCGTCGGCACCCGAGTCGAGCCCCTTGAGCCGTTCGTCTCGTGCCGCCAAGGCCGAGAGGAAGATGAAGGGCATTTGCGCGTGTTGTTTGCCGTCCCCCCGAATGGCCTTGAGCACGTCATAGCCATCCATACCCGGCATGGACACGTCGCTGATCACGAGGTCCGGATGACAGCTTCGGATCTTGTCCAGGCCGTCTTGGCCGTTGCGTGCTTGCTCGACGCGATAGCCCGCTTCCGAAAGCTCCTCTGACAAGTCCTCGAGGAGGTTTGTGTCGTCCTCAATGCACAAGATGGTGGTCATGGTTCTCAACTCCGTAACGTTGCCGTTTCACTAAGCTGCGATGCTTCCATTGGCTTCCCCGGCACTGGCCATCCACGTTGCTTGAATGGGCAAGCGCACAAGGAACGAGCTGCCTACACCTCGTTGGCTTTGCACGCTGATTGACCCGCCGTGCAGCTCCAGAAGCGCTTTGGCCAAGTTCAGTCCAATGCCCGTACCGCTGACTCCGATCGCGGACTTGGCCCGGAAGAAACGCTCGAACATCTGCGGCAAGTCCTCTTCGTCGATGCCGACGCCTCTGTCGCGCACTTCGACGAGCACTTCATCCCCTTGGCATTCTGCGAGGACCGTCACCTCGGTTGTGTCGGCCGAGTATTTGACGGCGTTCGACACCAGGTTCTCGAAGACAAGCTCGAGAGCGCCGCGGTCGGCTTTGACGGTCTTGGGAAGCGAGGCAAGCTCGACCCGGATGTGCGCGTCATGGTTCAGTTCGCGATGGCGGTCGCAGACCGCGGACAGAAGCTCCTCCAAATCAACATCGGTTGGTACGATCTTGATTTGCCCGGCGTCCATGCGTGCCGCATCCAAGGTCGTTTCCATCAAGTTCGTCATGGT
>JANQIA010000286.1 GCA_028282405.1 Rhodovibrionaceae bacterium
TTTGCCGAACTGATGCCGCAGATCGTGCGCATGGGAAAAGAAACCGAAGCCCGGCTGCTTTCCTTCAGCTATGGCAACCCGCCGGCACCGGTTGTCGAAGCGCTGGAACTGCCGAGCGGCACCCAGGTGCAGCGGGCTGTCCGCTTGCGTCTTATCGATGGACAGCCCTTCTCCCATCTGACCACGCATGTGCCCGAACATATCGCCAAGCGTTTTTCGGAAGCGGATCTGGCCACGAACCCCTTGTTCCATCTGTTGGAGCGCAGCGGGGTTCGCGTCGAGTATGCCCGCCAGTCGATTTCGGCGGTGCTCGCCACGCCGGAGGTGGCGGAGGTTCTATCGGTCTCGGTGGGTGCGGCGCTGATTTCGCTGACACGGGCGGTCTTCGACGATGCCGGGCATGGTGTCGAACATCTGGCGGCGCTCTATCGGCCGGATCGCTTCCGCCTCGAGATGGCGCTGGAGCGGGTGGGCGACGGCGCCGAGCGGCATTGGGAGATGGTGGATAGCCCGGCGCGCCAAGCGGGGGCTGCGTGACGCAGCCCAGTACGCTTTTCGACAAGCTATGGGCCGATCATGTCATCCTGGAGCGCCCGGACGGCACAGCCTTGTTATGGGTCGATCGGCATTTCGTGCATGAGGGCTCGCACCACGCCTTTGCCAAGCTGAAGGATCGTGGGCTAGCGCTGGCGCAGCCGGACCTGACCACCGGCGTCGCCGATCACTACGTTCCGGTGCGCAGCGGCGTCACGCCGATGCGCGAGATCGCGCATATGCTCGATACCTTGCAGAGCAATGCCGAGACCCACCGCTTTCGCCTGTTTGGCCAGGGCGACCGACGCCAGGGTATCGTCCACGTGGCCGGTCCCGAGCAGGGGCTGACCCTGCCGGGCACTTTGGTCGTCTGCGGCGACAGCCATACGGCAACCCATGGCGCGCTCGGCGCCTATGGCTTTGGCATCGGCGCAACGGAAGTGGCCCATGTGTTGGCCACGCAGACCATATGGCAGCACCGGCCGTGCAGCATGCGCCTGCAAATCGATGGCACGCTGGGTCCCGGCGTCGGCGCCAAGGACATGGCGCTCAACTGGATTGCCCGCCTCGGCAGCGATGCCGGCCATGGCCATGCCATCGAGTATGCCGGCAGTGCCGTTCGGGGCCTTTCGATGGAAGGGCGGATGACGCTGTGCAATCTCTCCATAGAGGGCGGCGCGCGCACGGGCATGGTGGCACCGGACGAGACGACTTTTGCGTGGCTCAAGGGCAGGCCCTATGCGCCCTCGGGCGACGACTGGACGGAAGCCTTGGACCGCTGGTCCGCGCTGCGCTCCGATGCCGACGCAGTCTTCGACCGCGAAGAGCGCCTCGATGCCGACGACATCGCGCCGGTGGTCACCTGGGGAACCAGCCCGGAAGACGCTCTGCCGATTACGGCAACCCTGCCTGACCCCGGCAGGGTCGCCGAGCCGTCGCGTGCCAAACGGATCATGGTGGCGCTCGACTACATGGGGCTAACGCCGGGCCGGCCGATCGCCGGCACGCCCGTCGATCAAGTCTTCATCGGCTCTTGCACCAATGCCCGGATCGAAGATTTGCGGGCGGCGGCTTCCGTGCTGGCGGGCCGAACGGCCAAGGTGCCCGGGCTGGTTTCGCCCGGCAGCCAAGCCGTCAAGGTTCAGGCCGAACAGGAGGGGTTGGATCGCATCTTCGAGGCGGCCGGTCTGGAGTGGGCATCGGCCGGTTGCTCCATGTGCGTCGGCATGAACGGCGACCGAGTCGCGCCCGGCCAGCGTTGCGCCTCGACCACGAACCGCAATTTCCGCGGCCGGCAGGGACCCCGCGCGCGCACGCACCTGATGAGCCCGGCCATGGTCGCAGCAGCCGCCGTGACGGGAACGCTTGCCGACGTGCGCCCGCTTCTGCAGGGGCGAGCCGCCTGATGGCCGGCTGGACCAGGCATAGCGGGCGCGCCCTCTCACTGGCGATCGACAACATCGATACCGACCAGTTGATCCCCGCCCGCTTCATGGCGACGCCCCGCGCGCAGGGTTACGGCCAATATCTGCTGCATGACATGCGGCACGACGCCGACGGGCGCCCCGATCCGGATTTTGTGCTGAACCGGCCGGAGGCCGAAGGCGCTTCGATCCTGATCGCACGACGCAACTTCGGCAGCGGTTCGTCCCGCGAGGCGGCTGTCTATGCTCTGGTCGATGCAGGATTTCGCTGCGTGATCGCGCCGAGCTTCGGCGACATCTTTGCAGGGAACGCCGTCAACAATGGCCTTCTGCCCGCCTGCGTCAGCGAAGCGATGCTGGAAGCGCTGATCGCCGCAGCACCCTTGGATGCCATGATCGATCTCGAGGCCGGACGCATCAGTACGGACAGCATCGGCGTCCCCTTCGAACTCAAGGCCACCTGGCGCCTGAAGCTGATCAACGGTTGGGATGATATCGACCTGACGGCATCCCACCACGCAGAGATTGCGGAATACGCCGAAGCCAGACGTGCGGACCGCCCCTGGCTGTGGCCACCAGCCGGTTGACGCTTAGCGGACGGCCTCGGCCAAGTGCCTCAGCAACACGGCAACGTCGTCCGCAGCGTCCAGCGCAAGCATGTCATCCCAAAGCCCGGCGGCCCGTGCGTCATCCCAGGCGCGGGCGGTCAAGGAGAGGTACTTTCCGCGCAGCTCGTCCGGCGTATAGGGGTCGGCCCAATCGCCACGATTGGTTGCCGTCTCGGCATTGAACGCGCGGCCATCCTCTAGCGTTATGGTGACGCGAGCCGGCCTTTGGTCGGGAAGGCGCGCCGTCATGGCGGGATCCTCGATCACGCGGACCTTGGCGGCGAGAGCGCGGATGGCAGGGTCGTCGACCTGGTCCTGGGTGAAGCTGTCGACACCGCTCGTTCCGTTGATCAGCGCAGTGGCCATGGCGAAGGGAACCGAGAACTTTCCGGCAAGCACGTTTCGCGGCGCCGGATCGTCAAGCTCGGCAGCGAAGGCATAGCTTTCGACCGCGACGCTCGCCACCTGGGCGGGCTCGAAGGCCGGCGCCTGAGCCCTGATCATCTCAAGCGCATCGAGCGCCGCATGATTGAAGCGGCAACAGGAGTGCATTTTGAAATAGTTCCGCGAAACCTCCCACCGCTCGCCGAGCGCGCGGGTCATCTCGTCCGGGTCGAACGCGTCGGACGCGACCTGAGAGAAGACCTGGCCGACTCCGTCGCCGTCGCCGGAAAAGCCGGCGGCGACCATATCGGCGGCGAGCAGGCCGAGTTGGCCGCTGACCCCTGCATAGACATTGCGCACCGTGCCGCCTTCCAGCATCGAGCGGCGCGAGGTGGTCAAGCCGAAACTGGCGGCGATGTTGAGGCCCTGGCGCATCTGCGTCGCGTCTACCTGCATCAATCGCAGAACGGCGACGCTGGAGCAGATCGCACCCCAAACGCCGTGAGGGTGCATGCCCGGCCGCAATCTTGCGGCGATGCCGACACGCGCGCCGATCTCATACCCCATGGCGAGCGCGGCCAGAAACTCCGACCCGGAAACGGGGCGCCCGATGTCCGCCACGGCAGCCAAAGCAGCCGGCACCGTATGGATCCCGGGATGGCCCTTGGCGAACTGGTTGCCTTCATCCATTTCCAGCGTCGTTCCGGCCGTGCCGTTGAGCAATGCGGCGTTGGCCCGTGCGACGTGCCGGCGCGTACCGATCAGCAAAGCAGGCCCGTCACTCTCCAGGTTCGGCCGGTTGCGCAGCGCGACGACGTCGGGCTCGACCGCGCCGCCGGCCATGGCGCCAATGCTGTCGGCGAGGATCAGTGCGGTCTTGTCGCGGACCGGCCGCGGAAGTGCCTCGGCGGGCGTTTGTGCGGCAAACTCTGCGATTCTGGTCAGATAGTCCACGGAGGCGTCTTCCTCATTTGCTTGCATGACCGGTGGCCTCAGGCGACATAAGGCCGTTCTTTTCAAAACGTTCGAGGCTGTCATGAAACGCGTGCTCGTCATCGTCCCGTTCCCCATGAGTGAGGAAAACCGTGACCAGCGACGCGATCAGCTCAAGGCCGTCGAGCTGGGCCCCGACATCGCGTTCGAATTCGAGTCGGTGCGGGTCGCCCCGAAGAACTACGTCAGCGCAGCGGACATGGCGCTGGCCGAGTTCGGCGCGCTGGAGGCGGGCTTGCGCGCCGAAGAGCGCGGGTTCGATGCGGTCTGCATCGATACGATGAGCGACAGCGGCATGGCCGCTTTGCGCTCCGAATTGTCCATTCCGGTGATCGGTCCGGGCCGCGCCTCGGTGCTCATGGCGATGATGCTGGGCCGGCGGTTTTCGATCGTCGCCATGTGGCCGCACTGGAAGCACCTTTACATCAAGACGCTGACGGAACTCGGGGTCGAATCCCATTGCGCCTCCATTCGCTGGATCGACGCCACGCCGGACAACCAGTCGCTGCTTGCAGGCAGGGAAGACGAAGTGTTTCCCGCGCTCGAAGCGGTGGCACGGCGCTGCGTCGAGGAGGACGGCGCCGATGTCATTCTGCTGGGTTCGACCACCATGCATCAGGCGCACGCGCACCTGGTCGAGGCGCTGACCGTCCCGGTCATCAATCCCGGCCCGCTGACCTACAAGCTTGCCGAAACGGTGCTCGGACTCGGTCTCAGCCACAGCCGCACCGCCTATCCCTCGTCGCCGGCCCCCAAGCGCGACGTGATCCAGGCCATGCTGGCGGAAGGCGCCAGATTCGAGCACTGAGGCGACTCCTTCGTCTTGACATAATGATATATTCTTATACCAAAGCTACGGTGTCACCGTCGAGGCTTTGGTATGGGGCGACAATCGGAATCTGCGGCACGGGATAGCGGCACGCATCTTGAGCCCGACCTGCGCGTTCCGCTCTATCAGCAGCTCTTTCTGATCCTGCGTGACCGTGTGGCGCGGGGCGTGATTGCGCCCGGTGCGCGCGTGCCGGGGGAAAACGAGCTCGCGGCCGAGTTCGGCGTCTCGCGCATCACGGCGAAACGGGCGCTGAACGAGCTCGCCGACGCCGGGCTCGTGATACGCGAGCGGGGACGCGGCACCCGCGTGCTGGAACAGCCGACGGCGCCGGTCGTCAGCGCGTCCATTGAGGGCTGGCTGGAAAACGTCGGCCATATGCAACGCACGACGCGCATATCGCTGCTCGAGTTCGGATACGTCTCGGCGGGGCGCGAGGTGGCCGCGGCGCTGGAGGAAGAGCCCGGCGCCGAGGTGCAGTACACGGAGCGGGTCCGCAGCCTCGGCGAAACGCCAATGTCCTATCTGGTGGGATACGTGCCCGCGGACATCGGGCGGCACTACGATGCCGACGATCTGCGCAAGACGGCCCTGCTGAAGCTCCTGGAACGTGCGTCGGTTTCAGTCGCTTCAGCGCGGCAGCGTATCGGCGCGGTCATGGCCGAACCCGGCCCCGCGCAGGCGCTTGGCGTTCATGTCGGCGCGCCCCTCTTGCAGGTCCATCGGGTGGTCCGTGACAGCAATGACCGGCCGGTCGAGTATCTGCACGCGCTCTACCGGCCCGATCTCTATCACATAGAGCTTTCGCTCAATCGGATAGCCGGTCCGGACGGCATGACGTGGACGGCCGAAACCCAGGCCGCACTCGATCCGGGAGCGGGCGAATGATGCTGACAAGACGGGCAAACGGATACCGCTGGCGCATCGCCGATGGCCAGGCCGGACCAGCAAGGAGCACGGCCAGAGCGGCGGAGAACCTATGACGACACTGAGAAACATGTTGCATGCGCGCGAGATCGTTGTTGCGCCCGGCGTTTACGATGCGCTTGTCGCGTTGATCGCCGAGCAGGCCGGCGCGCGCGCTCTTTATCTTTCGGGGGCCGCAATCGCCTACACCCGTTTTGGCCGACCCGATATCGGACTGGTCTCCATGGCCGAGGTCGCAGACACCATTGCCGCGTTGCGCGATCGTGTCGTGCTGCCGCTGATCGTCGATGTGGACAACGGCTTCGGAAACGCCCTCAACGTGCAGCGCACCGTGCGCGTGTGCGAGCGGATGGGCGCCAATGCCCTGCAGATCGAAGACCAGACACTGCCCAAGCGCTGCGGGCATCTCGACGGCAAATCCCTGATCTCAGCCGTCGAAATGTCCGGCAAGATCCGGGCGGCCGTCGACGCACGCATCAACGAAGACACGCTGATCGCCGCGCGAACCGACGCCATCGCCGTCGAGGGCATTGAGGCCGCGCTCGATCGTTCCGAGCTCTATGTCGAGGCCGGTGCCGACATGCTGTTTGTCGAGGCGCCGCGGAGTCTGGACGAGATGCAGCAGATCGTTCGGCGGTTTGCCGACCGCGTGCCGCTGATGGCCAATATGGTTGAGGGCGGCAAGACCCCGATGCTGAATGCTACAGAGCTGGAAGCGATCGGCTTCAGCCTGGTGATCTTTCCGGGTGGCGTCGTGCGGGCGCTGGCGAATGCGGCCAGCGCCTACTACGGCAGCCTCCTCGCCACCGGCTCCAACAACGCCTTCAGAGACCGGATGCTGGACTTCAACGGATTGAATGCCGTCATCGGCACGCCGGACATGCTCGAAACCGGAAAACGATATGAGGACAGCAGCGATGACCGTTGATCCGGTGACGCTCGCCATACTGAAAGGCCGCCTGGAACAGATCGCCGACGAGATGGACGCGACCCTGTTTCGATCGGCCTTCAACCCGATTATCGCCGAGGCGCACGATGCCTCGCATGGTCTCTACGACGCGATCACCGGCGATACCCTGGTACAGGGCAAGTCGGGCCTGCCGATCTTCGTCGGCGTGATGTCCTTTGCCGTCAAGGCGGTGATCGAGAAGGCGGCCGAGCGCGGCGGTGTGCATGAAGGCGATGTCTGGATCTTCAACGATCCCTACGACGGCGGCACGCACCTCTCGGACTTTCGTCTGGTCAAGCCCGTGTTCCGCGACGGCGCGGTCTTCTGCTACCTGGCGTCCGTCGGACACTGGCACGACGTGGGCGGCAACGTTCCGGGAAACTACAACCCCGCCGCCACGGAGAGCTTTCAGGAAGGCATGCTGATTCCGCCGGTCAAGCTCTACGACCGGGGCGCGTTCCAACAGGATATCGTCGACATCCTCTCCGCCAACTCCCGCCTGCCGACGTCGCTCTACGGCGATCTGAACGGCCAGATCAACTCGTTGGAGCTCGGCGAAAAACGCCTCCACGCTCTGCTCGACGAATACGGTGCGGAAACCACCCGCGAGGCCTTGGCGACGCTGCGGACACGCGCGGCCACCATGATGCGCGCCTGCATCGACCAGCTACCCAAGGGCACATTCACGGCCGAGGACTGGCTCGACAACGACGGCATCGTCGATGAGCCACTGAAGATCGCGCTCGACATGACGGTCGAAGACGGCCGGCTCGTGCTCGACTTCACGCGCTCTTCCGCGGCCTGCCGCGGACCGGTCAACATCTCGCGCGCCACCACGGTCGCCGCCTGCTATGTCGCGCTGAAACATGTCTTCGGCGATGTGCCGGCCAATGCCGGCGTGCTCGAGCCGGTCGAGTTCCGTATCGATCCCGACTCGCTGTTGGCGGTCACCGCACCGAAGCCGGTCGGCGGCTATACGGAGACCATTCTCAGGCTGATCGACGTCGTCTTCCAGGCGGTCGCACAAGCCGTCCCCACGCCGGCGATGGCCTGCGCCTACGGCACGATCAACGCGCTCTCGCTGGCCGGTCACCGAAAGAACGGCGCCCGCTGGGTGATGTTCTCCTTCTTCGGTGGCGGCCATGGCGCGCACGGCGCGGGCGACGGCCTGAACCACGGCAACGCGCCGATTTCCACGGCGACCATCCCGCCGCTCGAGATCCTTGAAGCGGCCTATCCGGTTCGCTTCACCCAGTGGACCTTGCGGCCCGACTCCGGCGGCGCGGGTGAGTATCGCGGCGGGCTCGGCGCGGTCTACGAGATCGAGCTTCTGGAGGAGCAGGCCGACGTGTTCCTGTTCGGCGAACGCGGCAAGTACCCGCCCCGCGGTGTCGTCGGCGGTGGCGATGGCGCGCTCAACCGCTTCCACTACCAGCAGGACGATGGCGAGCACAGGCCGCCCATGGCGTCGAAGATGCTCGGGATCGATCTGCGGCGCGGACAGCGGCTGCGGCTTGAAACACCCGGCGGCGGCGGCTGGGGAGAGGCCCGGAACAGAGACCCGGAAGCGATCGCGGCCGATGTGAGCGCCGGTTTTGTCAGCCCCGAGGCCGCACGTGCGCTCTATGCCGTCGTCGTCGACGAGAACGGGATCGTCGATGCGCAGGCAACGGCCGCGCTGCGGATGCGGGAGGTCGCGTGATGGGCGATGCGGCCTATGTGATCGGCGTCGACGTGGGCGGCACCTTCACCGATGTCTTCGTTCACGATGAGAAAAGCGGAACGGTCTCGACCGTCAAGGTGCCCTCGACCCGCGGCGACCAATCGAAGGGCTTTATCGAGGGGATCGGCAGCAAGGTCGAGGATTTCGCGAGCATCCGGACGGTCGTCCACGGCACGACCGTTGGTACCAACGCCTTGCTTGAACGAAAAGGCGCCAGGACCGGCATCATCACCACCGAGGGCTTTCGGGATGTGCTGGAGATGCGACGGCGCGACCGACCGACCACCTGGGGCCTCAGAAGCCATTTCGAGCCGGTGGTGGCGCGTAGGGATCGGCTGGAGGTCTCCGAACGGGTGCTGGCCGATGGAACCCTGTTGCAGGCGGTCGATGCCGACGAGGTCCGCCGGCAAGCGCATGCGCTGGCCGAGGCCGGCTGCGATTCGGTCTGCGTTTTCTTCATCAACGGCTATGCCAACGCAGCCAACGAACAGCAGGCCGTCGAGGCAGTGCGCTCCGTCTGGCCGACGGCCTATGTGACCGCCGCGACCGAGATCCTGCCCGAAATCCGCGAGTTCGAACGCCTCTCGACGGCAACGCTCAACGCCTATCTCCAACCGATCGTTTCGTCCTATCTCGACCGGCTGCAGGACGGCCTCCGGCAAAGGGACTTTGCCGGCGACATCCTGATCGTTCAGTCCAACGGCGGGGTGATGTCGGTCGACACCGCCAAGAGCTACCCGGTGCGCACCGCCCTTTCGGGACCGGCCGCGGGCGTGATCGCGGCCAAGGCAATCGCCGAAGCGGCAGGCTTCGACAACATCATCACCTGCGACATGGGAGGCACCTCGTTCGACGTCTCGCTCGTCGCGGAGAACGAGGCCGCGCTGGCGCCGCAGACCGCGATCGATTTCGGCATGGTGGTCCGGACCCCGATGATCGAGATCACCACGATCGGCGCCGGCGGCGGCTCCATCGCGACGGTGGATGTCAGCGGACTGCTGCAGGTCGGCCCCGAATCGGCGGGCTCGGACCCCGGACCGGCCTGCTATGGCCTGGGCAACGATCGCCCCACCGTGACCGATGCCAATCTCGTGCTGGGCCGGATCAACCCGGACCGGCCGATCGGCGGCAAGCTCGATCGCCTCGATGTGGAGGCGGCGCGGCACGCCATCGCCACCCATGTCAGCGACCCGCTCGGACTGTCGGTCGAAGAGGCGGCCGAAGCCATCCTCAGGGTCGCCAACGCCAAGATGGCCGGTGCCATCCGGCTCGTCTCCATCGAGAAAGGGCATGACCCAGCGAAGTTCGCGGCGATGCCGTTCGGCGGCGGCGGCGCCTTGCACACCGGCGCGCTGATCAAGGAAGTCGGGCTCGCCTCGGCACTGGTGCCGCGCTTCCCCGGCGTCACCTCGGCGCTCGGCTGCGTCGTCGCCGATATGCGCCACGACCGCGTTCAGACCGTCAATGCGATGCTGGGCACCCTCGATGCGGCGGAGCTCGGCCGGGAGATGGTCGCCGTCGCGGACGCCACCGAGGCGCTGGTCCGCCGCGCCGGCATCGCCTTTGAGCGCATCGACCGGCTGTACGAGTTCGACATGCTCTATATGGGCCAGACGCACACGGTCGCCGTTTCGGTGGAGATGCCCGAGACCGGACTGACGGCCGAAGCGATGAGCGCGGCGTTCGATGCGGCCTACACGGAGGCTTACGGGCGCCTGCTCGACGGCATCGCGATCCGAGTCATGAACTATCGTGTCATCGTCATCGGCCGCCGGCCGCATTTCGACATGGCCGCGCTGGCGCCTCGGGACGGCAAGCCTGCCGCCGACTGCCGCATCGGAACGCGGCGCGTCTATGTCGACGGCGCATTCCATGAGACGGCCATCTACGAGCGGCTGTCGCTCGCCGTCGGCGAAACGGTCGCCGGCCCGGCCATCCTCGAACAGCCCGACACGACCATTCTGATCGATCCGGGCCTCGTCGGGCGGGTCGATGAATTCGGCAACATGATCATCACGTCCACGGGTTCCTGACATGGCAAGCGCTGCATTCGATCCGCGATCGACGGGTCTGCTGATCGTCGATCTCCAAAACGATTTCCTGCACCCCCAAGGCGCCTACGCCCGCGGCGGGCAAGCCAACGCCGACATCGCGGCCTTGCCACAGCGCGTCCTGCCCGTCGCCGAGGCTCTACGGGCAAAGGGCGGCTGGGTCGTCTCCACCCAGTTCACGCTGGTGCCCGGCAAAGACGGCGAACCGCTCATCTCTCCGCATCTCAAGACGCTCAGGCCCTTTCTTAGCAAGGGCGATTTCTGTCCCGGCGCCTGGGGACACCAGTTGGTCGACACGCTGCAACCGGCCGACCTGACGGTCGAGAAGGTTGCCTATTCGGCCTTCTACATGACGCGACTGGAATGGGTGCTGCGCAAGGCGGGCATCGACACGCTGATCGTTTGCGGCATCGTGACGAACGGCGGCGTGGCATCCACCCTGCGCGACGCGCACGTGCGCGATTTTCGCACCTATGTGCTGTCAGACGGCTGCGCCGCCTTCAAGCCGGAGGTCCATGACCATGCCATTGCCGATCTCTCGACGATCAGCACGGCTCTGACCTGTGCGGACGCGGCGACGATGATCGAGGCGGCCTGACATGGCCGATGTGATCTTCGAAGCCCCGCCCGCAACCGACGTCGAGGCCGAGGTCGTCATCGTCGGCGCGGGGGCCTGCGGCCTCACGGCGGCCCTGGCGGCACGGGAAGCGGGTCGCGAGGTGCTCGTGCTCGAACGCGACAGCTCGCCCTCGGGCTCGACCTCCATGTCGTCCGGCTTCGTGCCCGCGCCCGGCACGCGGTTTCAGGCAGCAATCGGCGTGGAAGACGACGACGCAGACCGCTTCGTCGAAGACATCATGGCGAAGTCGCACGGCACCTCCGATGCGCGGCTGGCCCGGCTGGCCGCGTCGACGATTGCCGAAGCCGTCGAATGGCTGTCGGAAGCGGCCAACTGCGACTGGCACGTGCTCGACGATTTCCTCTATCCCGGCCACAGCCGACACCGGATGCATGCGGTGTCCGAAAAGACCGGCGCGGCGATGGAGGCCCGCCTTCTGGCCGCGGCCATGGCCGCCGATATCGCCCTGGTGACCGACGCGACCGTCGACAGGCTCTACGCCAAAGGCCGGCGCATGCGGGCGGTCGGAGCGGTGCGCCGCGACGGACAGACGGAGATCATCGGCTGCGACAGCCTGATCCTGGCCTGCAACGGCTATGGCGGCAACCGCTCGATGGTCGAGCGCTTCATACCGGAGATCGCCGGCGGCCTCTACTATGGCCATCAGGGCAACACCGGGCACGCCGTCGAGTGGGGCGAAGCGCTGGGCGCCCAACTTCAGCACCTTTCGGGCTATCAGGGTCACGGGTCGGTGGCGCAACCCCACAACATCCTGATCTCCTGGGCACTGATGATGGAAGGCGCCATCCAGGTGAACAGCGACGCTCGCCGCTTCGCCGCGGAGAACGAGGGCTACTCGGAACAGGCAACCAAGGTTCTGGCCCAGCCGGGCGGGCTTGCCTGGAACGTCTATGACGACAGGCGCCACCGGTTTGCGATGGAGGGGTTCCCCGACTACCGCGAAGCGGCCGCGGCCGGCGCCATCCGCTCCGGCGCGGATGCCGCCGCGCTGGCGACAGCGACCGGACTGTCCGCCGATGCCCTGACGGAAACCATCGCAGAGGTCGCCGACCTCGCCCGCTCCGGCGGCAGCGATGGCTTTGGCCGCGACTTCACCGGCATCGCTCCGCTCGAGCCGCCGTTTCACGCGGTCAAGGTGACCGGCGCGTTGTTTCACACGCAGGGCGGGCTGGTGATCGGCGACGACGCCCGCGTGCTGCACCGCGACGGCACGCCGTTCGCCAATCTCTACGCCGGCGGCGGCGCGGCCTGCGGCGTGTCGGGGCCGGCCGTCGACGGCTACCTGTCCGGCAACGGCCTTCTGACGGCGATCGCGTTCGGATATCTGGCCGGCCGCAACGCCGCCGCCCCTTGACCCGACCGCTACATCAGGCTCGGCAGGAACAGAACGATGCTGGGAAAGGCGATCAGCAATCCGAGCGTCAGCAGGTCCATGAGCAGGAACGGCGTCACGCCGGCAAACACCTCCTCGAGGCGCAAGGGGACCGGTGAGGCGCTGCGCACGACATAGACGTTGAGCCCGATGGGCGGGGTGATCAGGCTGATCTCGGCCAGCTTGATCGCGATGATGCCGAGCCAGATGGGGTCGTAGCCGACCGAGGTCAGGATCGGGAACATGACCGGCAGCGTCATCACCATGATCGCGATGGGATCGATGAGCATGCCGAGGATCAGATAGATCAGCGCGAAGCCCAGAAGATAGGCGATGGGCGGCAGGTCGAGGCCGATCATCCAGTCGGTGATGTCGCCCAGAAGACCGGTATAGGTCAGGAACCGGGCGAAGATGATGCCGCCGATCACGATGATGAAGATGGTGGAGGTGGTCACGCCGGCGTCCTTGAAGGTCTCCACCATGCTGCGGACGGTCAGCTTGCGTTTGAAGGCGATGATCAGGAGCGCGCCGAACGCGCCCACGGCCCCCGCATAGGTCGGCACGAAGAACCCCAGATAGATGCCGCCGAGCACCAGCAGGAAGAGCGCGCCGATGCCCCATACGCCTTTCAGCGCGTTCCATTTCTCGCGCCGGGTGATGCTGAGTTCAGGCGTCGGCGCCAGATGCGGCCAGCGCTTGGCGATGAGGTAGATGCCGAAGAGATAGACGCCGGCCGACAGGATACCCGGCACCAGGCCCGCGACGAGCAGCTTGGCCACCGATTGTTCGGTGATCACCGCATAGATGATGATCAGGATGGACGGCGGGATCAGCGATGCCAGCGTTCCCGACGCCGCAATGCAGCCGGCCGACAAGCGCTTGTCATAGCCGAACCGCGTCATCTCCGGCATCGCCATCCGCGTGAAGACGGCGGCGTTGACGATCGTCGACCCGCTAGCGGCACCGAAGGCCGCGGACGCGAGCGTCGTCGCCATCGCCATGCCGCCGGCGATCTTGCCGAGCCAGGCATAGGCCGCCCGATAGAGGTCCCTGGTCAGGCCGGCCTGCGTCGCCAGGGCCCCCATCAAGACGAACAGCGGGATCACGGCGAGCGTAAAGGAGTTGGTCGTCGAGAAGGGGACCGTCGCGAGCTGCGCCAGCGCCGCCGGCGGGTTGACGGCGAGGAGAATGCCGACGAAGCCGCCGAGCCCGAGCACGACGCCGATATGGACGCCGCAGACCAGCATGAAAACCATGAGTATGGCGACGATGACGCCGGCTGTGGCTGGATCGAGCATCGGCGGGATGGCTCTACTTTTCGGCGCTCAAGTCGAGATGCGGACCTTCGTTGGGCGGCGGCGCGCCGGTCCGAACCCGGCCGATGTCGATGATCAGGTCGATGACGAGCCGGAAGATCATCAAGGCCGTGCCGGCCACGAGGATAAAGCGCGCCGGCCAGAGCGGCATCCGGATCAGGCCGAAGGTGGCTTCGCCGATCTGCAGGGAAAAAAGCGCCTCGTTAATCGCCTGCCACAAAAGCAGCGAGAAGAAGATCAGCGCGGCGATATCGGTGATGACATCCAGAAACGCGCGCCCGCGCGAGGGCAAGCGGTGATAGAACAGCTCGACGCGGATATGGGCCCGGCGGATTTGCGCGTAGGCCAGCGCGCCGAAAACGATCAGCACCATGGTGCTTTCGGTCAGCTCCCGCGGCCCCGGCACAGGGATCGACAGCAACTGGGTGCCGATGACGTCGGCAACCCCCAGAAACACCGACATCATCATGCCGAGGCCCCCGACGAGCAGGACGCCGAGGGCAAGGCGTTCACTGAGAACCGAAAGTCTGTGCACGGGCGCGTCCCGATCAAGAAAAAGGGGACAAACAGCCGGGCTCGATAAGCCCGGCTGTTTCAAGTGCGAGACAGCTTACTCGGCTTTCTTGGTCTTCCAATACTCCGCGACCTCGCGGGCCGCATCGCCCATGCCGCGCTGGTCCATATCATCGATCCAGGACTGCAGCAGGTCCGGCGCCATATCCTGCCATTTGGCCAGTTCCGCCTCCGGCATCGGCTTGACCGTTCCGCCGGCCGCGACGATGGCCGCTTCGGCGTCGGTTTCGATCTTGTCGATCAGATCGATGTAGTCGCGGCCCGCTTGCTCTGCGAGCTCGAGAATGGCGGCCTGATCTTCGGCGGAAATGCGGTCCCAAACCCGCTGGTTGATCACGATGAGATGACCGGCGATCGATGCGATCGGCCCGCAGCTATAGGTGCCGGGCTCATAAAGCCGCATGGCGAGGATGTTGCCGCGGTTGATGAAGGAATAGTCGACCGCGCCACGCTGCAGGGCTTCATAGATCTCGCCCACGCTGACCGACACAGGAACCGCGCCGATGGCCTGATGGATCTTGGGAACGTCGGCACCGAACGCCCGCAGCTTCTTTCCTTCGAGCCCGGCAATGCTGTCGCAGCCGGCGTCGGGACCGGTCAGGTAGTAGCTGCCGAGCGGCTGGTGAAACAGGAACTTCACCCCGAAGCGATCCAGCTCCTCCTGGAAATAGGGCAGATCCTGCGCGGCGGCGGCCGAGATTTCGAGCGCCTGGCGCGGCGAGTCGAAAATGAACGGCGACTGATAGGCCCGCCAGAAGAGAAGCTGCTCCGGATGATAGGCAGGCACGATGGCGGCCATGTCGATCGCTTGCCGGCCCGTCAGCGTCAGCAGCTCCGGTCCCGCGCCCAAGCCGCCGGCAAACGTGATCTCGATCTTCACGCGGCCGTCGGTTGCCTCTTCGACGGTGGCTGCGAAGTCCTTCTCCACCTGCAGATACTGCGAGTCGCCCAGATAGTGGCCCCAGCGCAGCGTAACCTCTTCTGCCCAGGCCACGCCGGCGGCAAAGATCGGCAAGACTGCCGATATGGCCAGCGTGCTTTTCAAGCGCTTCAACATAGAAAAACACTCCCTGTCATTGTTCTTGTGCCCGGTGCGGTCGGGCCCTCCTTGTACGACGACG
>JANQIA010000309.1 GCA_028282405.1 Rhodovibrionaceae bacterium
GGCGTTCTCTTCCTGCTCTTCGCTCTCGATGGCATTGATGCCCATCTCCGAGAGCGCCGCCATGACGTCTTCGATCTGCTCGGAGCTGAACTTCTCCGAGGGCAGCGCCTGGTTCAGCTCGTCATAGGTGACGTAGCCGCGCTCCTTGGCGCGCGCGAGCATCTTCTTGACGGCATCTTGCGTGCTGTCGACAACCGCGCCATCGCCCGTCTCTTCGCGGGTCGCTTCGGCGCTGGTCTTCTCGCTTGCTTTCGTAGCCATCAATGATCAACCCTCGTGGACGATACCTAAACCGGCGCGTTTGCTAAGATTTTGACATCTGGCGGAAACAGGTCTGATTAGCCGCCTATTAATCATGTTTCAAGACACGACGTCGACAAGCGCAGCCTAGGGCTCGCGCGCGGTAAAACTTCCTGTTCGGTAGTCTCAACAGCACCCGCGAACTCCCCCCGCGTTTGCTTCGTTCCCACCAACACGCAATCTACGCCCCACCAACTCTGCGGCGGGCCGCCAATCCCTTCAATTGGGCCATGACGTCACTCTTGGCAGCCATCAGGTCTGCCTCTCGCCGAGCATTGGGCGCATAGTTGTAAACGTCATCTCTTAAAAGAGACTTCACCAGCTCGTCCGACCCAGTTTGTGACAAGTGGGCTTGCAGCCGTTCCGCGTCAAGCTGTCGGCCGGCGTTTAGTTCCTCGCTGCACCAGGCCAACATCCTGTCGCGCAGCCCTTCCAGGGCGCGCTCATGGATATCGAAGGCAGCGACCTCTTCGACAAGGTCCTCGATCAGCTCCGGGTGATTGATCAGCGTGGCCCAGAGCACCCTCTGCTCCTGCAAGGCCCATTGTCGGGGCGAGGGCTTGACATAGCACGCGGCCAGGCGGCGGGGGCCGCCGTCTCTCCCCGTCTGCCGGCCACGCGCCCTGCGGAAGGCCCCGTCGAAGCGGTCCTGCAGCACGACGCGGTACTCGTCCCGCAGCTCCGGCTCCCGAATGGCCGCCGCCGCGTCCATCAACCGGCGCCGCAGACCGGCGCGCTGCTCGGGCGTTTCGAAACGCTGACCTGCCGTTTCCCGTTGCCAAAGCACCTCGACCAGTGGGCGGGCCTGCTCGAGACAGGCACGAAAGGCGGCCGGTCCCTGGCCGCGCACCAGGCTATCCGGGTCTTCGCCCTTGGGCAGGGTGGCGAACTTGAGGCTCTTGCCGGCTCTGAGCAGCGGCAAGGCCCGGTCGAGGGCGCGAAAGGCCGCGCGCTGCCCCGCCGTATCGCCGTCCAGGCAGACCGTCGGCTCCGGCGCCAGGCGCCAAGCCTCCTGGATCTGCAGCTCGGTCATGGCCGTGCCGAGGGGTGCCACGCCGGCGGGAAAGCCGGCCTGGTCGAGGGCGATCACGTCCATGTAGCCCTCGGCGACGATCAGCTCCCCGCTGTCGTGGGCGGCCCGGCGGGCCCGGTGCAGGTTGTAGAGCACCTGCCCCTTGTGAAAGACCTCGCTGTCCGGCGAGTTGAGGTACTTGGCCCGAGCGTCCTTGGCCAAAGCCCGCCCCCCGAAGGCCAGAATGCGGCCCTGCCGGTCGGCAATGGGAAAGATCACCCGGTTGAAGAAGTAGTCGCGCGGCTCACCACCCTCCTCCGGCTGCTTGATCAGCCCGGCACTGACCAAGGTGGGGTCGGCGAAGCCCTGGGCATTGAGCGTCCGGCGCAGCAGCCCGCGCGCGTCCGGCGCGTAGCCCAGCCGGAAGGCCGCGATGGTCTCCTGCGTCAGGCCGCGGCCCTCGAGGTAGGCGAGCGCCTCTTGTCCGGCCGTCGCCCGAAGCTGCTCCTCGAACCAACTACAGGCCGCCTCCAGCGCCTCCTGCAGACCCCGGCGCCGCTCGGCTGCCTGCCGTTCCGCGGGCGAGGAGCGCGGCATGGCGAGCCCGGCCTGCCCCGCCAGGCGCTCCACCGCGTCGGCGAAGCCGAGTCCCTCGGTCTTCATCACCCAACTGATGACATCGCCGTGCTCACCGCTGCTGAAGCAGTGGTAGAAGCCCTTCTCGGGCACCACGGTGAAGGACGGCGTCTTCTCGGCATTGAACGGGCTGAGGCCGACGTACTCGCGCCCGCGCTTGGTCAGCTTCACACGCCGACCGATGACCTCCTGCAGCGGCAGGCGGTTGCGCAGCTCTTCGAGAAATTCCGGCGGAAAGGCCATTCACACTTACTAAGGACGTTGCCGAGTCGTTCTTCCGAAAACGTACGCAGCAAGCTCGCACGCCGCCCGCCGGTCGAGTCAGCCTTCAATTGCGGGGAAAACGGGGATGTCAGGACTGGCTGAGCTTGGCTTTGGCGATCCCGCTTGCCCGACCGAAGTCCATCCGGCCGGCGAAGCGCTGCTTAAGGACGCCCATGACGCGCCCCATGTCCTTCACGCTCGCCGCTTCCAGTTCGCCGATGGCTTGCAGCACCGCGGCTTCCAGCTCCGAGTCGTTGAGCTGTTTCGGCAAGAAGCGCTGGATGACGTCGATCTCGCTCTGCTCCTTGTCGACCAGATCCTGCCGATTGCCCTTCTCATAGAGCGTCATGGCCTCGCGCCGCTGCTTCACCATCTTGGTCAGCATATCCAGGATCTCATCGTCGCCGATGCCGTCGCCCTGGCCTTCGCTGCGCGCCTGGATGTCGCGGTCCTTCAAGGCCGCCAGGATCAGCCGCACGGTGGTCAGGGCCTGCTGGTCTCGCGCCCGCATGGCCTCTTTGAGAGACTGGTTCAGCTCCTCGCGCAACATGCTCCGAAGATCTCCTCGCTTTGACGCTCTCCACAGAGCCTTCGCACAGTACGGCGGGAAGCACGCGCTGCCGAAGACATCTTCACGTTCGCGGGCCGCTCAACTTGAGTGCTTGCGGGAACGGGGGGAGCGGCTATATACCCCCAGAACCTCGTTAAGCAAACCCGCCGCTGAACACCGTCACGACCTGCGCGCCTCCGGCCGCGGGCCTGGCGGCCAAGGCGGATGAGATAAGCCCATATGCCGCACGACATATCCGCCCCTCTCTCCAAAGAAGAGAGGTCTTTCATTTCGCGCGCCAACACGGCACCGCCGGCAGGCGCGACCGCAGCCTTGGTCTTGGAGGATGGCAGCGTCTTCTGGGGCCGCGGTATCGGGCGGGAAGGCGACACGGTCGGGGAACTCTGCTTCAACACGTCCATGACGGGGTATCAGGAGATCCTGACCGACCCGTCCTATGCCGGCCAGATCATCACCTTCACCACGCCGCATATCGGTAATGTGGGGACCAATGCGGAGGACGTCGAGACGACGACGCCGGCCGCGCGCGGCTGCGTGCTGCGTGAGGACGTGACGGCACCCTCTAACTGGCGCGCGCAGCAGGATCTGCACGCTTGGCTCCTGTCCCATGGCCTGGTCGGCCTCTGCGGCGCCGACACCCGGCAACTGACCCGGCGCGTGCGCGATCTCGGCGCCCCCAAGGCCGTGGTCGCTCACGCCCCCGACGGGCAGTTCGACCTCCCGGCGCTGCTGGAGCAGGCGCGGGCCTGGAGCGGGCTGGCCGGGCTGGACTTGGCCAAGGAGGTCACCTGCCGGCAGAGCTACGACTGGCGAGAAACCGCCTGGCGACTCGGCGAAGGCTACGGCACGCTCTCGACGCCGCGCTTCCGGGTGGTGGCGATGGACTTCGGCGCCAAGCGCAACATCCTGCGCTGCCTGGCGGAGCTCGGCTGCGACGTCACGGTCGTACCGGCGGAAACCACCGCTGAAGAGATCCTAGCGCGCGAGCCCGATGGCATCTTCCTCTCCAACGGTCCGGGTGACCCGGCCGCAACCGGCCTCTATGCCGTGCCGACCATCAAGGCCCTGCTGGAACGGCCCAACCTGCCGATCTTCGGCATCTGCCTCGGCCACCAGCTTCTGGCGCTGGCGCTCGGCGCCACCACCGAGAAGATGCATCTGGGCCATCGCGGCGCCAACCATCCGGTCAAGGAGCTCACCAGCGGCCGGGTCGAGATCACCAGCCAGAACCACGGCTTCGTGGTGAAAGACGACAGCCTGCCGAGCGGCGTCACCACCACCCACGTCAGCCTGTTCGACGGCAGCAACGAAGGCCTGTCGCTCGACGGCCG
>JANQIA010000337.1 GCA_028282405.1 Rhodovibrionaceae bacterium
GCTGGTGCCGCGGAGTGGAATTGAACCACCGACCCCACCCTTACCAAGGGTGTGCTCTACCCCTGAGCTACCGCGGCCCTGAGCTGACGAGATGGCGGACCATGCCACTGGCCGCATAGCAAGGCAAGCGGCTTGCTAGCGGCCAATAGGGGCTTTCTCTCAAGCTATGGTTTGCGGCTGATTAACAGCTTGGCTCTTATCATTTGGTCGCAAGCTGCCTTGACCCTGCCTGATTCCCTGCGCAACAAGACTGCAAAGAAAGAGAGCGTCCGTGACCGAATCCTCGCTGAGCAAGACCGGCCCCGATCGAGGGGCCAACTCCGTGCGGTCGGCCGGCGACGAGCGCCGAGAGCGCTCGGCTGCCGCGCTGCGGGCCAACTTGAAGCGACGCAAGGCGCAAAGCCGCGACCGCCAAGACCAGGCGGAAGACGGCGGAGGGAAGCCGCCTAAGGCAGAGTTCTAGCGCGAAGTCGCCGGCGGAGACTCCGCCCCTTCGTTCCCCAACCAGACGAAAGCGATTGAATGGACAAGTTGTTGATTCGCGGCGGTCAGCCGCTCCGCGGCCAGATTACGATCAGCGGCTCCAAGAATGCGGCCCTGCCGATCATGGCGGCGAGCCTGCTGAGCGAGGAGCCCTTGCGGCTGCGCAATCTTCCCAAGCTCGCCGATATTGCCTCGATGCGGAGCCTGCTGGAGCAGCACGGTGTGGCCGTGACGCCGGTACACGCGGTGGAGGAAGAAGCGGCCGGCGCCGACTTCCAGGCCGAGCGGATCCGTTCGACGACCGCGCCCTACGACATCGTGCGCAAGATGCGCGCCAGCGTGCTGGTCCTGGGGCCGCTGTTGGCCCGGGAAGGCGAGGCCACGGTCTCCTTGCCGGGTGGCTGCGCCATCGGCACGCGACCCATCGACCTGCATCTCATGGGCTTCGAGCGCATGGGCGCCGAGATCACCTTCAACGATGGCTATGTGCACGCGGTGGCTCCCAACGGCTTGCGCGGCGCCGAAGTCGTCTTTCCGACCATCTCGGTCGGCGCAACCGAGAACCTCCTGATGGCGGCAAGCCTGGCCGAGGGCGAGACGCGGCTGGTCAACGTGGCCCGGGAGCCCGAGATCGTCGACCTCGCCCATTGCCTGCAGGCCATGGGGGCGGAGATCGAAGGGGCGGGCAGCGACACGATCCGCGTGCGCGGCAAGGCGCGGCTGCATGGGGCCGAGCATCGCATCATCCCCGACCGCATCGAGGCCGGCACCTATGCCATGGCGGCGGCGATCACCGACGGCGAGCTGGAGCTGCTCGACGCCAGGGAGAGCGACCTTCTCTTCGTCATCGAGACCCTCGAGCGCTGCGGCGTCAAGGTGACGCCGACCAATCGCGGCCTTCAAGTCAAGCGGGCCAACGGCCGGCTTGCGGCCGCGGACATGGCGACCAGCGAGTTCCCCGGCTTCCCGACCGACCTGCAGGCGCAGTTCATGGCCCTGATGAGCACGGCCGACGGCGTCTCCAATATCGAAGAGCGGATCTTCGAGAATCGTTTCATGCACGTTCCCGAGCTGGCGCGCATGGGTGCGCAGATCGCCACGCAAGGCGCTTGCGCAACGGTCACAGGATGCGAGACACTAAGGGGCGCGCCGGTCATGGCGACCGATCTGCGTGCCTCGGTATCGCTTGTTCTTGCCGGTTTGGCGGCGGAAGGGCGCACCGAGCTCAACCGTGTCTATCATCTTGACCGCGGTTATGAGCGTTTGGAGGAAAAACTTGGCGCTTGCGGCGCGCAAATCGAACGCGTTCCGGCTTAGGGGGCTCGGCCGGCAGGGCGCTGCGCGGCCTTTAACGGGATCGGTGGATGGCGGACGTCCAGCCACTTAAGCTGCGCGCGCGCTCGGTCGCCGACATGGACGTGTTGGCAGCCTGCCTGCAGGACGCGCTGGTGCCGCTGCGCGATGTGACCTATCGGCGCAGCGAGCGGCGCTTCATCATCGTGCTCAACCGCTTCATGTGGGAGCAGGACGGCCAGTTGGTCGACGCCCTGCAAAGCGTCCAATTGGAGACGGTCGATGCCGGTGGCGGGAATGGGAACGGGGGCGATGCCGCGTTCGAGGAGAGCGAGCCGCGCCCCTTCTTCTATCGAACCAACAGCGCGCTGACCTTCGATGCGGTGCGTGCGGTCACGACCAACCGCATCAATCTCGCTGATCGCAACCAGATCCTCAGCCTGCTGACGATTGCCACCGAGCCGCGCCGGATCACCCTGCACTTTGCAGATGAACAGGCGCTCCGGCTCGAGGTCTCGAACATTAAGGTTCATCTGCGGGACCTGGGTGAGCCTTGGCCGACGCCGGCAAGGCCTATGCACGAGGATTGAGCCCTCTGGCGCGCCAGCGCTAGCGGGCCTGGACGTCGGCGGTCCCGCCGTCTACATCAGCGCAACTCGTTGTCGCCTGCTGGCTTGCTTTGGAGAGACGGTCCGCGTGCCCGATCCGATACCGCAAAACGCGTCGTTCGCGGCCAATCAACGTTTGGTCTTGGCCGTCCCCAAGGGCCGTATCCTGTCGGAGCTGCAGCCGCTCTTGGAGCGTGCCGGCCTTACGCCGGAACCGGCCTTCAATGACAAGGACAGCCGCCAGCTTCGCTTCGAGACGGCGAATCCGACGGTCGAGATCATCCGGGTCCGCTCCTTCGACGTGGCGACCTTCGTCGCCTTTGGCGCCGCCCATCTCGGCGTCGCCGGAAACGATGTGCTGATGGAGTTCGACTATCCGGAGGTTTACGCCCCCGTGGACCTCGGCATCGGCCATTGCCGCTTGGTCGTCGCGGAGCCCCGCAGCCTGCGGGAAAGCGACGACCCGACGCGCTGGAGCCATATTCGCGTGGCCACCAAGTATCCCGAGATCACCCGGCGGCATTTTGCGGCCCGCGGCGTTCAGGCTGAGAGCATCAAGCTGAATGGCGCCATCGAGCTGGCACCCAACCTCGGTCTCTGCCGCCGAATGGTCGACCTGGTCTCGACCGGCGCGACCCTCAAGGCCAACGACCTGGTCGAGGTGGAGGAGATCGCCAAGGTGACCTCGCGGCTGATCGTCAACCGCACGGCCCTCAAGACCCGCGCCGACGAGCTCAACCACTGGGTCGATTGCTTCCGCGAGATTGCCGATGCCGCTTAAGCTCTCGACCGCGGACCAGGGCTTCGAAGAGGCCTTCACAGCCTTCTTCTCTGCCCGGCGTGAGGCGGAGGTGGATGTTTCGAGCGCCGTCTCGGAGATCATTGCCGAGGTGCGCGCCCGCGGCGACGCGGCCCTCTTCGACTACACGGAGCGTTTCGACCGCCTGTCCCTGACGAGCGACAGCCTGCGCATCGGCCCGGAGGAGATCGGGGCGGCTGGCGCGTCCTGCGACGAAGCGACCTTGTCGGCATTGCGCCTGGCTGCGGATCGGATCCGCAGCTACCACGAGAAGCAGTTGCCGCAGGACCTGAGCTACCGCGACGATGCCGGCGTGCTGCTCGGACACCGCTGGACGCCGGTTGCCGCGGTCGGTCTCTACGTCCCGGGCGGCCGGGCGGCCTATCCCTCCTCATTGCTGATGAATGCCATTCCGGCCCGGGTCGCCGGCGTCCGCCGCCTCGCGGTTGCCGTCCCCACGCCGGGCGGCCAGATCAATCCGCTGGTCCTGGCGGCTGCCCAGGTCTGCGGAATCGAGGAGATCTATCGTGTCGGCGGCGCGCAGGCCGTTGCGGCCCTGGCCTACGGCACCGAGAGCATCGCGCCGGTCGACAAGATCGTCGGGCCGGGCAACGCCTATGTCGCCGAGGCCAAGCGTCAGGTCTTCGGCACCGTCGGCATCGACATGATCGCGGGTCCTTCCGAGATCCTGGTGGTGGCGGACGGAGACAACGACCCGGCCTGGATCGCCGCCGATCTCTTAAGCCAGGCCGAGCACGATCCGACCGCGCAGTCCATCCTGCTGACCGACTCCGCCGACTTCGCGGCCCAGGTCAGCGAGGCCGTGGAGCGGGAGCTGAGCGTCATGCCGCGCCGGGAGATCGCCGGGGCGGCTTGGCGCGACCATGGTGCCGTCGTCACCTTGCGCGACCTTCAAGAGGCCGGCGCGTTGATCGATCGCATCGCGCCTGAGCATCTGGAGCTGGCGGTGGAGCAGCCGGAGCGCCTGATGGAGAGCTTCAGCAATGCCGGCGCCATCTTTCTGGGCCGCCATACGCCGGAGGCCGTCGGCGACTATCTCGGCGGCCCCAACCACGTGCTGCCGACGGCGCGCTCGGCGCGCTTCTCGTCCGGCCTTTCGGTCTTCGACTTCCTCAAGCGCTCGTCGATCTTGGGGTGTTCGGCGGAGGCGCTCAGCGCCCTTGCGCCGGCAACCATCGCTTTGGCGGAAGCGGAGGGCCTGCACGCCCACGCCCGCTCGGTCTCCCTGCGCACGAACCGCCCGACGCGAGGCTAGCGGCTATGTCCGAGACCCGGCTGGTCAAGATCACGCTGGATGAAAGGACGCTGGTGCGGCGCTCGGCCGAGGTCGAGCATGAGCGCGCCGTGGCGATCTACGACCTTTTGGAAGAGAATCATTTCGCCCCGGAGATCGCCGAGGACGGCCCCTACAGCCTGCACCTGCGTCTCGAAGAAAACCGGCTGATCTTCGATATCCGGGATGAAGGGGACAGCCGAACCATGCATGTGGTCGGCGTCGTGCTGAACCCCTTCCGCCGCATCGTGAAGGACTACTTCACCGTCTGCGAGAGCTACTACTCGGCGATCAAGACCGCGAGCCCCTCGAAGATCGAAGCCATCGACATGGGCCGGCGCGGATTGCACAACGAAGGGGCGGCGGTGCTGCGCGATCGCCTGAACGGTCAGATCGACATCGACGAGGACACGGCGCGCCGCCTGTTTACCTTGCTCTGCGTCCTGCATATTCGCGGATGACAGCGCGATGGATGCGCTGCCCGACGCCGTGCTTTTCGCCTGTTCGCAGAATTCGGTGCGCTCGCCGATGGCGGAGGGCTTGCTGAAGCACTTTCTCGGGCACCGGGTCTACGTCGATTCCTGCGGGGTACGAACCAGCGACGTGGACGGCTTCGCCGTGGCCGTGATGGAAGAGATCGGCATCGATATCTCCAAGCATCGTCCCAAGAGCTTCGACGATCTCGAGGATACCTCTTTTGATCTCATCCTGTCGCTCTCGCCGGAGGCGCAGCACTCGGCCGTCGAGCTGACCCGGACCATGGCTTGCGATGTCGAGTTCTGGAACACCTTCGACCCAAGCATGGTCGAAGGCAGCCGGGAAGCCCGGCTCGATGCTTACCGCAAGGTGCGCGACCAGCTCGAAGCGCGCATTCACCAGCGCTTCTCGTTCGACCTCAAGCCAGTGTTCTAAGGGAGAATCGTATTTCACATTGGCGCTGTCTAATATGGCGGCGCGACGCGCTCGGGTGCCGCAAAGCCTGTCTGGAGACTGCCGGAGAGACCTGACCCGGATGTCGAAAGAAGATCTCATCGAGTTTCAAGGGACTATCGTCGAGCTGTTGCCTAACGCGATGTTCCGAGTAAAGCTCGACAACGAGCACGAAGTGCTGGCTCATACGACAGGCAAGATGCGCAAGCACCGTATCCGCGTTCTGGCTGGCGACCGGGTCAATGTGGAGATGACACCCTACGATCTGACGAAGGGACGCATCACCTTCCGCTTCAAGTAAACTGCTCGTTTCGCTTTGGCTTCTTTCCGGCGCTCAGCCCGACCCTTCGATGACCCTTCTGAACGATGTCTCCGCGACAGGCCGCCCGCAACTCTCGGCCGCACCCCTGGTTCTGGCCTCGGCCTCGCCGCGCCGTCTCGAGCTGCTGCGCCAGATCGCGTTGGAGCCGGCGGAGGTCCTGCCTGCCGATCTCGATGAAACCCCGCTGAAGCGAGAGCTGCCGCGCGCCCACGCCGAGCGTCTGGCGCGGGAGAAGGCAGAGGCCGTCGCCGCCCTGCGTCCGGGTGCTTTCATCCTTGCTGCCGATACGGTGGTGGCGATGGGGCGCCGCAGTCTCGGCAAAGCGGCGGACGACAAGGAAGCCCGGCGACATCTGCTCAGCCTCTCTGGCCGCCGCCATCGGGTTCACGGTGGGATCGCCGTCATCGCCCCCGACGGGCGCCTCGCTGCGCGGTTGGTGACCACCGTCGTGCAGTTCAAGCGACTGAGCGAGGCGGAGATCGCCGCCTACCTCGCCGGCGGCGAGTGGCAGGGCAAGGCCGGCAGCTATGCCATCCAGGGCCAGGCAGCCGCCTTCATTCCCGCGATCAACGGCTCCTACAGCAACGTGGTCGGCCTGGCGCTGGCCGAGACGGCGGCGCTGCTGCGCGGCCTGGGATTCCGAGTGTGAGCGTCTCCGCCTTCCTGTCTGTGCTCGGTCCGGAACGCCGTTGCGTCCTGCTCGATGCGGAGGGTCGGTTGCAGGACGTGCTGATTGACCCGGGCGGCGAGGGGCCGCGCCTGGGCGATGTCTTTCTCGGCCGCGTGACGGCGCGCGATCCTGGCCTTCAGGCGGCCTTCGTCGACTTGGGGGCAGGACTGCCGGCGCTGCTGCAGACCGAAGGGAAAGCCGGCCGCCTGCCTCCCGAAGGGGCCAGCCTGGCCGTGCGGGTCACCCGGGCGCCATCTCCCGGCAAAGGTCCGCGCGTCAAGCGAAGCGCCGAACCGCCCGCCGACGATGGCGGCAAAGTGCCGAGGTTGCTCGCACGGGGAGAGGACCCGCTGCTGGCACTGCTACTGCGTCAGCCTCTCGACGCCTTGCTCTGCGACGACGCCGAGACGGCGCGACAGCTATCGGCGGCAGCGCCGGCGCTCGCCAGCGCCTTGGAGGTGGTGCCGGCACCGGCGATCTCGGCCGACGTTGAAGAGGCTCTGGACGATCTCCTGGCTCCGGAGGTCGTGCTGCCGGGCGGCGGCAGCTTGCTGATCGAGCCGACCCGGACGCTGGTCGCGATCGACGTGAACAGCGCCGGCCATGGCGCGACGCGCGGCGGCGGCAGCCGCCGGGCTCTGGAGGTCAACCGGGCGGCGGCGGGTGAGATCGCACGGCAGCTCCGCCTGCGCAGCCTCTCCGGCCTCATCGTCGTCGACTTCCTGGCGCTGAAGACGCCGAAGGACCGAGACACCGTGCGAGACGCTCTGGTCGCGGCGCTGTCCGGCGACCCGGAGCCCACCTGTGTCTTTCGCATGTCGCCCTCGGGTTTGCTGGAAATGACGCGGCGGCGCAGCCGTTCGGCACTGCACGAATTCCTGACCTCCGCCGGGCCGTTGGTGGGCGGCGGGGTGCTCAGCAGCCATGCCTGCGCCATGGCCGCCCTCAGGGCATTGCAGGCCAGCGGGCCGGCGGCCCGGCCGCGCCTTCTGGTCTCGCCTGGCGTTGCCGCGGCGCTCGACGAGGGCTCTGCCGCGGCCGCTCGGCAATGGCTGGAAGCGCGCCGCGGCCTTGCCGTTGCCATCGAAATCGACGCTGGCCGCCATGACGAGGCCTGGGAGCTTTTGTTATCCTAGCGCCTCGCGCATTGTTCTATAATTGACCTACCGATTTAAGGGGAATTCCTTGCCAAGCCCGTCGACCAACGCTCTGCCGGCTTGCCCGATCTGCGGTAAGCCCACGGTTGACCGCTACCGCCCTTTCTGTTCCGCGCGTTGCCAAGAGATCGATCTTGGGCGGTGGCTCAAGGGCGGCTATCGTGTGCCAACCGAGGAGCGAGCTGAAGGCTCGATCGGTGGCCTTGATGATGACGAGTCGGCGGGGCGGGAATGAGCGCCACTGCCGTTCTTCTGCGCAGTCTCGGCGCCGGCCTGCTCTTGTGTCTCCTGGTTCTCGTTGGGGCACCGCGTGCCCAGGCCATGCCTGCAGAGGTGCTGGACAGCGTGGTTTCCGTGCTGCCCGACTGGCCCGGCTTTGCGCGCAGCGGCCAAAACCAGGGCGGCCACGATGTGCCTGAAGGCAGCGGTGTGGTCATCGCCGAGGGCGGCTACATCGCGACGGCATTGCATGTGGTGGAGCGGGCGACCGGGGTCCGGGTGCGCCTCTCAGATGGTCGCGTGTTGCCGGCCCGGGTCGTCGGCGGCGATCCGGCGACCGACGTCGCCGTCCTCAAGGTCGAGGAGGATCTTCCGGTTATCGCTCTCGGCGCCGAACCGACCCTCGGCAGCCAGGTCTGTGCCATCGGCAATGCCTTTGGTCTCGACCTCTCGCTCACCTGCGGCGTGGTTTCGGCGCTGCATCGCAGCGGCACCGGCTTTAACCCCATCGAGGACTTCGTGCAGACCGACGCGGCGGTCAATCCCGGCACGTCGGGCGGAGCGCTGGTCGATGGCGAGGGCCGCCTGGTCGGCATGATCTCGGCCATCTTCACCCTGCAGTCGGACGGCGACATCGGGGTGAACTTCGCCGTCTCCACGCCGCTGCTGATGCGGGTGGCCAAGGATCTGATGGAAGCCGGCCGGGTCCGGCGGGTCTTCAGTGGCCTGATCGTCGAGAGCTTGCCGGACGCGCTCCGCAGCACGCTGGCCGGGGTGCGCATCCGT
>JANQIA010000343.1 GCA_028282405.1 Rhodovibrionaceae bacterium
TTAGTCGTCGCGGTCATCAAGCCGTTCAAGGTCGAGGAGGTCCGCGAAGCGCTGACCGCCATCGGCATCGAGGGAATGACCGTCAGCGAGGTCAAGGGATACGGCCGACAGAAGGGCCAGACGGAGATCTATCGCGGCGCCGAGTACGCCGTGAACTTTCTCCCCAAGGCCAAGATCGAGGTCGCCGTATCGGACCAGCTGGTCGAGCAAACGGTCGAAACCATCAGCAACGCGGCGCGCACGGACCGCATCGGGGACGGGAAGATCTTCGTCCTCGATCTGTCTCACGTGATGCGCATCCGCACCGGCGAGACCGGGACAGAGGCGCTCTGAGGAGGGGATAGAGAGATGCGCATCACAACATCCAATCTGAAAGGCGCCGCCCCCAAACTGGCTTTGGCCGGCGCCTTGGTCGTGGCCACGACGGTCGCCACCACGGCCCCCGCCATGGCGGAGGTGCCCGGCGAGTCGGCCTTCATCTTCAACACCTTGTCGTTCCTGATGCATGGCTTCCTGGTCATGTGGATGGCGGCAGGCTTCGCCATGCTTGAGGCCGGACTGGTCCGCACCAAGAACACGGCGATGCAGTGCCTCAAGAACATCGGGCTCTACAGCACCGCCGGCATCATGTTCTACATCTGCGGCTACAGCCTGATGTACACCGACGTCAGCGGCTTCATCGGTTCTCTCGGCGGCATTTTCTACGGCTCGTCGGACGCGGAGCTGGCTCTCCTCGACGGAGACGAAGCGCAGATCGGCGCAGTTTTGGACAACGGCTATTCGGTGCTGTCCGACTGGTTCTTCCAGATGGTCTTCGTCGCCGCGACGGCCTCCATCGTCTCCGGCGCCGTGGCGGAACGGGTCAAGCTCTGGCCCTTCATGATCTTCGTCGCCATCCTGACCGGCTTCCTCTATCCGATCACCGGGTCCTGGACCTGGGGCGGCGGCTGGCTGGCCGAGATGGGCTTCTCCGACTTCGCCGGTTCGACGATCGTGCATTCGGTCGGCGGTTGGGCGGCGCTCGCAGGCTGCATCGTCATCGGCGCGCGCAAGGGCAAGTACGGCCCTGACGGCAAGGTCAATCCGCTGCCGGGTGCCAACCTGCCGCTGGCGACCCTGGGCACCTTCATTCTCTGGCTCGGCTGGTTCGGCTTCAACGGCGGCTCGCAGCTCGCCATGGGTTCGGCGGCCGACGTGGTCTCCATCGGCATGATCTACGTGAACACCAACCTGGCGGCCGCGGCCGGCGTGGTGGTGGCCATGATCCTGACCCAGATCATCTACAAGAAGGTCGACCTCACCTTCGCGCTCAACGGCGCCTTGGGTGGCCTGGTGGCGATCACCGCCGAGCCGCTGGCGCCCTCGCCGGGCCTTGCCGTCATCATCGGCGGTATCGGCGGCGCCCTGGTGGTCTTCGCCGTGCCGCTCTTCGACAAGCTGAAGATCGACGACGTGGTCGGCGCCATCTCGGTCCACTTGATCGCGGGTATCTGGGGCACCCTGGCCGTGCCGCTGTCCAACAGCGGTGCCAGCTTCGGCACCCAGATCGTCGGCATCCTCGCCATGGGCGCCTTCACCTTCGTGGCCAGCTTCATCGTCTGGAGCATCCTGAAGGCGACCATCGGCGTACGGCCGAGCGAGGAAGAGGAAACCGACGGACTGGACAAGGGAGAACTGGGCCTCGAGGCCTACCCCGAGTTCGGGCGCGGTTCCCAGGTCCTCTGAGTTTAGCGTAGGCGTACCAAACTCTTCGGCCCGGCAGGCACGTCCTGCCGGGCCTTTTTCTTTGCCGGTCTGTCACGACTGTCCGGTTGAGTGAGGAAGACCTTTTCTGGTCCGCTCCGCGGACACCCCCCACCCTAACCCTCCCCCTCGCTGGGGGGAGGGAATTGTCATTTCGCCCACTCCCTTACACCTCCCCCCTTGAGGGGGAGGTCGGCGCGTAGCGCCGGGAGGGGGGTGGCGCGCAGCGCTCAGAGACCTGTCGAGTTAGGTGCCGTGTTACCGAATGACCGTCAGTCCCGGCCGGCGGCGTAGGCGGCCAGCCACTCGTAGACCAGCGTGGCCCCGGCCAGGGAGGTGATCTCGCCGACGTCGTAGATCGGGGCGACCTCGACCAGATCCATGCCGACGTAGTTCAGGCCGCCAAGGCCGCGCATGATCTCCATCGCCATGGCGGTGGTCAGGCCGCCGCAGACCGGCGTGCCGGTGCCGGGCGCGAAGGAGGGGTCCAGGCAGTCGATG
>JANQIA010000357.1 GCA_028282405.1 Rhodovibrionaceae bacterium
AAACGGCGTCGTGCGCACGCCGACCGGCTTCAAGGGGGCCTACCACCAGTTCGTCGAGGCAGGCTGGCCGGCCCTGCCCTTCGACCCGGCCCACGGCGGCCAGGGTCTTCCGTCGGTCCTCGGCTTCACGCTCCTGGAGATGTGGAACGCCTCCAACATGTCCTTCGCGCTCTGTCCGCTGCTGACACAAGGCGCGGTCGACCTACTGCAGCACCACGGCAGCGCGGAGCAGAAGGCGCTCTATCTTGAGAAGCTGATCACCGGCGAATGGACCGGGACCATGAATCTGACCGAGCCGCAGGCCGGCTCAGATGTCGGGGCGGTGCGCACCAAGGCAGAGCGCGACGGCACGCAGTACCGCATCCGCGGCCAGAAGATCTACATCACCTACGGCGAGCACGACTTCGCCGACAACATCATTCACATGGTCTTGGCGCGGACCCCGGACGCCCCGGCGGGAACCAAAGGCATCAGCCTCTTCATCGTGCCGAAGTTCCTCGTCAACTCCGACGGAACCCTCGGCCAGCGCAACGACCTGCGCTGCGTCTCGCTCGAACGCAAGCTCGGCATCCATGGCTCGCCCACCTGCGTCATGGCCTACGGCGACAACGAGGGCGCGGTCGGCTATCTGGTCGGCGAGGAATGCCAAGGCATGGCGCAGATGTTCACCATGATGAACAACGCACGCCTGTCCGTCGGCCTACAGGGCGTCGCTGTTGCCGACCGGGCCTATCGTCAGGCCCTCTCCTACGCACGCCAGCGCACGCAGGGGCGACCCTATGGCAGCAGCGGCGGTGACGTCGGCCCGATCATTCAGCACCCGGACGTGCAGCGAAACCTCATGACCATGAAGGCCTATTGTGAAGCCGGGCGTGCTTTGGCCTATCACACCGTCGCCGGTGTCGATACCGCCGGCCGGCACCCGGACGCGGTCGAACAGGAGCGTGCTCAGCTCTACAACGTCGAGCTGCTGACACCGGTTGTGAAGGCTTGGTGCACCGACATTGGCGTGGAGGTCGCTTCCCTCGGGCTGCAGGTCCATGGCGGCATGGGCTTCATCGAGGAAACCGGCGCCGCCCAGCACTATCGCGATGCGCGCATCAATCCGATCTACGAGGGCACCAACGGCATTCAGGCGCTCGACCTGGTGGGCCGCAAGATCATCCGCCATGACGGCGCGACGGCACGCGTGCTGATGGCCAGGATGGAAGAGTACGCTCAGGATCTAAACAACGCCGGTGCATCGAACGGAAGCTGTGGACCCGAGATGGCAACGCAGCTCTCGGCCGGCATCGCGGATCTGCGCCGGGCCACAGACTGGCTGATGACCCAGGCTTCCACGGACCGCGTTGCCGTCGCCGCAGCGGCCACGCCGTATCTGAAGCTGATGGGGACCGTCACCGCCGGCTGGCTCATGGCCAAATCGGCCATGGCCGCGGAGCGCCGACTGGCGGAAGGCGACGGCAACAAGCTGTTTCTCGAAAGCAAGCGGGCAACGGCACGCTTCTATGCCGCCAACATCCTGCCGCAGTCCGGCGGCTTGGCGGAGAGCGTCATCGCAGGCTCCCGGGCGCTGACCGAGACGGAACCAGAGCTGATTCACTGAACGCGTCCCGCTCGGTCCGGACAGCGTGTTCGGCGACAGAAAAGGTTAGTAGTCAACCTTTATAGAGCATTTCCTGCACGGAGATTGAGCTTTCCGTGCTAACACGCTGTAACGGCTGTGCAGCAGGCGCAAAGCGCTCCACGAGGACGGGGTCATGTACGAGAGCTTTTACGGTTTGGCGGAGAAGCCTTTTGCGCTGACGCCGGACCCTGCTTTCCTCTACCTTTCGAAGCGGCACCAGAACGGGCTGACG
>JANQIA010000365.1 GCA_028282405.1 Rhodovibrionaceae bacterium
GGCGACACCGGGCAGATGGTGCTCGCGCTGGTCGCCTACCTGGCCTACGTGATCAACGCCGCGCAGTTCCTTTGGAAGCTGCGCATGGCGCGCCTGGAAGGTCAGCGCAACGACGCCAGCATCCCGGCGGCGAACGCCGCCATGGGGGTGGCCAAATGAGCGAGCTGGCCCTGCGTGATATCCCCGGGCGTGAAACGCCGGCTGCGGACCGCGGCTGCGCCGAACCCGAAGTTTTGAAAGAGCGCGGACAGCGCGAGGTCTTCTGCGGGCTGACCGGCATCATCTGGCTGCACCGCAAGATCCAGGACGCCTTCTTCCTCATCGTCGGCTCCCGCACCTGCGCCCATCTGATGCAGTCGGCCGCGGGCGTGATGATCTTCGCCGAGCCGCGCTTCGGCACCGCGATCATCGAGGAGCGCGACCTGGCCGGCATGGCCGACGCCAATGACGAGCTCGACCGGGTGGTCGGCCGGCTGCTGTCGCGGCGGCCGGACATCAAGACCCTGTTCCTGGTCGGCTCCTGCCCCTCCGAGGTGATCAAGCTGGATCTCTCGCGCGCCGCCCAGCGCCTGTCTCGGCAGCATATGCCGGAGGTGCGGGTGCTGAACTACACCGGCAGCGGCATCGAGACGACCTTCACCCAGGGCGAGGACATGTGCCTGGCCTCGCTGGTACCCGAGATGCCGGCCGAGGCCGCGGACGCCGCGCCCTCTCTGCTGGTGGTCGGCGCCCTGGCCGACGTGGTCGAGGACCAGTTCACCCGCACCTTCAAGGCGCTCGGCATCGAGCGTGTCTCCTTCCTGCCGCCGCGGCGGTCAGCCGAGCTGCCCGCCGTCGGGCCGCAGACCCGGATGCTGCTGGCGCAGCCCTTCCTCTGCGAGACTGCGCGTCTCTTGGAGGAGCGCGGCGCCAAGCGGCTCGAAGCGCCCTTCCCGCTGGGTGTCGAAGGCACCACCGAGTGGCTGCAGGCCGCCGCCGAGGCCTTCGGCGTGGATGGGCAGCGGCTGCGCGAGGTGATCGCGCCGGCCCAGCGCCGCGCCGGACTGGCGCTCGAGCACTATCGCGAGCGCCTCGCCGGCAAGAGCATCTTCTTCTTCCCCGACTCGCAGCTCGAAGTGCCGATCGCCCGCTTCCTGGCGCGGGAGCTCGGCATGACGCTGGTCGAAGTCGGCAGCCCCTATCTGCACCGGCAGCATCTGGCGCGGGAGCTCGCGCTGCTGCCCGCGGGCACGCAGCTCAGCGAAGGCCAGCACGTCGATAAGCAGATCGACCGCTGCCGCGCGGCCTCGCCGGACCTGGTGGTCTGCGGGCTCGGCCTCGCCAATCCCTTCGAGAGCGAAGGCATGACGACCAAGTGGTCGATCGAGCTGGTCTTCACGCCGATTCACGGCTTCGATCAGGCCGGCGATCTGGCCGAGCTCTTCGCCCGCCCCCTGCTGCGCAAAGCCAAGCTGGAGGTCTGATCGGCGATGCAGCTCACCGTCTGGACATACGAAGGACCGCCGCACGTCGGCGCCATGCGCATCGCCACTGCCTTGGAGGATGTGCACTACGTGCTCCACGCGCCGCAGGGCGACACCTACGCCGACCTGCTCTTCACCATGATCGAGCGTCGCGACAAGCGCCCGCCGGTGACCTACACCACCTTCCAGGCGCGCGACCTGGGCGGCGACACGGCGGAGCTGTTCAAGGACGCGGCGCGCGACGCGGTCGAGCGGTTTGCGCCCCAGGCCATCCTGGTCGGCGCCTCCTGCACCGGCGAGTTGATCCAGGACGACCCGGCCGGTCTCGCCAAGGCGCTGGGCCTCTCGCTGCCGGTCATCCCGCTCGAGCTGCCGTCCTACAGCAAGAAAGAGAACTGGGGCGCCGCCGAGACCCTCTATCAACTGGTCCGCGGCCTTGCCGGCCCGCATGCGCCCAAGCCCGGGGAAGAGCGCCCGGCGCGGGACCCGGATGCGCGGCCCAAGTGCAACATCCTGGGGCCGACGGCGCTGGGCTTCCGCCACCGCGACGACGTTCTCGAGGTGCGGAAGCTGCTCGAGTCGCTCGGCATCGACGTGCACGTGGTGGCGCCCATGGGGGCCACGGCGGCGGAGATCGCCCGCGTCGGCGAGGCGGACTTCAACGTCGTGCTCTATCCGGAGATCGGGCGCTCCACCGCAAGCTGGCTGAAGCGCATGTTCGGCCAGCCCTTCACCAACGTGGTGCCGATCGGCATCGGCGCCACGCGCGAGTTCATCCAAGAGGTCGCCGAGATCGCCGGCGTCGACCCGAGCCCGGCGCTGGCCGGTGCGCCCTCGCGGCTGCCCTGGTGGTCGCGCTCGATCGACTCGACCTACCTGACCAACAAGCGCGTCTTCGTCTTCGGCGACGGCACCCACGCCATCGCCGCGGCCCGCGTCGCCCAAGAGGAGTTGGGCTTCCAGGTTGTCGGTCTCGGCTCCTACAGCCGGGAGATGGCCCGCGAGCTGCGCGCCGCCGCCGCGCTCTACGACGTCGAGCCCTTGATCACCGACGACTACCTGGAGGTCGAGGAGAAGATCGAGGAGCTGCAGCCGGAGCTGGTGCTCGGCACCCAGATGGAGCGCCACATCGCCAAGCGCCTGGGCGTCGGCTGCGCCGTCATCTCGGCCCCCGTCCACGTGCAGGACTATCCTGCCCGCTACGCCCCGCAGATGGGCTGGGAGGGCGCCAACGTGCTGTTCGACACCTGGGTGCATCCCCTGGTCATGGGCCTGGAGGAGCATCTCCTGGGTATGTTCCGCGAGGACTTCGAGTTCCACGACGAGGCCGGCGCCTCGCACCTCGGCCACGGGGCGAAAGGTGCGACGCAGACAGCCGCCGAGGGGGAAGACGGCAGCGAGCCGGAGGCTCAGGCCGCCCCCGAAGAGACCATCGAAACGTCCGCTGCGCCGCAGCCTGATGGCGCGCCGGCCTGGACCGCCGAGGCCGAGACCGAGCTGCGCAAGATCCCCTTCTTCGTGCGGGGCAAGGCACGGCGCAACACGGAGAAATACGCCGCCCAGTTGGGCTTGACCGCGATCACACTAGAGACGCTCTACGATGCCAAAGCGCACTTCGGGAAATAGCGCGACGAGCAAGACCCCCGTCCGGGTGGTCCTGATCACCCTGGACCGCCATTTGGCCAGCGCCACTGCGCGCGCCACGGCGGCGCTGAAGCGCGACATCCCAGGTCTCGAGCTTGCCTTCCATGCGGCGACCGACTGGGCGAGCAATCAGGAGTCCCTGGCGCGCTGCAAGGCGGATATCGCCAAGGGCGACATCGTCATCGCCTGCATGCTCTTCGTCGAAGAGCATATCCAGGCTGTCCTGCCCGACCTGCAGGCCCGGCGGGATCACTGCGACGCCATGGTCGGCTGCGTCTCGGCCGGCGAGGTCATCCGCCTCACCAAGCTCGGCCGCTTCGCCATGGACGGCTCGGGGCAGGGCGGCATGCTCTCCCTGCTCAAGCGCCTGCGCGGCGGCAACAAGAAGAAGCCCGGCATGAGCGCTGGGGCGCAACAGGTCGCGATGTTGCGGCGACTGCCGAAGATCCTGCGCTTCATCCCCGGCACCGCCCAGGACGTGCGCGCCTACTTCCTGACCATGCAGTATTGGCTGGCCGGCTCGGAGCACAACCTGGCCAACCTGGTGCGCTTCTTGATCGACCGCTATGCCGCCGGCCCGCGCGCCGCGCTGCACGGTGCCTTGGCCGTCAAGCCACCGGTCGACTATCCCGATCTCGGCCTCTATCACCCACGCCTCGGTAAGGGCATCGTCGAGCGGGTGAGCAAGCTGCCTAGGCCGAAAAGTAAGAGCCAGGGACGGGTCGGCTTGCTGCTCATGCGTTCCTACGTGCTGGCCGGCGACACCGGCCACTACGACGGCGTGATCGCAGCCATGGAGGCGCGCGGCTTGCAGGTCGTGCCGGCCTTCGCCGTCGGTCTCGACTGCCGCCCCGCCATCGAAGAGTACTTCATCGAGGACGGGCGCCCCGTCGTCGACAGCGTCGTCTCGCTGACCGGCTTCTCCCTGGTCGGCGGGCCGGCCTACAACGACGCCCAAGCGGCCGAGGAAATGCTGGCCGCCCTCGACGTGCCCTACATCGCCGCTCAGGCGGTGGAGTTCCAGAGCCTGGAGCAGTGGGGCCGCTCGACCCGCGGCTTGATGCCCGTCGAGTCGACCATTCAGATCGCGCTGCCCGAGCTGGACGGCGCGGTGGGCGCCACCGTGTTCGGTGGCCGCTCGGACGGGTCTGGCCAGCCCTGCGAGGGCTGCGAGCGTCACTGCAAGTTCGACGCGGACTGCGCGCAGGACATGCACGCCTGCCTCGACCGGGCCGACGCGCTGGCGTCACGGGTTTCCAAGCTGGTCGCCCTGCGCCGCGCCGAGCGGGCCGAGCGCAAGGTCGGCATCGTGCTGTTCAACTTCCCGCCCAACAGCGGCGCGACCGGCACCGCCGCCTTCCTCGACGTCTTCGCCTCGCTCTACGCGACCCTGCGGTCGATGAAGGCCCAGGGCTACGACGTTGACCTGCCGGAGAGCATTGAGGCGCTGAGGGCCGCACTGCTGGAAGGCAATGCCGAGCGCTACGGCGCCGATGCCAACGTCGCCGCGCGTATCCCGGTGGAAGACCATGTGCGCCGCGAGCCATGGCTGAAGGATATCGAGCAGGCCTGGGGGGCCGCGCCCGGCCGGCATCTGACTGACGGCCGCGACCTCTTCGTGCTCGGCGCCCAGTTCGGCAAGGTCTTCGTCGGCGTGCAGCCCGGCTTCGGCTATGAGGGCGACCCCATGCGCCTGCTGTTCGAGCAGGGCCTGGCGCCGACCCACGCCTTCAGCGCCTTCTATCGCTGGCTGCGCGAGGACTTCGGCGCCCATGCGGTGCTCCACTTCGGCACCCACGGCGCCTTGGAGTTCATGCCGGGCAAGCAGGCCGGCGTCTCAGGCGCCTGTTGGCCGGACCGGCTGATCGGCGACCTGCCGAACTTCTATCTCTACGCCGCCAACAATCCCTCGGAAGGCACAATCGCCAAGCGCCGCTCCGGGGCGACGACCATCACCTACATGGCGCCGCCGGTGGCCCACGCCGGCCTCTATCGCGGCCTGAGCGACCTGCGTGCCTCGATCGACCGCTGGCGCAGCCTGCCGCCTGCCGCCGCGCAGGAGAGGGCGGACCTGGAGCCCCTCATTCAGGCACAAGCGGCCGAGGTCGAGCTCGCGGCCCCCGAGCCGCTGTGGAACGGCGACGCCGGCGAGCGAATCGCCAGCCTCACCGACGAGCTTCAGGAAATCGAGCAGTCGCTGATTCCCCACGGCCTCCATGTTGTCGGCACACCGCCAAGCGCCGAGGAGCGGGCGGAGCTGCTCTTCGCCATGGCCGAGCTGGAGCCGGTGAGCGCGCCCTCCATGGCCGCAGTCGAAGCTCTCGTCGCCGGCAAGACGCCCCAAGACGCCGCGCGGCTGGACGGCCACGGTGAGGACGAGCGCCGCATCGCCGTTCTGACCGGCTTGGCGGACGCCAACGAGAAGCTGCAGGGTGAGCACGAGCTGGAGGGCATCATGCATGCCCTCGACGGCGGCTACATCCGCCCGGTGCCCGGCGGCGACCTGTTGCGCACGCCGGAGACTTTGCCGACCGGGCGCAACCTGCACGGCTTCGACCCCTTCCGTATCCCGAGCGCCTTCGCGGTCGCCGACGGCGCCCGGCAGACTCAGCGCCTGCTCGACCGGCATCAAGCCGAGAGCGGCAGCCTGCCGGCCTCGGTGGCCTTCGTGCTCTGGGGCACGGACAACCTGAAGAGCGAGGGCGGTCCCATCGGGCAGGTGCTCTCGCTGATCGGAGCCAAGCCGCGCTTCGACGGCTACGGCCGCCTCTGCGGCGCCGAGCTGATCTCCCTCGAGGAGCTGGGCCGGCCGCGCATCGACGTGGTGGTCACGCTCTCCGGCATCTTCCGCGATCTGCTGCCGCTGCAGACCAAGCTCCTGGCCGAGGCCTGCTATCTGGCGGCCAGCGCCGACGAGCCCCTGGAGATGAACTTCCTGCGCAAGCACGCGCTGGCCTATCAGGAGACCCACGGCTGCGATCTGGAAACGGCCTCGCTGCGCGTTTTCTCCAACGCCGACGGCGCCTACGGGGCGAACGTCAATCAGCTGATCGAAAGCGGCGCCTGGAGCGACGAGGGCGAGCTGGCCGACACCTACACCCGGCGCAAGTGCTTCGCCTATGGCCGCAACGGCCGCCCGGTTAAGCAGGCCGAGCTGCTGCAGTCCATGCTCAGCGACGTCTCCATGGCCTATCAGAACCTGGAGTCGATCGAGGTCGGCATCACCACGGTCGATCACTACTTCGATACGCTGGGCGGCATCAGCCAAGCGGTGCAGACCGCGCGCGGCGAGGTCATCCCGGTCTACATCGGCGATCAGACCCGCAGCGAAGGCACGGTGCGCACGCTGAGCGAACAGGTCAGCCTGGAGGCCCGGACCCGCATCCTCAATCCGCGCTGGTACGACGGCATGCTGCGCCACGGCTACGAGGGCGTGCGCCAGATAGAAGCCACCGTCACCAACACCATGGGATGGTCGGCCACCACCGGACAGGTGCAGCCCTGGGTCTACAGCCAGGTTAGCGAGACCTTCCTGCTCGACCCCGAGATGCGCAAGCGCCTGGCCGAGCTCAATCCCAAGGCCTTGGCCAAGGTCGCCGACCGCCTGCTGGAAGCCCACGACCGCAACTATTGGACGCCTGACGAAACGACCCTGGATGCCTTGCGGCAAGCCGGAGAGGAGCTGGAGGACCGCCTCGAAGGTCTGCCGCAGAGCCAGGCTTCCTCTCGGGTCACCGAAGGCGTTCCCGCATAACCGCCCGCCCTTAGGAGCAGATCGAAAATGGATAGCATGAGCGACGTTCTTCCCAAGCAGGCCGATGGCGAAGGCAGCTTGCAGGTGCATCTCGACCCGAGCATGCAGATCGACAAGGCCAAGGTCTTCGCCGTCTACGGCAAAGGCGGCATCGGCAAGTCGACGACCTCGTCCAACCTGGCGGTGGCCTTCAGCAAGCTCGGCAAGCGGGTGCTGCAGATCGGCTGCGATCCGAAGCACGACAGCACCTTCACGCTGACCAAGCAGCTCATGCCGACGGTGATCGACGTGCTCGAGTCCGTCGACTTCCACAGCGAGGAGCTGCAGGTCGAGGACTTCGTCTACGAAGGCTACAACGGCGTCATGTGCGTCGAAGCGGGCGGCCCGCCGGCCGGCACGGGCTGCGGCGGCTACGTCGTCGGGCAGACCGTGAAGCTGCTCAAGGAGCATCACCTGCTCGACGACACCGACGTGGTGATCTTCGACGTCCTGGGCGACGTGGTCTGCGGCGGCTTCGCCTCGCCGCTGCAGCACGCCGAGCGGGCGCTGATCGTCACCGCCAACGACTTCGACTCGATCTACGCCATGAACCGCATCGT
>JANQIA010000144.1 GCA_028282405.1 Rhodovibrionaceae bacterium
ATGGCGAAGTTGAAGGTCATGAACTCGACGATCGGCTTCAGTCCTGCGAGCGCCGCGCCGACGCCGAGACCGGCAAAAGCGTGCTCGGTGATCGGCGTGTCGACAACGCGATTCTCGCCGAACTCCTGCAACATGCCTTGCGTGACCTTATAGGCACCCTGATACTCGGCGACCTCCTCCCCCAAAACGAAAACATCGGGATCGCGTCGCATCTCCTCGATCATGGCATTGCGCAACCCTTCGCGCACGGTCATGGGCTCGAACTCGGTGCCCACGGGCGTCTCCGGCGCGAGCTCGGCTTGCGGCCAGGGCGTCACATCCGCCGTGAAAGGCTCGGCCGGGATTTTCGGCGGCGCGTCGGCCTGCGCAGCGTCGGCACTCCCCGCCGACGGCGTCGTTGTCACGGGCGTTGCCGTCATCGCCGGAGATGCGGCGGGTGCCGCGGCCGCGGCATCGACGCCGGCCTTGAGCGCGGAGCTGTCCTCGCCGTCGGTCAGGATCATGGCAATCGGCGTGTTGACGGCAACGTCAGCTGTGCCGGCCTCCACCAGTATCCTGCCGAGCGTGCCTTCATCGACCGCTTCGACCTCCATGGTCGCCTTGTCGGTCTCGATCTCGGCGATGACGTCGCCGGAGGAGATCTCGTCCCCTTCCTTGACGTGCCACTTGGCCAGGGTGCCTTCGGTCATGGTCGGCGAAAGGGCCGGCATCAGCACATTGATCGGCATAATCTTGCTCCTTCCCTCTGCCGTTAGCTGCGGTAGCAGACTTGCTTGGCCGCCGCGGCCACGTCGTCGGGCTGCGGCAGGGCCAGGGCCTCGAGGTTGGCGGCGTAGGGCAACGGCACGTCCGCGGCACAAACGCGAGCGACCGGCGCATCGAGCCAATCGAAGGCTTGCTCCATCATCACCGCCGCCAGCTCCGCGCCGATGCCGGCGAAGGGCCAGCCTTCCTCGACCGAGACCAGGCGGGTGGTCTTCTGCAGCGACTGTACGATGGTCTGCGTGTCCATCGGGCGAATGGTGCGCAGATCGATCACCTCCGCATCGATGCCTTCCTCGGCAAGCACCTTGGCCGCCTCAAGACTTTTGCCGACGCAGATCGAGTGGGCGACGATGGTGACGTCGCTGCCCGGCCGCACCACCTTGGCCTTGCCGATGGGCACCAGCCAGTCGTCGGTGTCCGGCACCTCGAAGGACTGGCCGTAGAGAATCTCGTTCTCCAGGAAGATCACCGGATTGGGGTCGCGGATAGCCGACTTCAACAGCCCCTTGGCATCGGCTGCCGACCAGGGCGAGACCACCTTGAGGCCGGGCACCTGGCCGTACCAACTCGAGTACTCCTGGCTGTGCTGAGCAGCCACGCGCGCAGCGGCGCCGTTGGGCCCGCGGAAGACGATCGGGTTTTGGATTTGCCCACCCGACATGTAGAGCGTCTTTCCGGAGGAGTTGATGATCTGATCGATGGCCTGCATGGCGAAGTTGAAGGTCATGAACTCGACGATGGGCCTCAGGCCGTACATGGCGGCACCGGCCGCCAGGCCGGCGAAGCCGTGCTCGGTGATGGGCGTATCGATCACCCGCTTGTCGCCGAATTCCTCCAAGAGACCCTGGCTGACCTTGTAGGCGCCCTGGTACTGGGCGACCTCCTCGCCCATCAGGAAGACGCGGCCGTCGCGGCGCATCTCCTCGGCCATGGCGTCGCGCAGGGCCTCGCGCACCGTAAGGGTCATGGTCGGGCCGCTCCATTCGGCTTCCGCCTCGACCTCGGCGACGGCCGGCGCTGCAGCGGGCGCCGGCGCGCAGGGCACCGGGTCGCTCGTCGCCGGGATTTCCGGCTGACCGCCCCCGCTGTTTCCACCCGATACATCCAGGCTGCTGGCATCCTCGCCCTCGCCCAGCAGGATGGCGATGGGCGTGTTGACGGCGACGTTCTCCGCACCCTCCGGCACCAGGATCCGGCCCAGCAGGCCTTCGTCGACAGCCTCGACTTCCATGGTCGCCTTGTCGGTCTCGATCTCGGCGACCACGTCGCCGGCGGAGATCTCGTCGCCCTCCGACTTGAGCCACTTGGCCAGCTTTCCCTCGGTCATGGTGGGAGAGAGAGCCGGCATCAGCATTTCGATGGGCATGGTGCGCTTCCCCTATGCGTTTATTGATTAAGCGCGGCGCGAAGCGGCCGCCGCTGGTCTCTATTGAGCCGCCTGGGCGTCGAGGTAGACGTCGGTCCAGAGCTCCGAGGGATCCGGCTCCGGGCTGTTCTGGGCGAACTCCGCGGCCTCCGAGACGATGGCCTTCACGTCCTTGTCGATGTCCTTGAGGCCGGCCTCGTCGATGTGGCCGTCCTCCAGCAGGGACTGCCGCAGCCGCTCGATGGGATCTTGCTCGCTGCGCATCTTCTGCACCTCGTCGCGGGTGCGGTACTTCGCCGGGTCGGACATGGAGTGGCCGCGGTAGCGGTAGGTCTGCATCTCCAGAATGTAGGGACCTTTGCCGGCCTTTGCGTCGGCGACGACTTTCGCGCCCGCCTCCTTCACCGCCAGCACATCCATGCCGTCGACCTGCGCGCCCGGGATGCCGTAAGCCTGGCCGCGGTTGTAGAGCTCCGTCGCCTTGGCCGCGGCGCGCTCGACCGAGGTGCCCATGCCGTAGCGGTTGTTCTCGATGATGTAGATGGTCGGGAGCTGCCAGAGCGCCGACATGTTGAAGGACTCATAGACCTGGCCCTGGTTGACCGCGCCCTCGCCCATGTAGGTCAGGCAGACCGCTTTCTCATCCAGGTATTTATGCGCAAAGCTGATGCCGGTGCCGATCGGCACCTGGGCGCCGACGATGCCGTGACCGCCGAAGAAGTTCTTCTCGCGGCTGAACATGTGCATCGAGCCGCCCTTGCCCTTGGAGTAGCCGGTGCGCCGCCCGGTCAGCTCGGCCATAACCCCCTTCGGGTCCATGCCGCAGGCCAGCATGTGGCCATGATCGCGGTAGGAGGTGACGACCGTGTCGCCTGCGTCGATGCAGGCCTGCATGCCGACCACCACGGCTTCCTGGCCGATGTAGAGATGGCAGAAGCCGCCGATCAGGCCCATGCCGTACATCTGACCAGCCTTCTCCTCGAAGCGCCGGATGAGCAGCATCTCCCGATAGAGCTCCAAAAGCTCGGCTTTGCTGACCTTGCTAGCGGAGGCTTTCTTGCTGCCGCTGCGCCGTGACGGCGTCTTGCTTGCCTTGGTTGTCGCCCGGCGCGTGGCCATGCCTTCCTCCCTCAACAGCTTTTTTCGAACTATAGGATAACGCTTGGATATACTGAAATAGGAAAAAGGTTCAGAGAAACTCTGCGTCAAGTCATAGATTCTTGAAATATCGAGAAAAAAGCTGTTTTAACCGAACATCGGTTAATTTTTCCAAACCAGCGGTTGCTCCGGCAGCAGGATCATCGCATCGCTCTCGGCCCCGTAGCCCAAGACGCGGCGCGACTGCTCCTCCAGGAGATCGAGGTCCAAGCTGCCCCGGCGCAGGCCTCTGACCCGGGCTTCAAGCTCGTGGCGCTCGGTGCTCAGCTCGGCCAGCTGCAGGCTCCGCTCCTCGACTTCGCGGTGCAGCAGGTTGGCATGCAGCACGCCACGGTCACCGTGGACCACGTGGTAGGCGAAGTAGCTGAAGATCGCCGCGAAGAGGAGATGCGGCAACAGGGTGGCGAGGCGGCGCTTGATGTCGCGAAGCGTCATGACGCCATGGAATCACTGGCGCGACTCCGCGTCAAACAGGAATTCAAATGGACTCCCAAATGGCTGCCACCTGTTGCCCGGGGGACTCACTCTGCCGGCAAAACGGGCAGGACGGGGACGGCCGGGGCCTCAGCCGATGCCGTAGATGGCGCTCGGACCGAGCTGCTCCTCGATGCGAAGTAGCTGGTTGTACTTGGCCAGACGGTCGGAGCGCGCCAGCGAGCCGGTCTTGATCTGCCCACAGCCGGTGGCGACCGCCAGGTCGGCAATGGTGCTGTCCTCGGTCTCGCCGGAGCGGTGCGACATCACCACGCCGAAGCTGGCCCGGAACGCGGTCTCGACCGCCTCCAGGGTTTCGGTCAGGGTGCCGATCTGATTGACCTTCACCAGGATGGCGTTGGCCGCCTTCATGGCGATGCCCTTGCGCAGCCGCTCGGTGTTGGTGACGAAGATGTCGTCGCCGACGAGCTGCACCCGGTCGCCAATGGCGGCATTCAGGGCGCACCAGCCCTCCCAGTCGTCCTCGGCCATGCCGTCTTCAATGGAGCCGATGGGGTAGCTGTCGCTGAGCTTGGCAAGGTAGGCGACCAACTCATCCGCACCGTAGCTCAGCCCGGCGCCACGCAGCTCGTAGCGGCCGTTCTCGTAGAACTCGCTGGCGGCGCAGTCGAGCGCGATGTCGAGCTGGGTGCCGGGGGTGTAGCCCGCGGCGGTCACGCTCTCCAGCACGAAATCAATGGCTTCCTCGGCAGACTTAAGGTTCGGCGCGAAGCCGCCCTCGTCGCCGACGTTGGTGGCATGGCCAGCCTTCTTCAGTCGCGCCTTCAGGCTGTGGAAGACCTCGGCCCCCATGCGCAACGCCTCCGAGAAGCTCTCGGCGCCGATCGGCCGGATCATGAACTCCTGGAAGTCGATGGGATTGTCGGCATGGGCGCCGCCGTTGACGATGTTCATCATCGGGACCGGCAGGCGGCAGGCCCGCACCCCGCCGACGTAGCGATAGAGCGGCAGGGCGGCCTCTTCCGCCGCCGCCTTGGCGACGGCCAGGCTGACGCCGAGAATGGCATTGGCGCCCAGGCGGCGCTTGTTCTCGGTCCCGTCAAGGGCGATCAGGGTCTCGTCGATCAGGCCCTGCTCGTCGGCCTCCATGCCCGAGAGGGCATCGAAGATCTCGTGATTGACGTTGTCGACGGCGGTCGTGACGCCCTTGCCGAGATAGCGGTCCTCGTCGCCGTCGCGCAGCTCGACCGCCTCGTGGACACCGGTCGAGGCGCCGGAGGGGACGGCGGCGCGGCCGAAGGCCCCGCTCTCCAAGGTCACGTCGACCTCGACCGTCGGATTGCCGCGCGAATCGAGGATTTCCCGGGCCTGAATGTCGATGATGCCGCTCAAGGTCTCGCCCCTTCTCTGTTGCCGGCCTGTCTTAGCCGCGCCGCTCCTCGGAAGGCAAGAAAAGCCGCAGCTCCGGCAGGGAAATTGCGGCTAGCGGGTCGGCGGCTCAGGCGGCCAGCCCATCTCGGCCTGGTCCTCCGCCCGCTTCGCGATGTCCTCGCGCAGGAAGAACTCGTCGAGCTGCGGCGGTGCCGCCGCGGTCGAGGCGGTGATTGGCCCAGGCGTTGTTGCGCGCCATGGCCCAGAGCATGTCGAGAGCGGCCCCGCCCTCCCTAGCGGAAGTTGGCCTGCTCGGCGCCATAGGTCTCCGGGTCGTTGAAGAAGGTGGTCATGACGAAGCGCTCGCCTCGGCTGACTGGCAGGGCCTTGTGCAGCAGCGAGCAGGAGAAGATGCAGCCCCCACCGCGCGGCGGCTTCAGCTTCGCATCGGCGTATTCGGGAAAGCAAAGCTCGCCGCCCTCGAAGCCCTCATTGAGATTGAGGGACAGGGCGAAGCGCCGCGGCTGCTGCGGCGTGTAGCGGTCGCGGTGCACGTCGAAGAAGTCGCCGCGCTCGACCTGGTAGCAGAGCACGATGAAGCCCTCCATCACCAGGCGTTCGCCGTAGTTGAAGACCTTGTTGATCTCGGGGAGCACGCGGCGCGCCAGGGTCTTGCGCACCCGGTTGATCGTCTCCTCGTCCTCGATCAGGTGCTCGAGGTTCTTCTTCTTGTTGGGGGCATAGAGGTGCTCCCGGCCGGTCGAGAGCGAGCCTTCCCGGTGCGAGCTCTGCCACAAGCCGATCAGGTGGTCGCAAAGCTCCGGCTCGAAGATGCGCGGCAAGACCAGCGCCGGCGGCGCAACGAAGGCGGCCTGCCGGTTGCTGTCGTGGCGCCAGGACTCCACCGCGTCGAAGGCCCCCGAGAAGTGCGCCTCGGGCGCTTCGTTGGCCCAGCTCGCGATCACCCGCTGATTGGGATCGAGCAGGTAGCTGCGCAGCGGCGGCGCCTCGTCCAGCTCGTTCTCTCCGTTCGTCGTCCCTGCCGCCAGGTACCAGTTGAGGACGTGGCCGACCGAGTCGCAGAGCAGCAGTTGACCGCGGTGTTCCGGCAGCTTCGCCCCCCCGGCGATGCTCGGGGTGTCGCCGGTCACCACGACGACCTGGAAGCCATGGTCCTGAAGCTGCGGCTGAGCCTGCTCCAGCGCCGCCAGCATCGCCCGGGCCTGGGCGGAAAAGAGCGTCCGCAGAACGATCAGCAGGATAGGCTCGCCGACCACCTCGGCATAGAGGTCGTGGTCCTGGCCGTGCAGGTCGGGGAGCAGGAAGTTGAGCGCCTTGTCGCCCGGCGTGAAGGCCCGCGGGACGAGCTGACCGCGGCGTGCGCGAGGGGCCGGCTGGCTCATGCGATCGCCGCCTCCGGCAAGCGGAAGGGCTTGCTCTTGGCCAGGCCATCGAGGGCCTTCAGGGTTTCGAGCAGGTCCCGCATCCGCTTGAGCGGCACCATGTTGGGCCCGTCGCTGGGTGCCTTGTCCGGGTCCTGGTGCGTCTCGATGAAGACCAGCGCCACACCAATGGCGACCGCCGCCCGGGCCAGCGCCGGCACGAAGTCGCGCTGCCCGCCCGAGGTGGTGCCCTGCCCGCCCGGCTGCTGCACCGAGTGGGTCGCATCGAACACCACCGGACAGCCGGTCTGCGAGGCCATGATCGGCAGGCTCCGCATGTCGGAGACCAGGGTGTTGTAGCCGAAGGAGGCGCCGCGCTCGGTCACCAGCAC
>JANQIA010000422.1 GCA_028282405.1 Rhodovibrionaceae bacterium
AACACTCGCGACGGGCTCGTAGAAAAGGCTCTTTCGCAAGTACCGTTAAGCGATGTGCGACCCTCCGTCCCTCGGGACGGAGGGTCTTTTTTGTGCCCAGGACAAGCGCGGCGCAGCCGCCGGAATGCCCGGCAATCCGCCAAGTCAGCGACGGCCGCTTGCTTCTGCAAAAGCAGTTTACAGATGGATGAGAACGTCAGGAGCCAGAAGACGGCCCGGAACGGCCCAAGCCGTAGCGTCCGGGAGCCAGGACGAGGTTGGGGTCGGCTGCGGCCTTGAGCGTTTCGGCAAAGCCCCGGAACACCGGCGCCCGCGCCAGGATGCGGTCCATATAGGCGACCCCGGTGCGGTACTGCGGATAGCCCGCCTCCCGCGTCGCCGCGCAGAGCGCCTCGTAGAGCGCTTGCGCCTTCTCCACCTCTTCCGCCTGCATTTTGTCGAAGAAGATGGACATCAGAACGATCATGGTCCGCGGGTTCTGCAGGATCATGGCAACGTAGTGCTCGAAGCCGAAGCGTTCGAAGATGGGCCGCGTCAGGTCGAGCAAGGCCTTGACGTCCTGCCCTCTCGCCGGGGTCACAGGCGCCACCCACATGAGGCCGCAGCCGTCGCGCGCCGGATTGACGTCACGGTCGGGCCGCTCGCCCGGATGCTTGAAATAGGCGTGGCGGACGAAATGCTCGGTCGGGATGCCCTTCTGAATGCCGTGGAAGTACGGCACGCTCTCCAGCATCGCCAAGGACTTGCCGCTGCCGAGCTTGAGCACGCCAGCGCCCAGGCGACGCAGGGCGGAACTCTCCGGCATCGCCGCAAGGCGCTGCACGGCACCGCCCACCACGGCGGCCGTCAGGTCGTTCAGGAAGCGCAGGCGTCCGAGCCGACCCAGCGCGCGCTTCAGGGCCCGCCGCTGCGCGGCAACCTCGCCTCGCGAGCCGTAGAGGCCGCCGCCGAAGGTCCAAAGCGCAATGCCGTGCTGACGGCGGAAAGCCTCAAGCTCCCGCTCCTCGATCACGGAGCCGGCGGCGATCTCACTATGCTTCGCCAAGAGGGACGCGGTGACCACCGCATTGATCAGATGAATGTTGGTGCGGACCGTGCCGGCGAGCGCCAAGCTGCGAATCGCATCGATCAGCTCATAGAGCGACGCCCCCTCGGCCAGCTCGAAGAAGTAGCTCTGGAAGGCCTCGGGCCGCGGCATCAGCCAGATGCCTGCCTTGGTCACGATGCCGAAGTTGGCTTGGCTGAACAGACCATCGAGGTGCGGACCGGTGCCCCAGCGATGGGTATGCCAGGTGCGGCAATTGCCGGGCTCGCCGCCGCCGCTGTGCAGCAGAGTCGCGTCGGGCAGTACCACCTCCAGGCCGCAGAGCTGGCCGAAGTGATCGCCGTAGGGCGTCTCCCCGACGCCGCGGTCGAGGGCATTGCCGATGACGCTGCCCTCGGGCGGCCCATCGGTACAGTCTGTCCAAAGCGACGAGCCGCTCTCATCGAGGTGTTGCCTGAGCTGGCGGTAGCTGACGCCCGGCTCGATCTCAGCGTAGGCGAGCTCCTCATCGACAACATGGATGCGGTTCATGCGCTCGAGCGAGACAACCAAGGCGCCGGCCTGGGCCGGCGCGTTACCGCCGTAACCCCAGTTGCGCCCGCGACTGCAGGGCCAAAGCGAGACCTGCTGGCGGTTGGCGAGCCGCACCAGCGCCTGGACCTCCTCGGTGCTGCCGGGAAAGACCAGCGCCCGGGCCGCCTCCACCTTCGGCGTCGTATCGCGGCTGAGCGGCGCCCCCACCTCGCCCGGCCAGCGCACATGCTCGGCCCCGACGATTGCCACCAGTTCCTGCTCAAGCGAGGTATCGAGCTGCCGCGCGGCCTGGCTCATGAAACCACTCCCTTCGGTTCGACAGGCGGGGGCCCAGCGGCACCCCGGTCGGTGACGCGCGCGTTGCCGTCCGCCCACTCCTCCTCGAAGGCGGCATCGAGCTGCGCATCGAGGATTTGCCGATAGCTTGGCGCAGGCCCGATCGTAGGCGCCAAAAGGGCCTGGCTTCTCTCGTTGGCGAAAACCTGTGCGCTGTGGGCATAGTCCAAGAACCGCCGCAGGGCAGAGAAACGCCGTCCCGGCCGCCCCGGCAAGAGCGCGGCGCCGGCGATCGCAGTCTCGAACAAGCCGAAGGGCAAGAGCCGCTGCCGTGGCACCGGCCTGCCGTGACGCTCATAAGCCTCCCGTACGTGGGTCGCCAAAGCCATGATCGGCACGGCGCCTTGCGGGCCGGCACAGAGATGCAGGACCTGCCCCTGAGACTCCGCTGCCGTGGCCGACCAGTGGATGGCCTTCGCAACATAGTCGCAAGGCACCAGATCCAGGCTGACGCTGCCGAGGTCCGGCGTGAAGCCGTGCGTTGCCGTGCCCGAGAGGAACCGGCAGAGATGATAGAAGATCTGCCGGTGAATGACCTTGCCGCTCTGACTATGGCCCACCACCATGCTGGGCCGATGCAGGGTGATCGCGGCACCCTCCGCAACACGGGCGAGCAGGATCGCCTCGGCTTCGGTCTTCGCCCACTCGTAGCTGTTGTGGAAACCGCGCGGCGGCAGCGTCACCGCTTCCGGCACCAGCCCCCGCAAGCGGCCAGCCACCCCCAGCGTGCTGACCGCATCGAGCTTCGTGGTGGCGCCAAATTCTCTGGCTCGGTCGAAGAGTGCCAGGATCTGCTCAACCGGGCTGACGCAGCTCGCCCAGGCCTGCTCCTGGCTCATGTCCATGCGGACGGTCGCCGCCGAGTGAACGATATGCGTCAGGCCTTTGGCCAAGCCCGTGAAGGCATCATCCGCAAGACCCAGCTTGGGCAGGCTCACGTCGCCGCGGTGAAGATACAGCCTCTCGCCGGCATCCGCGGCGGTGATGTCTTGGCCCCAAAAGGAAAGCAGGGCTGCCCGCCGTTCGGCCAGATGCGCCTCGTCGCGCGCGCGCACCAGCAGATGAACCTCGCAGCCCGGCTGGTTGAGGAACAGCGGAGTGACCGCGCTGCCGACAACGCCCGTCCCACCGGTGATCAAAACCCGCATCACGACGCCTCCGCAAAAGCAATGTCATCGACCCGCTGGACTCCCGCCTCGCCCGGCTCGTTCTCGTTGATGGCCCGGTAGAGCTGCTCCAGAGGGCGAGCCACCGCCTCTTCGATCTGTCCGCGGCGGGGTTTCAGGTTGGTGGTCAGGTGGCCTTTGCCGATGGAGAAGCCGTCGTGCAGCACGACACAGCCGGCGATCCTCTCATAGCTGGCGCGGGCATCATTGGTCTGCTGCACATGGCGCGATAGCTGCTTTAGGAGCTCTCCCGGGGGGGTGCCGTTCACGGCCTCCTGGTCCAGCGCAAGCACCGCGGTCAGGCACTTGCGGCCGTTTCCGACAACGACCGCTTCCTGAACCAGCGCCGCCGAGCGCAGCTCAGCCTCGATCGGTGTTGGCGGAATGCGTCGCCCAGTCGAGGTCTTGATCAGATCGGACTTGCGGCCGGTGAGATAGAGATAGCCGGCTTCGTCGAAGCGACCTTCGTCACCGGTACGGAAGAAGCCGTCTTC
>JANQIA010000437.1 GCA_028282405.1 Rhodovibrionaceae bacterium
CAATCTTCTGATGGCCGTGACCGCCAGTCTCATGACCATCCTGGTCTGGTCCGGGGCCATGACGGTCGAGCTTCTGCTGCTCTTCACCTTCCTGCTCGGCGCCGGAGTCGCCTTCATCGCGCCAGCCTGGCAGGCCATTGTGCCGGGCCTGGTTCCGCGCGAGGCGCTGCCGGCCGCAATCTCTCTGAACAGCGTCGGAATCAACGTCAGCAGAGCGATCGGCCCCGCCCTGGCAGGCGTCCTGATCGTGTCCCTCGGCCTCTATGCACCCTTCCTGATCAATGCGCTCAGCTTCATCGGCATCGTTCTCGCCCTTTGGTTCTGGCGCAGCGCAGACAGCAAGAGCGGGACGCTTCCGGCCGAAAGACTGCTGCCGGCCATGCTGGCCGGGCTGCGCTATGCCAGCCATAGCCCTCCGCTCAAGCGGACCATTCTGCGCGCCATCACGTTCTTCGTCTTCGCCTCCGCCTATTGGGCCATGCTGCCGCTGATCGCCCGGGACGTCTTGGGTGGCGGCTCGGGGCTCTACGGGCTGTTGCTCGGCTGCGTCGGCGTCGGCGCGGTGGGCGGCGCCACTGCGTTGCCAAGGCTCAAGCGGCACTTGGAGGTCAACCGCCTCGTCCTCCTCGGCTCCCTGGGTACGGCGGCGGCTATCGCGATCATGGCATCGGTCCCCCACCCGATTGCCGCTGCCGCCGCGGCGCTGGTCGCCGGCAGCAGCTGGATTGCCGTGCTGTCGAGCTTCAACGTCTCGGCCCAGACGGCACTACCGAACTGGGTGCGCGCGCGTGGGCTATCGCTGTTCCTGACGGCCTTCTTCGGAGCCATGTCCGGCGGCGCCCTTCTGTGGGGCCTGCTTGCCGAGCAGCTCGGCGTCGCGACGACGCTGCTGGTCGCGGCGGCGGCGATGGCGGCCGTCGCACCGCTCGCCCTGCGGATTCGGCTCGAAACCGGGGACGGCAGCCTGCATGCGGCCAGCCTCCACTGGCCGGCCGCACCCGTCGTGCAGGAGGACGTTTCGGACGCGGGCCCGGTGATAGTGACCGTGGACTACCGGGTCGACCCGGCGAAGCGAACCACCTTCGACCGGCTGATGCGGCAGTTGCGCGAAAGCCGACTGCGGGACGGTGCCTTTAGCTGGCAACTCTATCGGCCACTGGAGGAAGAAGGCCTGCTGCGCGAGGCCTTCATGCTCGGCTCCTGGCAGGACCACCTACACCAACATGAACGGGTGACCGAGGCTGAGCGTGTTCTTCAAGCCGAGATCAGGCAGCAATTGCTGCCAGACTGTGAGCCTGTGGTGCGGCACCACGTGCCGGCTCGCCCCACTGAGGGCTGAACTCTCCGGACGGCAGCTTTAGACTCTGTGACCGCGTTGTGACCGAAACCCCTGTGGCAGAGCTATGAGAAACGCAATGTCACTCGGGAGTACCTGGCATTAGCAGCAAATAATTCACAAAGTCGGACTATCTCGTGGGCCGGGATGCGTGTCTTTAGGAATTATTGTTGTTCGAAGCGTCCGAGCACCATGGAGGTCCGACTCATGAAGCTTCTGAATTGCGCCTTGGCTGCTGCCCTGGGCCTGTTTCTGACCCTGGGGTACCATCAGACGGCCGAGGCGGCGAGCGTCACGCTCGGCGGCCCTGCCGAATTGGGTTTCTCAATTGACGCCGGCGAGACCGACGACATCACCCTTACTCTCGCAGTGGATTTCGACGTGACGCTGACTTCCTATAGCTTGGTCGGCGATCCCTTCGACACTGCCACCTTGTCGGTCTTCGACGAAGGCTCCTCGACGGAAGTCTTCTCGCTGCCGCTGCTGGTTGGCGCCTCGCTGACCGGCCCGCTGGGCACGCTGGCCGCCGGTGAGTACACCTTCAGCTTCTTCGATCCCGATGCCATCGTCAGCGGCGTGCTGTCGCTGGCGCTCGATCCGAGTGGTTCGGTGCCGCAGCCGGTTCCGCTGCCGCCAGCCGCGCTTCTCTTCCTGTCGGCCATCGGCCTGGTGGCGGCCGCGCGCCGCTTCAGCCGCAACAAGGCAAGCTAGGTACCGACACCTCTTTGTCTCGAGAGCTTTAGCGGCCCGGGGCCTTCGCGCTCCGGGCCGCTTCGCTTTGCTTGCCGCCGCGGCCACCGTCGTCGGCTGGACCCTGGCGGGGTCGTTGGCGCAAACTCCGGCGCTGACACGACAGCAAGGGCGAGCGCAATGCCATTGGATGACTTCCGCCTCGGGGTCCTGATGCTGGATACGCGCTTTCCGCGCTTTCCGGGCGAGATCGGGCATGCCGAGACGTTCCCGTTTCCGGTCGACTACGAGCGCGTGCCTGGCGCTGTCGTCAGCCGCGTCGTGAGCGGTAAGGCCAGCTGCGGCAGGTCTTCTACGCCGCAGCGTGCCGCCTGGCAGACCGCGGCGCCAAGCTGATCGCAACCTCCTGCGGCTTTCTGGCCCCCCTTCAAGACGAGCTGGTTGCCGAGAGCCGCCGGCCGGTCATCGCCTCCTCTCTCCTCCTGCTTCCCCTGCTGCGCAGCCTCTACGGTCCGGAGGCGTCCCTGGCGGTTCTCACCTTCGACGACCGCAAGCTCGGGGGCCTCCATCTTCCCCCGACGGCCGGCGCCATTGCCATCGGCGGCCTGCCCCGGGACGGCGCGCTCTACAGCGCCATCGCCGAAGACAAGGAGCAGCTCGAGCCAGATGCAGCCTTGGCGGACTGCCTGTCCGCAGCCCGTGCGCTTTGCAGCAAGGGGCCTCAGCCCGCCGCGCTGTTGCTGGAGTGCACCAACCTCTCGCCCTACAAGGCGGCCCTGCAAGACAGGCTGGGCCTTCCCGTCTACGACCTGGTCGATGCCGTGCTGTGGCACGCCAGAGCCGCCGGCTGGCGCGCGCGGGCGCAGGCAGCGTAGGCGATCCCGTCTCCCTATTGCGCAGGCCGTGTTTCACGTTAAACATCGTGCTTTGGGAAAGTCGCGACCCAAAAACCTTAGAAAACTCAGAAAAAGCGGAGGCTCCACAATGAAGAGAACACTATCGGCAGCGGCAGCATTGGCCCTGGCCGCCGCAAGGCCTCTATAACGAGAACGCCGTCAACAGCGTCGCCGACATGGAAGGCGCGAAGTTCCGCGCCTACAACGCCGCCACCGCTCACCTCGCCGAGCTGATGGGCGCCGTGCCGACCAAGATCGAGGCGGCCGAAATCAGCCAGGCCTTCGCGACCGGCGTCGTCACCTCGATGATCTCCTCGGGCTCGACCGGCTACGACCGCAAAATCTGGGAGCATGTCGACTTCTGGTACGACGTTAACGGCTGGCTGCCGAAGAACATGGTGATCGCCAACAAAGAGGCTTGGGACAGCCTGGACGCCGAAACCCGTGCCATCGTCCGCGGCGCAGCCGCCATGGCCGAGCAGGCCGGCTGGGCCAAGGCGCAGGAGCTGAGCTCCTGGTACGCGGAGCAGTTGGCCGCCAACGGCATGACCGTCGAAGGCCCCTCGCCTCAGCTCAAAGCCGACTTCGAGGAGATCGGGGAGACCATGACCAAGGAGTGGCTTGAGCGCGCCGGCGCCACCGGCCAGTCCGTGGTCGACGCCTACCGGGCCATGT
>JANQIA010000480.1 GCA_028282405.1 Rhodovibrionaceae bacterium
ACCCAGGCGGCGGCGAGCAGCGGAATGCGGGCCGGCCCCTGCCAGCCGAACCGCCAGGCGGCGGCGATGGTCAGCGCCGGGAAGAGGCCGAGGCCGACGGAGAGCCCGAGGGTGGAAAAGGGGATGAACCAGCCGAAGCGGGCGAGGTCGACGGTCATGGCGATGCCGACCCAATAGAGCCCGGCGACGAAGTAGCCGATGGCGAAGGACCAGGCGATCAGGAAGGCTTGGCGCGTGCTGCCGGCGCCGTCCAGCAGCCAGACCAAGGCGGGGAAGACGATCAGCAGGACCGGCAGGACGTGCAGCGGCGGCAGCGCGAGCGCCGCCAAGAGGCCGAGCCCCGCGGCCACGGCATAGCGGGTGCGGCCGGCCACGGCGCGATGCCAGGCGGCGGCTTGCAGCCAGGCGGTCGAGAGCGTGCCGGCGGTGGCGCGGCTCGCGGCTTCGCTCATGTCGCCTCGGACTTTCCCTCGGTGGGTGTTCCCGTGATCGGCAGGTTCCGGATCCTGAGGCGCTTGACCCGCCGCGGGTCGGCTTGCAGCACCTCGAAGACGACCCCGGAATGGGGATGGGTGACCAGCTCCCCGCGGCTCGGCACGCGGTCCAGCAGATAGGTGACCAGCCCGCCCAGGGTGTCGATGTCCTCGTCCCGCTCCTCTTCGGACAGCAGCGGGCCGGCCGCGGTCTCGAAGTCATCGATGTCGACGCGGGCATCGGCGATGGCGGTGCCGTCGCCGACGATTCTCAGGAGCGGCGTGGTGACCACGTCGTGCTCGTCCTCGATCTCGCCGACGATCTCCTCGACCAGGTCCTCGATGGTGATCAGTCCGTCGATGCCGCCGTACTCGTCCACCACCAAGACCATGTGCGCGCGCTTCAGGCGCATCTCGAGCAGAAGGTCGAGGGCGCGCATGGAGGGTGCCACGACCTGCAGCGGGCGGACGACGTCGGCCAGGACGAACTCTTCGGGCTGCTGGCGGTAGGCCAGCAGGTCCTTGATGTGCACCAGGCCGACCACGTCGTCCAAGGTCTCGCGATAGACCGGTAGGCGCGAGTGGCCCTCCTTGGCCATGATGTCGAGCACCTCCTCGATGGCCGTCTCGACCTCGATGGCGGCGATGTCGGCGCGCGGCAGCATGATGTCGTAGGCAGTGACGTTGCGCAGCCTCAGGATGTTGCCGAGCAGCAGCCGTTCGTGCGCGCCGATGGGCCCGCCGGAGTCGGCTTCGATCTCGCCGATCTCCTCGATGATCTCTTCGATCTGCTCGCGGAGCTGCTGGTCGCCGTTGCGGCGCTTGAAGAGCTTGCTCAGGAGGCCGCGGCGGGTGCCGTTGCCGGCGGAGGCGTCAGCCATCGGCGCGGCCCTCCAAGGGGGGCTCCGGCTGGGTCGCGGCAAGCGGGTCCGCCGCCTCGGCGTAGGGGTCGGCGATGCCGAGCTCGGCCAGCAGCCGGCGTTCGGCGGTCTCCATGGCTTCGGCCTGCTCGGCCGTGTCGTGCTCGTAGCCGAGCAGGTGCAAGAGGCCGTGCAGCGCCAGATGCAGCGCGTGGTTTTCCAGCGGCTTGCCTTGCTCTGCGGCCTCGCGCGCGCAGGTCTCGAAGGCCAACACGACGTCGCCCAGGATGGCTGGCCCGTCCGGCCATTCCACCAGCGGATCGTCGAGGCCGGCGAAGGCCAGCACGTTGGTGCTCTTGTCGATGCCGCGGTACTGGCGGTTGAGCCCTTGCTGCAGGGCGTCGTCGGCGAGAATGAGCGTGATCTCCCCGGCCTCGGGCCGCTCCTTGAGAGCCTCTGCCGCGAGCCGGCGGAAGCGCCGCTCGAAGCCCGGCTGCAGGGGGCCCCAGCTCTCGGCGTGCTGCTGCACGGTCAATGCCGTATCGGGGCCTGCGTTCGGGTCGGTGGGACTTCGGGGTTGTTCGGTCATCGTCGTTCGAAGAGGTCCACTTCCCGTTCTTCGCGCTCTTGCCGGTCGTAGGCGCGGACGATGCGGGTGACCAGGGGATGGCGCACCACGTCGCCTTCGGTGAACTGCACGAAGCTGATGCCCGGCAGGCCGGCCAGGAGATCGGTGGCGTTGCGCAGCCCGGAGGGGGTGCCGCGCGGCAGGTCGACCTGGGTCAGGTCGCCGGTCACCGCCATGCGGCTGTTCTCGCCCAGGCGGGTCAGCGCCATCTTCATCTGCACCGGCGTGGTGTTCTGCGCCTCGTCCAGGATGATGAAGGCGTTGCTCAGGGTGCGCCCGCGCATGAAGGCGAGCGGCGCGATCTCGATCTCCCCGGTCTCCAGGCGCTTCGACACCTGATCGGCCGGCAGCATGTCGTGGAGCGCGTCGTAGAGCGGCCTGAGGTAGGGGTCGACCTTGTCCTTCATATCGCCCGGCAGGAAGCCGAGACGCTCGCCGGCCTCGACGGCGGGGCGGGAGAGGATGATGCGGTCGACCCGTCCGCTCATCATGGCGGTGACGGCGCTGGCCACCGCCAGGTAGGTCTTGCCGGTGCCCGCCGGGCCGATGCCGAACACCAGCTCGTTGCGCTGCATGGCCTTGATGAAGTGGGCCTGACGCGGCGAGCGCGGCGAGACGTGGCGCTTCTTGGTGCGCAGAACCAGGTCGTCGTTATGCAGCGCCGCGACACCTTCCAGGCCCTCGTCGCTCTCTAGGATGAGGCGCACCGCGTCGTCCACCTCGGCATCGCCGACATTGCGGCCCTGCTGGAGGCATTGGTAGAGGGCCTGCAGCACCCGCTCCGCCACCTGCGCCCGGTCGGCCGGCCCGGCGATGGCGATCTGGTTGCCGCGGGAGCTGAGGGTGACGCCGAGATGCTGCTCCAGCCGCAGCAGATTCTGGTCGTGCTCGCCGTAGAGGGCGGCGACCAGGCGGTTGTCGTCGAACCGGAGTATCAGCGGCGCGTCCACGTCCCTCGTCTCCACGGAACCTGTTTCCACGGAACCTGTTTCCACGGGGCTCGTCACGCGGTCCGTTCCTTTGCCGGTGCCGTCAGTTCGCTCTCACCCGTGACCATGTCCCCGCGCAGGGAGTTGGGCTGCGCCGCCGTCACCCGGACCGGCAGGATGCGGCCGATCAGCCGTGTCGGCGCTTCCACGGCGACGGCTTGCATATAGGGGCTGCGGCCGACCAGTTGTCCGGGGAACTTGCCCGTCTTCTCGAACAGCACCGCTTGGGTGCTGCCAACGCTGGCTTGGTTGAAGGCAAGTTGTTGGGCGTTCAGAAGCTCCTGCAGCATGGCCAGGCGCTCGGCCTTCACGTCCTCGGGGAGCTGCGCCTCTCCGGCGGCCGGCGTGCCGGGGCGCGGCGAGTACTTGAAGGAGTAGGCCTGGGCGAAGCCGATGTCGGTGACCAG
>JANQIA010000485.1 GCA_028282405.1 Rhodovibrionaceae bacterium
CATGCGTCCTTGCAGGGCGGAATAGACCATCTGATGCTGCTGCACCCGGTTCTTGCCGCGAAAGGCCTCGGAAACGATGTAGGCAGCGTAGTGATCTCCATCACCGCGGAGATCCTCGATGGTAACCTTGGCGTCGGGAATGCCAGTCTTGATCAGGTCTTCGATCTCAGCCGGGTTCATCGGCATGGCGCGTGGCTTCCCTTCAAGCGTGTCAAACTCTTGGACTTACGCGGTTGCGGCCATGTAGCGGGGCATCCAGCCTTCGTGGGCCGCGCGCAGACCGCTCAGTGATATGGGCGCCCAGCCCGCCACTTTCAACGAATCCCCGCCGGTGCGGCCGAGCGCCATGCAGCGGACGCCGGCCTCGGCTGCGGCCGCGATAACGGCATCGGGCGCCGCGCTGGTCGCCAGATAGCGCCCCTGGCCCTCGCCGAAGGCCCAGGCTGCCCAGTGGCTTGGCGGCGTGGAGAGCGCGAGGTCGCAGCCCATGCGGCCGGCCAGCGCCATCTCGGCGGCGGCGACCAGAAGGCCCCCGTCGGAGATGTCGTGGCAGGCGGTGATGCCGCCTCCGGCGATCTGGTGTCTCACGAACCCGCCGGTGCGCTTCTCGGCCGCGAGATCGACCGCAGGCGGCTGCCCCTCGGCACGCCCCACCATGTCGCGCAGATAGAGCGACTGCCCGAGATGGCCGTCCGTGGCCTCATCACCGCCGATCAGCAGCAAGGTCTCGCCTTCCGCGGCGAAGGCGATGCCCACGGCCTTGGCGACGTCCTCGATCAGGCCGAGGCTACCGATCACCGGCGTCGGATTGATCGCCCGGCCGTCGGTCTCGTTATAGAGCGAGACGTTGCCGGAGACGACGGGGGTTTCCAGCGCCCGGCAGGCCTCGCCCATGCCTTGGACGGCACCCACGAGCTGCGCCATAATCTCCGGCTTCTCGGGATTGCCGAAGTTGAGATTGTTGGTGACGGCGAGCGGCGTGGCACCGCTGGCCGAGAGATTGCGATAGCCTTCGGCCACCGCTTGCTTGCCGCCCTCGACCGGGTCGGCGAGGCAGTAGCGCGGCGTGCAGTCGGTGGAGGCCGCGATGCCCCGGCTGGTGCCGTGCACCCGCACCAGGGCGGCGTCCCCACCGGGCCGGCCGCTGCCGAGCGTATCGGCCATCACCATGTGATCGTACTGCTCCCACACCCAGCGCCGGCTGCAGAGGTCGGGCGAGCCGAGCAGTGTCGTGAGTGTGGCGCCCAGGTCCTCGACGTCCGGGACGTCCGCGGTGTCGAGCTGTGCCAACGGCGCGCGAGCACTGTGCGGCCGGTCGTACTCGGGCGATGCCTCGGCCAAGGGGTCGATCGGCAGATCGCCGACCACCTCGCCGTGCCAGCGCAGCACCATGCGTCCGCTCTCGGTCAGGCGGCCGATGATGGCGAAGTCCAGGTCCCATTTCTCGAAGATACCGCGCGCCAACTCCTCGCGGCCGGGCTGCAGCACCATCAGCATGCGCTCCTGGCTCTCCGAGAGCATCAGCTCATAGGGCGTCATGCCCTCCTCGCGCATGGGCACGCGGTCAAGATCGAGCTCGACGCCCATGCCGCCCTTGGAGGCCATCTCGAAAGACGAGGAGGTCAGGCCGGCCGCGCCCATGTCCTGGATGGCGACGATGGCGTCGGTCGCCATCAATTCCAGGCAAGCCTCGATCAGGAGCTTCTCGGTAAAGGGGTCGCCGACCTGGACGGTGGGGCGCTTCTCCTCAGAGGCCTCATCGAACTCGGCGCTGGCCATGGTGGCGCCGTGGATGCCGTCGCGCCCGGTCTTGGAGCCGACGTAGACCACCGGGTTCCCGGCGCCCGCGGCCCGCGAATAGAAGATACGGTTGGCCGGCGCCACGCCGACGGTCATGGCGTTGACCAGGATGTTGCCGTTGTAAGCAGGGTCGAAATTGACCTCGCCGCCGACGGTCGGAACGCCGACGCAGTTGCCGTAGCCGCCGATGCCGGCCACCACGCCGGCCAGAAGATGGCGCGTCTTGGGATGCTCGGGCGCGCCGAAGCGCAGGGCGTTGAGGTTCATCACCGGCCGCGCGCCCATGGTGAAGACGTCGCGCAGGATGCCGCCGACCCCGGTCGCCGCACCCTGGTAGGGCTCGATGAAGCTCGGATGGTTATGGCTCTCGATCTTGAAGACCGCGGCGAGCCCCTCGCCGATGTCGACCACGCCGGCGTTCTCGCCCGGCCCCTGGATGACCTGCGGGCCGTCGGTCGGCAGGGTCTTGAGCCATTTCTTGGAGGATTTGTAAGAGCAATGCTCCGACCACATGACCGAGAAGATGCCGAGTTCCAGCAGGTTCGGCACGCGGCCCATGATCTGCTTGGCGAGGGCGTATTCCTCTTCGCTCAGGCCATGCTCGGCGACGACGTCAGGCGTCACCTCGGCCGCTTCAGCCAGCGCCGCCTGGCTCATTGCAAGGCCTCGACCAGCCCGTCGAACAGGGGCCGCCCATCGCTGCCGCCGAGCAGCGGGTCGCTCAGCCGCTCAGGATGCGGCATCAGGCCGAGCACGGTCTTCGAGGCATTGAAGACCCCGGCGATGTTCTTGAGCGAGCCGTTCGGGTTGGCGCCTGATGTGACCTCGCCCTCTTCGTCGACGTAGCGGAAGGCAACCTGTCCGTTGTCGGCCATCTCGTTCAGCGTCACTTCGTCGGCGTAGAAGTTGCCGTCGTGATGGGCGACGGGGATGCGGATGGGCTGGTCGCTGGCGTAGCGGTGGGTGAAGAGCGTCTGTGTGTTCTCGACCCGCAGGTGCACGTCTCGGCAGACGAAATGGAGATCGGCATTGCGCAGCAGGGCGCCAGGCAGGAGGCCCATCTCGGTCAGCACCTGAAAGCCGTTACAGATGCCCAAGGTCGGCACGCCGGCCTCGGCCCGGCGCTTGACCTCGCGGGTGACCGGCGAGTGCACGGCCATGGCGCCGCAGCGCAGATAGTCGCCGTAGGAGAAGCCGCCGGGCAGCACCATGAGGTCGACTTCGGGGAAGTCGCTCTCCTTGTGCCAGACCATGGCGGGTGCCTGACCGGTCGACTGCTCCAGCGCCACCGCCACGTCGCGGTCGCAGTTGGAACCCGGGAAGACGATGACGGCGGAACGCAAGCCCATTGGGTCAGTCTCCGATTTCGACGTCGTATTTCTCGATGACGGTGTTGGCGAGCAGCTTCTCGCACATCTCGGCGACCTGTCGCTCCGCCGCGTCCCGGTCCTCGCCGGCCAGCTCGATCTCCAGGAACTTGCCTTGGCGGACGCTCTCCACACCGGCGAAGCCCAGCGCGGCGAGCGCGCCTTCCACGGCCTTGCCTTGAGGGTCGAGGACGCCTGGTTTGAGCGTGACGTGAACTTTGGCTTTCATGGTCGCTCCGGCCC
>JANQIA010000501.1 GCA_028282405.1 Rhodovibrionaceae bacterium
GCGACCGGCTGGCGCGCCTGAGGGAGCAGCTCAAGGCGCGCGACTACGCCGGCATTCTGCTCTTCGACCCGATCAACATCCGCTACGCCACCGACACCAGCAACATGCAGGTCTGGATCCTGCACAACCAGGCGCGCTACGCCTACGTCGCCACCGAGGGGCCGGTGGTGCTCTTCGACTTCCACAACTGCGGCCATCTCTCCGACGGCATCGAGACCATTGACGAGGTCCGCCTTTCGATCCCGATCTACTACTTCGGCGCCGGTCCGCGCAGCCAAGAGCAGGCCGGCCGCTTCGCCGCCGAGATCGAAGAGCTGGTGCGCGACCACGGCGGCGGCAACCGGCGCATCGCCGTGGACAAGCTCGAGCTGGCCGGCGCCAAGGCGCTGGAGGCGCTCGGCGTGGAGCTCTTCGACGGGCAGGAGGTGGCGGAGCTGGCACGGGTCATCAAGTCGCCCGACGAGATCGCCGCCATGCGGGAAGCCGTCCGCGTCTGCCAGCTCGGCATGGCCAAGATGCACGAGAACGCCCGCCCCGGCATGACCGAGAACGACGTCTGGTCGCTGTTGCATCAGACCAACATCGCGGGCGGCGGCGAATGGATCGAAACCCGCCTCTTCTCCGCCGGCGAGCGCACCAATCCCTGGTTCGCCGAATGCAGCAGCCACGTCATCGAGGCGGGGGACATCGTCAGCTACGACACCGACTTGATCGGCCCCTACGGCATGTGCGCCGATGTCTCGCGCAGCTTCGTCTGCGGTACGCCGAACGACGAGCAAAAGCGGCTCTATGGCCTGGCGCGGGAGCAGATCGAGCACAACCTCGCCCTGCTCGGTCCCGGCCTCGGCTTCCGCGAGGCGGCCGAGCGCGCCTGGCAGCTCCCGGAAAGCTGCCAGCCCAACCGCTATTCGGTGGTCTATCACGGGGTCGGCATGTGCGACGAGTACCCGGCCATCGTCTACCGCGAGGACTACCCTGCCTTCGGCTACGAGGGCGAGTTCCAGCCCGGCATGACCATCTGCGTCGAGAGCTACATGGGCGAGCTCGGCGGCCGCGAGGGCATCAAGTTGGAGGAGCAGGTGCTGATCACCGAGACCGGCGTCGAGCGCCTCTCGACCTTCCCCTACGAAGACAGCTTGATGCCGAGTCGGTGGGAGTAGGTGGGGGCACGGTCCACCGTGCTTGCGATCTGCTGAGAAATGTCATCCCGGCCAAGGGCGGAGCCCGCGTGTCCGGGCTCGCGCAGCGAGTTGCCGAAGGCATGGTTCGGCGGGGCACGAACTCTGGAACGTCGAGCGTAGTCACCGCAAAGGCCGCGCTCGGTAGCCCCATTCCGCGCGTGCTTAGACATGGACCCCGGCTCAAGGCCGGGGTGACAGTCTTTGATTCGGCGCCTTCGGCGGTTGCACTTGGGATGACGGAAACCCACGGACTGTCATGGTCGGACGTGATCCGACCACCCATTCCTCAGCCCGCGCCAAGCCTTGCCATGGATCCTCGGGCCTTCGCCGCGACAACCCTGGCTTCGCCGCGCCGGAGGGCTTCGGCCCGCAGGCGGGTCAAGCCCGAGGATGACAATCGGGGATGCGCCGCCGCTGGCGCACTTTCTCAAGATGTCACCCTTGGGCGAGCCGCGGAGCGGCGAGACCCGAGGGTCCAGCAGTAGGCGCGGTCTGTGCTTGTGGCTGGACCCCGGATCGCTGACGCGTCCGGGGTGACAGTCTGTGGGGGCAAGGACGCCAGCGACCAAATCCTATTGTCATCCTTGGGCGAGCCACGTCAGTGGTGAGTTCCGAGGATCCACACTTCGGCCTGCACAGAAAACCACCGTGGATGCTTAGGCCTTCGCCAAGGCTTCGGCCCACAAGCGGAACTCGACTCCCTCGGATTGTCGGGGCCTGACGGCCAGTTGGCCTCGCCCAAGCATGACGATGAGGGCTGCCGCGCCCAACAAGGCGCCCAAGAAAACTCACCGTCCGCCGGACACCCGAAGCACCGCGCCGTTGACGTAGCTCGCGGCCTCCGACAGCAGCCAGACGATGGGCTCGGCGACCTCTTGGGCGTCGCCGGGGCGGCGCATGGGCAAGCTCGGCGCGATCTGCTTGACGCGGTCCGCCTTGCCGGCGGCCTCGTGGATGTCGGTTTCGATGATCCCCGGAGCGACGGCGTTCACCCGCACGCCGTCGTCGCCGACCTCCCGCGCCAGGCCGAGGGTGAAGGAGTCGACCGCCCCCTTGGTCGCGGCATACCAGACGTACTCGCCGGGGCTGCCGATCTCGGCCGCGACCGAGGAGAGGTTGACGATCGAGCCGCCCTCGCCGCCGGCCGAGCGCGCCATCCAGCGCAGCGCCTCGCGGCTGCAGAGGATGGTGCCCAGGACGTTGACGTTGATCACCCGCTCGATGGCCGCGACCGTGGTGCCGGTCAGAGTGCCGGCGGGGCCCGTCAGGCCGGCCGAGTTGACCAGGCCGGTGATCGGCCCGAGCGCGCTGCAGGCCTGCTCGAAGAGCTGCTCGACCTGCAGCGGGTTGGCCACGTCGGCGTGGATGGCGCAGCCCTTGCGGCCCTCCGCCTCGACGGCGGCCACCACCTCCTCGGCGGCCTCCGCATTGCTCATGTAGTTGACGCAGACGTCGTAGCCGCGCACGGCGGCGAGACGCGCGACGGCCGCGCCGATGCCGCGGCTGCCCCCTGTCACCAAGACGACCGGCATGCTCTCTCCTTACTCGGCGGCCTTGGCCGCGGTG
>JANQIA010000106.1 GCA_028282405.1 Rhodovibrionaceae bacterium
TCGGAGGAGACGTAAGCGCCCTTGGGCACCACCAGCACGTGGGTTGGGGTCTGCGGAGCGATGTCGCGGAAGGCGAGGGCGTGCTCGTCCTCATAGACCTTGTCGCAGGGGATCTCGCCGCGGAGGATCTTGGCGAAGATGTTGTTCTCGTCGTAAGCCATAACCCTCTTTTCCCCGTTTTGTTTCGCTACCGAAATATCACTCTTCGTTCTGACGAGCTGCCTTCTCGGCCAGACCCGAGGTGCCTTGTCGCGCCTCCAGCGCGGCCCAGACCTCTTCGGGCGTGACGCCGCGGGCGGCCCAGAGCGCCAGGAGGTGATAAAGCAGATCGGCGCTTTCCGCGGCAAGGGCGGCGTTGTCCCCGCGCAGGGCCTCGATCACCGTCTCGACCGCCTCTTCGCCCAGCTTCTGGGCGATCTTGGCCTCGCCCTTGGCGAAGAGCTTGGCGGTGTAGGAGGTCTCGGGATCCGCGTCCTTGCGGGAGAGCAGAACGGCGTAGAGATCGTCGAGAATGCGGGCGTCAGGTGATGACATGTCCTTGCAAACCGGGCTTTGTTGCAGAGGCGGAACGACTGGGGGGTTAGACCGGGCGGACGGGCAGGCCGGCGGCGGCCATATGCGCCTTGGCGCCGGCGATCGTTTCTTGTCCGAAATGAAAGATCGAGGCGGCCAGGACGGCGCTGGCGTGGCCGTCGCGCACGCCCTCGACCAGGTGATCGAGGGTGCCGACGCCGCCCGAGGCGATGACGGGGATGGGAACCGCATCGGCGATGGCGCGGGTCAATTCGATATCGAAGCCGATCTTGGTGCCGTCCCGGTCCATGGAGGTGAGCAGGATTTCGCCGGCGCCCAGCTCGGCCATGCGTTGCGCCCAAGCGACGGCTTCCAGGCCCGTGGGCTCGCGGCCGCCGTGGGTGAAGACCTCGAAGCGGGTTTCGCCATTGCCGCCTTCGACCCGCTTGGCATCGACGGCGACGACGATGCACTGGCTGCCGAACTTCTCGCCGGCGCGACGCACCAGCTCCGGGTCCTTCACCGCGGCGGTGTTGATCGAGACCTTGTCGGCGCCCGCCAGCAGAAGGCGGCGGATGTCCTCCAGGCTGCGCACCCCGCCGCCGACGGTGAGCGGCATGAAGCACTGCTCGGCGGTGGCCCGCACCACGTCGAGGATGATGTCGCGCTTCTCGTGGCTCGCGGTGATGTCGAGGAAGCAGAGCTCGTCGGCGCCGGCCGCGTCGTAGAGCCGGGCCTGCTCCACGGGATCGCCGGCGTCGACCAGGTCGACGAAGTTGACGCCCTTGACCACCCGGCCGTCCTTGACGTCCAGGCAGGGGATGACCCGGACCTTCAGCACAGCTTGAGAGGCTCCATGGGCGGCTCCATGGTCTCCGGCGCCGGGGCGAAGAGGGCGAGGGCGGCGGCCGGCTCGATGCGCCCGTCATAGAGGGCACGGCCGGAGATGACGCCGGCGATGCCCTTGTCCTCGTGGGGCAGCAGGGCGCGCAGGTCCTCCAGCGAGGAGACCCCGCCCGAGGCGATCACCGGGACCGAGATGGCTTCAGCCAGCGCGACGGTTTCCGCGACGTTGGGGCCCTCCAGGGCGCCGTCGCGCTCGATGTCGGTATAGATGATGGCGGCCGCCCCGCAGTCCTCGAAGCGCCGGGCCAGCTCCAGGGCCGGCATGCCGCTGTCTTCGACCCAGCCCTCCACGGCCACCCGGCCGCCGCGCGCGTCGATGCCGACGGCGACCCGGCCGGGATAGGCGCTGCAGGCCTCCCGCACCAGCTCCGGCGTGCGCACGGCGGCGGTGCCGAGGATGACCCGCTCGACACCAAGCGCCAGCCAATGCTCGATGGTCTGCATGTCGCGAATGCCGCCACCGAGCTGCACCGGCAATTCCGTGGCGCCGAGAATGGCCTCGACCGCCGAACCGTTGACCGGGCGGCCTTCGATGGCGCCGTTGAGGTCGACCAGGTGCAGCCACTCGAAGCCCTGCTCGAAGAACTGCCGCGCCTGGTCTGCGGGATCGAGATTGAAGACGGTGGCCCGCTCCATGTCGCCCTTGAACAGGCGCACCGCCTGGCCGTCCTTCAGGTCGATGGCCGGAAAGAGGATCATGGGCTTTCATTCCTCGGAGCTTGCGGCGGTCCAACCTGCTCCATTGTCATGCTTGGACGAGGCCCACCGGGCCGTGAGGCCCCGTCAATCCAAGGGGGCCGAGTTCCGCCTGCGGGCCGAAGCCTTGGCGAAGGCCTGAGCATCCACTCTTCGGCCCGCACGGAACTCTCCCGTGGATCCTCGGAACTCGCCGCTTCGCGGCTCGCCCAAGGATGACAGTCTGGGGTGAGCATCACACCTGCGAGCCGTCGTTCGGCTGCAGCAGCTTGTAGAAGAAGTGCCCGGCCAGCCAGCGGCCTTCGACCTGGGCGTAGTAGGGGTTGGTGCCCCAGCGCACGTAGCCCATGGCTTCGTAGAGCTCGATGGCCCGCACCTGGCTCTCGCGCACGTCAAGGTAGAGCACCTGAAGGCCGCGCTCCTGCGCCGCCTCCTCGATGGCGCCCATCAGCATGCGGGCGAGGCCGTAGCCCCGGGCCCAGGGGGCCATGAAGACCGAGCTGATCGTGCCGGTCCTTGCCTGGGACTCGTTGTTGCGTGCCGGCAGCGCCAGTTGGGCCGAGCCGGCCACCGTGCCGTCGAGGCGCGCGACGAAGAGCTCGCGCTGCGGCACCAGGAGCACGCCGCGCCAATAGCTCTCCATGATCTCGCGCGGCGGCGGCGACAGCCAGCCGAAACCGCCGTCGGCCTCGATGGCCGATTCCGCCGCATCGCAGAGGTCGTCCAAGTCCGGTCCGCCGAACTGCGTCAGGCGTTCGACGGCGGTCGAAGGGGCTCTCGTTTCCTGCAAGGTCATGGTTGCCATGTAAGAAAATTCGCCAACAAACGCAAACCGGCGGCCTGGCTTTTCTCGGGATGAAATTGGGTCCCGACCAGGTTGTCACGGCCGATGACCGCCGTCACCGGGCCGCCGTAATCCACAGTTGCCAAGCGGTTATCCGGATCTTCCGGGCGTAGGTGATAGCTGTGGACAAAATAGGCGTGATCGCCGCTCGCGATGCCGGCCAGGAGCGGGTGAGCGGGCGACTCGATGGCCAGCTCATTCCAGCCCATGTGGGGGATTTTCGCATGCGGCAGGTCGGGCTCGATCGGCACCACCTCGCCGCCGACCCAGTCGAAGCCGGGGTGGGTGCCGTGCTCCAGACCCCGGGTCGCCATGAGCTGCATGCCGACGCAGATGCCGAGGAAGGGCCGCTGTCGCTCGATCGCGAAGTCGACCAGCGCGTCCCAAAGACCCCGCCGGGCCAGGAGCCCCTCGCGACAGTCGCCGAAGGCGCCGACGCCGGGCAGCAACAGGCGATCGGCGCTCGCCACCGCGGCGGCCTCGCCGGTCACCACCACCTCGGCGGGTACGTCGGACTCCCGCGCCGCACGCTCCAGCGCCTTGGCGGCCGAGCGCAGGTTGCCCGAGCCGTAATCGATCACCAGCACTTTCATCGCTTAGTGCCGCAGCGGTTCGGGTCGGGCAGGGTGAAGGTCTGACGGCAGTGTGGTCGGCACGACTACCACCCCCACCCCAGCCCTCCCCCCTCAAGGGGGAGGGGGTCCGTCTCGGCCCGCACGATAGAGTTCCCTCCCCCCAACGAGGGGGAGGGGTAGGGAGGGGGGGCTGCCGCCTTCGCCGCCCCTAAGCCGTTTGCTACTCTTCCAGACACGCCACAGCCCCCTACAGCGTCCCTTTGGTAGAGGGCACGGCGTCGGCCTTGCGCGGGTCGATCTCGATGGCCTGGCGCAGGGCGCGGGCCAGGCCTTTGTAGCTCGATTCCACGATATGATGGTTGTTGATGCCGTAGAGGTTTTCCACGTGCAGCGTCAGGCCGGCGTTGAAGGCGAAGGCCTGGAACCACTCGCGGAACAGCTCCGTGTCCATCTCGCCCAGCTTGTCGCGGGAGAAGTCGACCTTCCAGATCAGGTAGGGCCGGTTGGAGATGTCGAGCGCCACCCGGGTCAGGGTCTCGTCCATGGGAATCAGCGCATCGCCGTAGCGCACGATGCCCTTGCGCTCGCCCAGCGCCTTGTTGACCGCCTGACCCAGCGCAATACCCGTATCCTCGGTCGTGTGGTGACCGTCGATATGCAGGTCTCCCTCGGCCTTGAGCCGGATGTCGATCAGGCTGTGGCGGGAAAGCTGCGCCAGCATGTGATCGAGAAAGCCGAGCCCGGTCTCGATCTCGTAGCGGCCTTCGCCGTCGAGATCGACGGTCACGTCGATGCTGGTCTCACTGGTCTTGCGCTCAAGCGTGGCTTTACGCGTGGAGGCGGGGCGCATAGGGCGCTTCCTTACGGCTAACACTGTGAAAAGAGCCTGCCTTCTAGCAGCCACATTCCGGAGACGCCAGATCCGGCGCGGGCGCTCGACTTTCTTGCCGCTTGAACGCCCGCCGTGCCTGCGCCATCTCTGGCGGATGGCAAACGAGCAGAGTTTACAGTGGCACGGCACCACGATCCTGGCGGTGCGCAAGAACGACCAGGTGGTGTTGGCCGGCGACGGCCAGGTCAGCCTGGGCCAGACCGTGATCAAGTCCAACGCGCGCAAGGTGCGGCGCCTGGAGTCGAAAGGCAGCGAGGGCAGCGCCGTCATTGCCGGCTTCGCCGGCGCCACGGCCGATGCCTTCACCCTGTTCGAGCGCCTGGAAAGCAAGCTGGAAAGCTATCCCGGCCAGTTGACCCGGGCCTGCGTCGAGCTGGCCAAGGACTGGCGCACCGACCGTTACCTGCGCCGCCTGGAAGCCATGATGGCGGTGGCCGACAAGAAGGTCTCCCTGGTGCTGACCGGCACCGGCGACGTGCTGGAGCCTGAGGACGGCCTAATCGGCATCGGCTCCGGCGGCAACTATGCGCTGGCCGCGGCGCGCGCTCTGATCGACCGGGACGAGCTGAGCGCCGAGGAAATCGCCCGCAAGGCCATGGCCGTGGCCGCCGACATTTGCGTCTATACGAACGACTCGGTCGTGATCGAAAGCCTCTAGAACCATGAACGACAGCCCGCTGGCAGCCGCCGTTGCCGCCAAACAAGAACCCTCTTCGAGCGCCTCGACCGCCTCGGCTTTCAGCCCGCGGGAGATCGTCTCCGAGCTTGACCGCTATATCATCGCCCAGCAGGACGCCAAGCGGGCGGTGGCCATCGCCCTACGCAACCGCTGGCGGCGGCAGCAGCTCGCCGAAGACCTGCGCGACGAGGTGCTGCCCAAGAACATCCTGATGATCGGGCCGACCGGCGTCGGCAAGACCGAGATCGCCCGCCGCCTGGCCAAGCTGGCGCAGGCGCCCTTCATCAAGATCGAGGCGACCAAGTTCACCGAGGTCGGCTACGTCGGCCGCGACGTGGAGTCCATCGTCCGCGATCTGCTCGAGGTCTCCATCCACATGACGCGGGAGCGTCTGCGTAAGGAGGTCATGGCCCAGGCCGAGCTCAACGCCGAAGACCGGCTGCTCGAGGCCCTGGTCGGCGCCACCGCCAGCGCCGAAACCAAGGAGAAGTTCCGCCGCCTGTTGCGCAGCGGCCAGCTCGCCGACCGCGAGGTCGAGCTTGAGGTGGCCGACACTGGCGCGGGCGGCATGCCGACCTTCGACATTCCCGGCATGCCGGGCGCCCAGATGGGCATGCTGAACCTCAACGACATGCTCGGCAAAGCCTTCGGGCAGCGCACCAAGAAGCGGCGCATGACCGTGGGCCAGTCCTACGAGGTGCTGATGGCCGAGGAGAGCGACAAGCTGCTCGACCAGGAGCAGGTGGTGGCGCAGAGCATCACCGCCGTGGAGCAGAACGGCATCGTCTTCCTCGACGAGATCGACAAGATCACCGCGCGCAGCGAGCGCATGGGTGCCGACGTCTCCCGCGAGGGCGTGCAGCGCGATCTCCTGCCGCTGATCGAGGGCACCACCGTGGCGACCAAGCACGGCCAGGTGCAGACCGACCACATTCTCTTCATCGCCTCCGGCGCCTTCCATGTCGCCAAGCCGGCCGACATGCTGCCTGAGCTGCAGGGCCGGTTGCCTATCCGCGTCGAGCTGCAGGCGCTCAGCCGCGGCGACTTCAAGCGCATCCTGACCGAGCCGGAGAACTCCCTCATCCGCCAGTACAAGGCGCTGATGGCGACCGAGGAGCTCGACCTGGTCTTCACCGAAGACGCGATCGATGCCCTGGCCGACCTGGCGGCGGAGATCAACGCCAGCGTCGAGAACATCGGCGCCCGGCGCCTGCATACGGTGATGGAAAAGCTGTTGGAGGAGATCTCCTTCACCGCCAGCGACCGCAGCGGCGAGACCGTCACCATCGACGCTTCCATGGTGCAGGAGCAGGTCGGCGAGCTGGCCAAGAACGCCGACCTCAGCAAGTTCATTTTGTAGGGCCTCGCATATCCTCCGATTGCCGTCTCGGCCGACGGCATCGACGCGGAATTCAGAGCCCGCGTCTTCATCCGTTCGGTGCTTGCGGCTGGACCCTCGGGTCGTACCGCTACGCGGCGCGCCCAAGGGTGACAACCAGAACTTGGCAGCGTGGGGTGGCGGAACTCTAGCTGTTTCCCTCTCTTGCCCAAGGGTCCAGACTTCGGCAGGGCACGTCGCGCAGGGCGGCGATCGGCGGGACCGTGGGGGGTACCCCTGACGGAGGCGGCCCGGCCGGCGGGCAGCGGGCCTCAACACATTTTCGTTAACGGCTTGAAGTGACAGGGAACCCGGGCGCTTCGGACTGTGAAGAATCTCTCAGTCACTTAATCAGATCACTAGGTTTTTCGGCAAAGCTGTGCTATAGAGACCATGCAAGGGTGATGTGTATCGTCTAACGACGAACGATTTTGGGGTTTCATGAGCAACATCGACGATAACGCCGCTGAGCCGGGCGGGGGCTCTGCGCAATCGGAACACCGCACAGGTCCCGAGATCGATCTCGGGCGCCGGCGTTTCGCTTGGCTGACCGTCGGAACGGCCACCACGGCCACCCTCATGTCGCGCAGTGCGCTGGCCGGTGGCGGCAGGATGCAATGCGGCGGCTCCTGGAACCACAGTGCCATGCATTCCATGATGCAGGGCAAGAACTGGACCTGTAAGGGCCTGTCGCACAGGTACTGGCGCAAGAGGGTCAACTTCGACAATTGGCCGAAGGCCTTTCGCCGGACGGACAATTTCAAGAACGTCTGCGCCGGAGCGCCGGCCTTCGATGACCGGCTGATCCGCGTGCTGCGCAAGCAGGCGAGGCCCATCCGGCCGGTGCATTGGAAGCCCTTCCTGCATCAGATCGACGGCTCGTCGCTGAACAGCTACGACAAAGCGCTGAAGAATTGCGGTCGCGCCGCGGTTGCCAACATGCTCAATGCGGCGAAGTTCGACCCGAATTTCGCGCTGACCACCAGCGAGGTCGAGTTCGACTTCCGGGACGCCTGGCTGGTGCACGTGGCGCCCACGAGCCTCGAAGATTGCCAGACGCAGGTCGACACCTGCACCCATATGCTGAACTCGGCGAGGAGCCAGTTCGAGTCGCTCTACGGCTGAGGCCTTGCGTCCGGACGGTCTGCCGATAGAGGGCTATCGCGACCATCCGCTTATCGAGGATTGCGACGTCTATCGCAGCGGCGGCGAAAGCGCGGCGCTGGTCTATCTCTGCGACAGCGGCGATACGCATTTCCTAGCCCCCGACGACCTTGTTTTGCTGCAGCGCCTGGCCGGAACCTCCCAACCCGCGGCTGATCCCGAGGGCGCCCCCGAGGGCGACGAGGACCGCTTGGACGACCTGCGCCGCATGGGCCTCCTGCGCAAGGACGCCTTCCCGGAGGTCGGCCGAGACGTGGACGACGACGAAGAGGCCGAGTAACCTCGCCGCACGTGCCCCGGGACGCTTCCCGTTAACCAAGGTCTTAACGGATCTGGTGCAAGACTCCGGCATCTCGCGGCCAACCGGCAACACGGACGTTCCATGGATCCTCTCGGCAGCCTTGCCCCCGGCCGTCTCAGCGCGGCGCTGGCCGCCGGAGAGCTTGCCGTCGAGGTCGGTCCCTTTCGGCCCCGCATCCGCTCCAACATCCCCGAGTTGGGCCGGCACCTGCTGAAGTACTACGCGGACTATCCGCTGGTGCCGCCGGACGAGATAGCCGACTTCCAGCTCACCCTCTCGGCCTCCGGCGGCTTGCGCCGCTGGTACCGGCGGCAGGTCCGCTTTCGCTATCAGTCCTACGAGCCCTTCAGCCCCCTGCCGCTCGACCAGGCCAAGCACGCCTTCGAGTGGGGCTTCAACTGGGCCATCGGCGCCCAGGCCACCCGCTTCCTCATGCTGCACGCCGCGACCGTCGAGCGGGACGGGCAGGCCATCGTCATGCCGGCCTATTCCGGCTCCGGCAAGAGCACGCTCTGCGCCGCCCTGGTCCACAACGGCTGGCGCCTGCTGTCCGACGAGTTCGCGCTGATCTCGCTCGACGGGCGGACGCTCTACGGCCTCGGTCGGCCGATCAGCCTGAAGAACGAGTCCATCGCCATCGTCCGGCGCCACTTTCCGGCGGCCGAGATCGGCGAGGTGGTCGCCGGCACCCGCAAGGGCACCGTCGGCCTGCTGACCCCGCCTGAGGGCAGCGCCCTGATCGGCAAGCCCGCCGTGCCGCGCTGGATCCTGGCGCCGCGTTTCGAGCCCGACGCCACGCCGCAGGCCCTCCCCGTCGAGCGGTCCAAGATGGCCTTCTACCTGAGCGGCCAAGCCTTCAACTACCATGTCCTGGGCCGGCAGGGCTTCGAGGCGCTCTGCGGCCTGGTCGAGGCCTGCGACTGCCTGGCGCTGGGCTACGCCTCCCTCGAAGAGGCCTTGGCGCTGGTCGAGGAGGCGACCGCCGCCTCCGACCCGATCCCGCGCAGCGCCGCCGGAGGCGGGTAGGGCGATGACGGACAGCATGCTGATCAAGGCGTTGCGCGACCCGACCTGTCTCGCCCGGGCCGGCGCCCGCGACTGGGAGCGGCTGATCTTCGAGGCCGGCGCTTGCGATCTGACCCCGCGCGTGGCGGCGCAGCTCCATGCGGCGGGCCTGGCCGGGGCGGCGCCCGAGCGGGCGCGCTACCACCTGGACCTCGCCCAACGGCTCGCCGACAGCCAGCACCGCGCGGTGGCGGTGGAGCTGGCGGCGCTGACCCGGGCGCTTGCCGAGCACGACCTGCCTTTCCTGCTGCTCAAGGGCGGTGCTTACATCGTCGGCGGTTTCGCCGCCGGCCAGGGACGGACGCTCTCGGACATCGACATCCTGGTGCGCAAGGAGGACATCCCGGCGGTCGAGGCGCGGCTGGAGGCGGCCGGCTGGATCTACGCCAAGCGCGACCCTTACGATCAGGAGTACTACCGCCGCTGGATGCACGAGCTGCCGCCGATGATGCACATCGACCGGCACAGCGCCCTCGACGTGCATCATACCGTCACCCCGCCGACCTCGGCCATGGCGGTGGAGGGCGCGCGCATCTTCGAGCGGGCGGT
>JANQIA010000116.1 GCA_028282405.1 Rhodovibrionaceae bacterium
GGCTTCAAAGCCAGGTGCAGGACGTTGTCCTTGCCGGCTTCGATCTCGCAGGCGTTGACGGTGACCGTCCGCCGCGGGTCGACGATGATCACCTTGGCCGGGGCGTGCTCTTCGTCCGGCAGCATCTGCTTCTTCTTGTCGAGCGAGCTGCCGCGCAGGTTGGGCACCCAGTGGGCCAGGAAATAGTTGGTCTGGTTCTCCAGGGAGTTCGCCCCGACGCAGAAGATGGTGTCGGCCAGCTCGGCGTCTTCATAGGCGTTGTTCAGCTCACCCATGCCCATGTCCCGGGTCGCATGAACCTCGGAGTTGTAGGCCGGACGGTTGTGGATCCGGATGTTCTTGATCTTCATGCTCTCGAAATAGAGCTTGCCGGTGCCCCAGGTGTTCTCGTAGCCGCCGGCGGCGCCGCCATGATCGAAGGCGGAGACGATGACACCATCCTCACCCCACTCCTCCATCACCCGGCGGGTGACATCGGCGACCAGCGACAAGGCATCGTCCCAGGAGCTCGGCAGGAGTTGCGAATAGCGCCAGACCAGGGGATTGGTTAGGCGGTCCGTCATGGTGCCCATCTGCTCGGAATAGCGCGTGTTGGCCATGCGGCCGCCGCGCACCGAGTTGAGGCCCTGGTTCACCACGCAGTCCTGGTCGGGCTTGATGACCAGGTGCACCGGTTGACCGCCCTGCTGCACGATGTTGTACATGGCCGGGTTGTACCAGTCGGGTGAGTCGGCGCCTTGCTGCTCCCCGAGGTCGGCGTTAAGCGCGTTGCTGCCGGCGGCCGTGCCGCCTGCCTGTGCGATCGGCCAGCTATAGGCTTTGTAGCCGCAGCCCACGATGCAGAAGTCGCAAGTGACGTTGTGAACCTTGGCGTCCTTCGGCGGGATCGGAAGCCGACGCAGTCCGGTTTTATAGGTCATGATCGTCTCCCTCAGGCCAGCAGGTTGTCGGTGCGCCCATAGAGCAATTCGTCGACGCCTTCGGCGAAGATGTCGCCTGAGTCGTCGATGCGCAGAATGAACATCGGCAGGTTCTGGTTGGCGTGTCCCCAGATCTGCTGTCCTTCCATTTCCGCATCGAAGCGCGAGTAGTGGCCGGGGCAGTTGAGGGTCTTGTCACTCGCGTCATAGGCGAGCGGGTAGCCCTTGTGCGGGCAGAGCACCGAGTAGGCGACCACGTCACCGTCAGGGCCGGCGCCGCCCGGCACGCGCTGACCGAGCTTGATCAGCACACCCGGGGAGTCCGCGTCCGGATAGGCGATGTCCATGGGCTCGTTGGTTTTGAGATCCTTCAGGTTCGCCAGCTTCGCCGAGGGGTAATCGGCTCCGGTTCGCGCGGCGGACGCAGGGACTGCGGGAGCCACGGCTGTGGCTGCTGCACCGGCCGCGGCCAAGGTGCTGCCGCGCAGGAACTGGCGCCGACCAACGTCGACGAGACGATCGCATTTGGGCATGGCACTCCTCCCCTGAGCTTCGTTTGTCAGCGGAGCTTTGCGAAGACCGTGCCAAGCAGGCTTCGGTGGGGAAGGTGATCAAATTGAATGGCTTAGCCGGACCGCCGCGACTGCAACCGTTCCGAAGTTCAAACATTTGGAAGAAAGGCCGTTCGGATTTCCGAACGTCATGCTCTCACGTTGACAGCTCTCCGGAGACCGCCGCCGCTTTTGCCGGCCATGTCAAACGCAGCATCGAGCAGGAACGGAACTTACTGGCATAACCGCATTCCCAAGCGCGGAGGATCGGAACGCAAGTCCAAGGAAAGCACATCTGGCTTGTAGGTTTTCGAAGTTATCCACTTCAAATGGGTTGCAATCTTATGATTGTATTTCTTTTCAATCGCTCACAAGGAGGCTGGAAGATGTCGGATTTGCGCAAAGGCTATGACCCGAAATTCCTGGGTGGGGGAGTTGAGGTGCCCATGCCGAACGTTAGCCTTGAGCTCGAGGATGACGTCTTGGATCGGCAGGAGCTGCGTGACGGCCGTGTCGCCGACTACATCCACTACTCAATCGTCATGAGCAGATCGAGCCGGCAGGCATACTTCTCGGCCGCGAATCTCGATCAGAGCGAATTCAAGAGAGTCAGTGGCCGGCGCTGGTTCATTGATTCGCGCATTGGCGGCGAAAACCAGATCGGTCCCGAAGCCTACTCGCGCAATGTTTGGGATCGCGGCCACCTGACACGACGGACAGCGATAACTTGGGGTGACAATGACTATATCGCCAAGCGTGCAAGCAACGACTCCTGCTCCTACGCCAACGCCTCGTTGCAACACGAGAACTTCAACCAGGACGAGTGGCGCGTTCCTGAAGAAGTGGTTCGACACTTCGACAGAGATAAGAACGACAGGCTATGCGTCTTCACCGGTCCGGTCTTCTCGGAAACCGACCGCTGGTACACGCGACGAGGCATGGACGGCGCCGTCCGCATTCCGTCCGGCTTTTGGAAGCTGGTTGCCTACATAAGCAAGGTAACAGATGAACTGGAATGCCAGTGTTACGTAATGTACCAGGACGCGCTCTTCCTGAGAGACAAGCGCGGTCGCTGGGATAATGATATCCAGCCTGTCAACTATCAGGTCACTGTCACTGAAGTGGAACGTCTGACGGGTCTCGAGTTTTCGCAGGCGCTGTTTGATCGGAACCCTCTCCGATTCTTCCCTCGCGAAAACGAGAACATCGGACCTGAAGGATTTGCTACGCCGCGTAGCACCGATGCGCGAGAGTTGGACAATGGAGTCGCCTTTGTCCGTGACGACATCGAGCGATTTGGCCTCGAAGCTCCCAGTCGCAAGCGTGAGCTGAGCGCGGCGGAGTTTGAGCAATTGATCAATGAGACGGAAGAGGATCTCGCCGAGTGGCAAGCGACAAGACCGGGAGATCAGGCCGAAACCCAGTAGTGGAGCTTCCTGCTTCTTAGTCCGAGAGCGGCGTTTGCCCGTTAGGTCTGAGGAAGTGCGGAACCGGGACGTCACGCGCCCTATTCGCCCTCGGCGATTTTCAGGCGCCGCATCTTCTCCCACAGGGTCGTGCGCGAAACGCCGAGGAGTTCCGCCGCCTTCATGACCTGCCCTTCTGTAAGCCTCAGGGCACGCTGAATCTGGCGTCGCTCTGCGGCATCGCGCACCTGTGCCAGGGTCTCGATCTCCGCGGCTTGGCCAGCGTTGCCAAGATTGAGTTCGGGAAAGAGGTCGCCCGGCATCAGCCGGGCGCCGCTCGCCAAGGCCACGGCCCGTTCGACGCGGTTCCGCAGCTCGCGGACGTTGCCCGGCCAGTCGTGCGCTAGGGCCGCTTCTTCGGCCAAGGCGCTTACGCCCGTGACCCCGCGCTCCATGACGTTGGCAAGTTCGTCGGTGAAGCGGTTGAGCAGCGCGATGATGTCGGTGGGACGGTCACGCAGCGGCGGCACGGTGACCGGGATGACGGCAATGCGGAAGAAGAGATCCTCGCGAAAGGCTCCGCGCCGAACTTCGCTCTCCAGGTCCCGGTTGCTGGCGCAGATCAGGCGAGCATCGAAGGGAACCGGGCGCTCACCTCCGACCCGGTAAAAGCTGCGGTCTTGCAGCAGCCGAAGGAGTTTTCCCTGCAAGGGGGGCGGCAGATCGCCGATCTCGTCGAGAAAGAGCACGCCGTCCCCGGCCCGTTCCGCATAGCCGAGATGGCGCGCATGCGCGCCGCTGAAGGCGCCCTTCTCGTGGCCGAAGAGCTCGCTCTCCAGGAGCTCCCCGGGTATCGCCGCGCAGTTGACGGCCGTGAAGGGCTCAGACGCGGCCGGCGAGATGCAGTGAACGAAGCGGGCGCAAACCTCTTTGCCCGCACCGGTCTCGCCGCTCAACAGCAGGGCGCTATCCAGGCCGGCAACCCGGCGCAAGAGCCGCTCGACCTCCCGCATGGCATCGCTGGCTCCGAGCGTGGTGCCCTCCGCTTCGATCGCATCCTGCCGGACCAACAGGGTCCTGACCCGGTCGAGGAAGTCGTCCATCGCGAAGGGCTTGGTCAGGTAGTCTCCGGCACCGGCCTGCATCAGGGAGACGGCTTGGTCGATCTCGCCATAGGCGGTGATGAAGAGGAAGGGCGGCGCATTCTCCTCACGCACCACATCGCGGAACAGCGTTTCGCCGGCTATGTCGGGGAGGCGAATGTCGCAGATCACAAGGTCATGCTGGCGGCGCTGCAGGGATGCGATCGCTTCGCGGCCTGAGGTCCACCAGTCGACGGCACAGCCTTCGAGCTGCAGACGCTGCAGCAGCGAAGCTCCCATAACCGGGTCGTCCTCGATCACGCCGATGCGGCTGCCTTCAGGCAACATGGCACAGGTCCTCCCGTGCAGTCTCGCACGAAGCCGCGTCTTCCGCGGCAGCCAAGAGAGGTATGGTAATCTCGATGCGGGTTCCGCCGCCAACCCGCGCCTCGGTGCGCAGCTTGCCACCCAGCTCCGCGACCAAGCGGCTGATCATCCACGCGCCGAGGCCTCGACCCTCGCTGGGGGGTGCATTGGCCGTGCCATTGCTGCACAGCAGGGTGGCTACGTCCGGAGGCAAGCCTGGACCGCGGTCGGCAACAGCCAGCAGCAGTCGGCCTTGCTCGACCACCGCCTCGAAGCTGATCTCGCCCTGCATTGGAGACGCGGCGCAGGCATTCAGGAGAAGGTTGAGCACGGCCTGCCGCACGGGACTGGCCGGCAGCGGCAGGGAAGGGGGCAGATCGTTGCGCCATGCCAAGCTCTGACCTCGGCGCGCAATCTCTTGACGCACCAGGAAACGTAGGTCGTCCAGATCGGATGATCGCAACAGCCGTTCCCGCGCGCTGCCTTTGTAGGTGACCAAGGTGGCGCGGACCACGTCGCGAATGCCGGCAAGCCCGCGCTTGAGGATGTCGAGCGACGTTTGGCGTACCGTTACGTTCTCGCCGTGGCGCTCAATGGTGTCTATGGCGTTGAACATGCCGCCGAGCGGGTTGTTGATCTCATGCGCCATGCCGGATGCCAAACGGCCGAGGCTGGCCATCCTTTCCTCTTCCGCCAGGCGCGCCGCCAGTGCTTCCCGTTCGTTCAGCGCTTCGGCCATGGCGTTGTAGCGATGGAACAGATGCCCGAATTCGTTGGTTCGTACGCCGCTTTCAGTGGCCGGGATGGGCTCTACCCGTCCGCCGCGGCCACGCTCCAAGTGCTCTGCCAAAACGCCGATCGGCCGCAGCATGCGGCTGACGGCCAGATAGCCGCCGCCAGCGAAAAGCAGTGTAAGAGCTGCGTTGGCCAGAATAAGGGCGACCAAGACCTCGTGTCGTTCCGCCAACAGGTCACGGATGTCGATCTCGGCGTAGATCCAACCCACCGGACGCTCCTGATAGGCAAGCGCCCGACGAATGAAGGCGCGGCCCGCTGTTTCGTCCAGCACGAGGTTGTCGCCCCCTTGAAAGCGATCTCGAAGCGAACTGGGCAATGCCGTTTGAGTCGGGAAGAGGCGCGGGTCTGAGGCAGCGAGGATGCCGCCGTCCGCGTCGGTGACCAGGGTGTTGAGCGCACTCACGCCCAAATAGGCCTCGCGCGTGCGGTCGAGCTGATCGTAGATCTCCCACACGTCCTCGCGCAGCACCTGAGGCACGATGGCGGAAGAGAGGCCGTCCAGATAGGCGCCGGTCAGTTCTTCCAGGTGGCGCTGCTGGGTCTCGGCCAGCCGCTGCAGCACTTGATTGGAGAGCAGCGCACTGACGGCGATCATCAAGCCGGCCACCATGAGCGGCACCTTGACGGTGGTCGGCCAGGCCCGGACCCGCTGGATGAGGCTGCTCATCCCAGGCTCCGGACCAGCTCGAACTTCTGCGCGATGCTCTCGAACAGCGTCGGTTCGCCGTCCGTGAAGCCATCGAGGCGCAGCATGTTCAGCACCTCTCGCCCGGCCGCATCCTCGGCCATGGTCATGAAGGCCGCTGCGATGGCTGTCGCACGCGCTGTGCCCGCCAGAGTCTTGCCGCAGGCGATCGGCGGAAAGCCGAGCCATTCCGACTTTCGCAGAACGCGGGTCTTGCCGGTCAGCGCCGGCTCGATCTCCGACATCACTTCCCAGACGTAGCCGTCGACACTGCCGCTCCCGGCCAAGCCTGAGGCCACTGCGCGCACGACGTTCCGATGGGAGTAGGTGAAGAAGCTCTTCCGGAAGAAATTGTTGGAGGCTTCTCCTCTCTCCGCCAGAGTGGCCCTGGTCACCAGATAGCCCGAGTTGCTGTCGGGGTCGGAGTAGGCGTGGATGTCGCCTCTCAGGTCGAGCACATCCTGCGCACTGCGGCCCTGGTCGACGATCAGGTAGGACTGATAGAGCGGCCGGCCACGCCACACCGGCACGGCGAGGAGCGAGAGGCGCCGGCGAAACTGTATGAACGGGTAACCGCAGATCCAGGCAGCATCGAGCTGGCCGGACAGCAGCAGCGCGGTGATCTCCTGATAGGTGCGTCGCTTGACCAGGGTGACCGGGCGTCCGAGGGCCGCTGAAAGATAGGTGCGCAGGCGATCGAGCAGCTCGAGGTCGGAGCTGAGAAACACCGGCGTCAGGCCGAAGCGGATGTCGTGCTGTTCGCTGGCGGCCCACCGCGGCATTGACGCCGTCAGCGCAGCAGCGGTGAGGCCGCGAAGCACGCCTCGCCGTTGTCTCCGTACGCCGAGCATCACGCGGCACCCGGCAAGGCACAGGTCTCGCCGTGCATCGCCTCCTCCGGTCCGGTGGCTTCGTTAGCGCGCCACCAATTTTCTTATGGGCAAGAGCCTAAACCCTCCTGGCAGCATTGGTCTAGTGCGACGACCAATTCATGCTTGGATCACCACACCCTGCTGGCGGCGATGAAGCATCGTGAGCGGTTTACGTAAGGGCGGTCAGCTAACTGATCGTCGAAATCCATCCTGACGACCATTCGCTTCTCATAAACACAAGCCTAGAGTGTGTTTGGGCTACGTGTATAGTTGGTTGGTCTTATCCCTGCTCCAACCGAAGTCTGCGGAAAGTAACGATCAAGACCACAAGGTTGGCGCATCAGTTTGGCTCTAGGGCAGATGAGTAAGAGAAGGAGCGTGCAATGTGCCAAACGGCTCAGAAGTTGCTTCGCTATCTGATCGCGCTAAGCCTTGGTATCGGCATTGTGTACTCCCATCTCGACGCATCCTTCGCGGCCGAAAACGGTGCTTTTGCAATCAAGTATCCTGGCAATCGGAGCTGCAGTGAATTTGTCGAAGCAAATCGCGAAAGTGGAGCAGAGAATGCTCTCTTTCTCGGCTGGTTGAACGGCTACCTCACAGGGTTCAACAGATACAAAGAAGAGACGGTCGATATCGCACCTTGGCAAGGCTTGCGCTTGCTCGCGGGCCTCTTGCTCAACTACTGCCAGGAAAATCCGAGCAGAAGTTTCTTGGTCGCCGTCGATGCCATGGCGGCGGCCCTTTTTCCAAACCGTCTGAAGGCTAACTCGGAACTGGTGACTATCGAGGGGGAAGAAACGACGCTACAGCTTTATCGAGCGATCTTGATGCGGGTGCAGCAAAGCCTCACTGAACTCGGATACTACGGTCGTCAAATCGACGGCCATTTCGACGAAGCCACGAAGTCCGCGCTTCGGGCCTATCAGCAGGACAAGGCCGTCCCTGTCACTGGATTGCCGGACCAAGAGACGCTCTACCAGCTGTTCAGATAGAGCGCGGAAAGATGGTCAGGCAGCGCCCTGTGCCGAGCGCAGTTCCTCTCATCAGGGTCTTGAGTGCCTGACCATCCCACGCTTCGTATCTCGACGGCTCACTGCACTTTGCCTGAACAAGATGAGAAAGGCTCCGGCAAGAACGAACAGGGCTGCAGATGGCTCGGAAAGGGCCATTTGATCGGGCACGAAAACAGTAATCGGCGTCATGGAGCCGGTGAACTGTCCATCCGCGACGAAGGTGAGCTGCGATACGAACGCCGTCACGTCGGTTGGGTCTAGGCCGACATTTGGGTCGATTCCCAGTATCGTGAACGCGGAGACACCACCGAGAGGGAAGAAGAACTGCTCATTCGCCATGAGAACTGTTTCTATCTCGGCCATACCATCGAAGAAACGCAGTATGAAGCTGTCGTCGCCACCCACTTCCGGCACGAGGATCGATTGAAAGTTGGGGTCGCCTGCGCCCGTTTCGTAGTCGTATCCAATAGCAACGAAGGGATCGATGAGAATCGGTACGTTGGCGGCCACGTCGATGTCGAAGTTGAAGACGCCCTGATTGTCGACGGAAGGAAGGAAGATCTCCGTGCCCATATCATCCATGAATGGGGTAAAGTTGATGAACTGAATCGACCTGCTTAGCGTTAGGTCGTTCTCATCGCGGTTGTTTAAGATCACGCGGGCGACGTACTTCTCTCCTTCTTGAAGCACGCCGTCGGGAAAAGTGAAGCTTGTGGCGGATTTGTCGATCGTCTGAAAGAGGCCGCCTCCATCACCTAGAGGAATGCGCGCGTCCGTGGCATCGTTGAAAAGTCCAATTTGAATTACGTCGATATCGGAAGTGTCATTGGGCAGCGTCCAGTTGATTGTGGGCGTTAGTCCGTTTGGCGTCATGCTTACGTTTCCTACGAAATCGACCGTATCTACGCTCCCAATTGGACGCAGTGCCAACTCTCTAGAAAACTCCCCACTAACGACAGTTGCAGTCCACGGACCGGTCAAGTTTGGGTCATATGGGAGTGTTCCGGCGAATTCCGTCGAACGGTCAAAAGACTGCGTCAGTAGGACCGTTTGGCCGTTCTGTTCAGCACTAACGAATGCGCTGTCAGCGATAGTTGGGTCGACACTCAAACCCACCGTCAATACGTCGCCTTCAGTCCAGCCCACGCTGTTCGGGCCGCGTAGGTCGCGGTAGTTGAAAAGGCTGTTGGGGTCGATATCGATAGGCGCGCCGCCTGCGCCGACATCGGTCACGCTGAAGTTTTCGTAGGTGCGCGACCGGTTGAAGGGATTGAAGCCCTCGACCAGTACCTGAGCCTGAAAAACCCCATTGTTGGGGATCACGCCATCTGGAAGCGTGAAGGAGGTCGTGCCCAAGGACGAGCCGGTCGAGAGCCGTTGATCGAGCGTTGTGTTGAAGTTCGAGTCTTGAACGCGTATCCGCAATCGGTCGATGTTCCCGTCATTAGCTGCCGGGAGGTTTGCGGGAAGGTCCCAGTTCAATGTCCGGTTTTGGCCGCTGCCGCTCACCGTGAGGTTGCTTACGTTGGGAACCGGGCCAGTTCCTGGTCCTGTCCCAAAGGCAGGCAAGGTGAAGAAGTCCGTGCCCTTGTCGCTGACTACAGTGACCTGCCAATTCCCTTCAGCGAGCTCGGTGCTGTAGGGGACGTTCGCGAAGAACTCCAAAGAGCCAGACGGGTTGAGTGCAAAGACCTGGTTCGTGCTGCTGTTGCGCGCGGTCACAGTTGCGTCAGCCGGGCGTGCGCCCGTATCCGTATCTCTAACATTTCCGCCGAAAATGAGCCGGTCACCCGGGTCCACATTAAGCGCTTGACCGGACCTCAACTCGCGAAAATTGAACGCATCTTCAATGATGACGGAGGCGTGAGCCGCGGACAACAAACCGATGCACGAGAGCAAAATCACCATGGCGTTGAGGAGAAGCCGGTTCATAACTCACCCCCAAAATCCGATCTCATTTCCCCTTTGGTCTTTACATAATACCATCTGAGCCGGCGTCATTCTAAGAAAATACGAGTCTAGGTCGTGGTTAGCTCTCGCCCCAGAGAATCAATAAGTTGTCAGGGAAAACGCATAATCCTCCTTAGATAGAAACGTGGAAAGCGAGCATTTTATCCACAACGACAACCCAGTGAGTGGGTGTCATGACGGAGTTTCAACTCGGGCAAGTGCGCTCAGTTCAAACGGTTCGGGCCCATTGCCAACTTTCTCCCACCGCAACAGCGGTCGGCCTCTTAGCTTTCAGGCGTAGGGTGCCGGCTATACTCGGTCCGCAGAGTAGGGGACTAGAAAGCAGAGTGTTCCGCTAAGGCGTGAACTGCTCTTTGAGGATTCGTTCTTCCAGATTGTGCTCCGGGTCGAAGAGCAGGCGCAGGGTCCGGCTGCGGTCTTCCCGCACCGTGAACCGCAGCACGTCGCGCACTACTGTGTAGTCGGCTGTGGCACTGACCGGCCGCTTGCTGTGCTCCAACACCTCCAGAGTCACCGTGGCCTCGTATGGCAAGGAGGCTCAAACTACCCGTTCCGGGCGAGTTGAGATTTGTAGATAACGTCTAACTTGTGTATTTCTAATGAAAGTGTTACTAAAGTAGAAGGGCGCGAAATTGTGCGCTTTAAAGAAGGCTAGTGCCAGGGGGGTGTTCATGAGGCGTTTTATCGTGGCAGTAATTGCTCTGCTGTGGCTAGGCGCCTGCTCGGCGAACAACAATTCAATCTTTCGCACTTACGAGGTCGGCGACGAGAAAATCGGCCTGATCGACGCCAAGCAGCGCGCCATTCTGTCGAACAAGAGGAAGAAGACGACCAGGACGGATCATCGTACGACGAACGTGGACACCGCGGGACCGGAGTCTCGAAAGACCGAAGTTGTCGAAGAAAGTACCACAGTGGAAGAACCGTTTACGCGGTTCTGCGTCGAGCCCAGTCCCGATGTCTTTACAGTGCTTAGCTCGTCGCTTTCGGTTTCCGGCGCCTTCCAGAGCGATGCCACGAGCCAGTCGGTCGCGGCCAATCTCGCAGCTCAGATTTCTGAAGCGGGAGCAACGATCAGCCGGACGCAAACCATCCAAACCCTGCGGGAGCTGATGTATCGCACCTGCGAGCGTTACCTCAATGGGGCGATCAGCGAAGAGCAATTTGTCACGCAGGCTGGCCGCGATCACCGCATCATCGTCTCCATACTCGCAATCGAGCAATTGACCAACGCTGTCCGTCCAACTCCGGTGGCGATTACGGCGTCCTCAAAGGCCAATACGGCCAAGGATGTCGTTGCGATTCGTGATCAGCTCGCGAAGGCGCGCGTCACTCTTGAGGAAAAGGAAGAACTTGCTGCTTCAGCAAAAATGGCCGCGGAAGCACAGAAAAAGGTCTACGAAGATCTGAAAGCAAAGCGTGAGCGTCAACTTGCAGGAGAGCCCGTGCCAAATGATGAACCCGCCGTCACCGAAGAGCAGGTGAATGCGGAGAAGACGAAATCGGAGAAGGCGGACGAGAATGCAAGGACGGCCGCATTGACTGCAAACGACGCAAGGGTCGCCGTAGCCGCGCTCGAAGAACTCCTGCGCAGCCCTAGCCAAGTACAGGTATCCGGTGAGACGGCAGTGCGCTTGGCAGCGGCCCAGGCTGTGCCATCGACCGTGTCGGATCAGGTAGCGACAGCCATCAACAACATCGTGACCAGAAATCTAAAGTTCGATGAGACTCAGGCCGTTTGCTTAAGCGTCATTAGAGCTGTGAACAATAGTGAGGAAAGTGATGTAGAAAAATTTTGCATTGCCTATTTGGATAGAGAGAAAGAAGAGATTCAAAGAGAAACTGCTCTTATAGAACAAGAGAAATTGAAAATACAAAAACAAAACAAGAGTCTCATAGATGAGTTTGGTCTTTTGCCACAATAAACCAACCTATTTAGAACTCTATTGCGTTGTCGAAAGTCTCCGAAAAAAACGTGAACTGTTAGCATTATTTGAGGAGCGGAAGATGGCACGAACAGTCTTGCACTACGCAGTGCGCTGGAACGCGTTTGATAAAACAGGGCGCGTTGGCCTTCATCTTCAAGGTGTCAATCAGCCTGTAGAGCTGCCCGTCGGCAGTGCAGCGGAGCTTGCCGCGATCGGGGTCGTCTTGGCGCAGTCGCCCGTCTTCTACGACGATGACGATGGCTCGATCCGGTCCGAATGGGAGCAGCCGGCCGATTAGATGCGACTGACCGACGGCATTTCTAAGGCGTGAACTGCTCTTTAAGGATGCGTTCTTCCAGATTGTGCTCCGGGTCGAAGAGCAGGCGCAGGGTCCGACTGCGGTCTTCCCGCACCGTCACGCGCAGCACGTCGCGCACCTCGGTATAGTCGGCGGTGGCACTGACTGGCCGCTTGTTGTGCTCCAACACCTCCATCGTCACCGTGACCTCGTGCGGTAAGAGGGCACCGCGCCAGCGGCGCGGCCGAAAGGCGCTGATCGGGGTCAAGGCCAGGAGCGGAGTGCCGATCGGCAAGATGGGTCCGTGGGCCGAGAGATTGTAGGCCGTGCTGCCGGCCGGGGTCGCGACCATCACGCCGTCGCAGATCAGCTCCGTCATGCGGGTCACGCCATCGATGCTGAGGCGCAGCTTGGCGGCTTGGCGGCTTTCCCGGTACAGGGCCACTTCGTTGATCGCCATGGCCTCTACATGTTGGCCGTCGAGGGTCTCGGCTTGCATCTGCAAGGGGTGCAGATTGACAGCTTCGGCAGTGGCCAAGCGGGCTGCGAGACCGTCCTCCTCATAGCCGTTCATCAGGAAGCCGACGGTGCCGTAGTTCATGCCGTAGATAGCGACCGAGCGGTCGAAGTTGGCGTGCAGCGTCTCCAGCATGAAGCCGTCGCCGCCAAGGGCGACGATGATCTCGGCGCCGGAAACCGGGCCGCCGCCATAGCGCCGCTCGAGGCGGTTGCGCGCTTCCTGCGCCTCGGGGTCCGGGGAGGCGACGAAGGCGACGCTCTTGGTCGTTAGCCGGCGATCGCTCGCCTTGTCCACGTGACTGGGAGACTCGGCGTGACGCGTATCGGCCACATCGCTGTCATGGGTCTCGGGAGCAGGCATCCGACGCGGGAAA